>JBHIAC010000009.1:0-48693 GCA_046758365.1 bacterium
CACATCGCGGGGTGGAGCAGTCTGGTAGCTCGTTGGGCTCATAACCCAAAGGTCGGCGGTTCGAATCCGCCCCCCGCTACTAAAAAACATTTTATTAAACAAGGAGTGAAGCCCCGAAATTCGTTGGGGCTTTTTTATTGATGGGGGTTTTAGTTTTAGACTTTTAATCAATTTTCAAAAATTAAACGATAATTCCTGTAATGGCTTTAAGTAAGATGGTAAATCCAAAAGCACAATTTTGATTACATTAATTTAATACTTGAATTTCAAAATGAATAGCTTTTTAGGAGTCTCTTTAATCGTATTCCACTTCAATAATAATTCTGGTCCATTAGTCTGGCTTCAGAATCGTTGCATAACCAAATATATTAAAATCATTAGCAGTGAGTCAAGCGAAATTATCAAAACACCTATAATGAAAACAGTAAACCGTGGTTCTGCTGTAGATTATTATATTTAATGTGATCATTTTATACTTTGGCCAATGTAATAATTAGGTAATTTTTTGGAATCTTATGCCAGCCGTTATTAGTTAAATAAAATAGAGATTCTTTGTATTCCTTTTTCATGTTTCTCCCTCCGGGAACCGTCCGCTGTCTATGCGGGCGGTTCTTATATTTTTTATAAAATACTTGATTCACCGTGTACAGTAGTTAATTACACATTTAATTAACCTGAATAATTTATAACCACAACGACACAAAGTACACAAAGCCTTAAAAATAAAGAATTACAAAGACAGGCAGAAGTTGAGGTTTAAGATAAGTCAAATTTTTAAATTTATTTTGAAAAATTTTATAACTTTTTTTCATTTTTAACTGTCTTATAATATAAAGAGTCGGACCTGTTGCTAATTGTCGAATGTGTTAAATCATTTAAAATATCACTTGCCTCGCTGAACATTCTAACGATTATTAATGATATAAGAACTTTAGAACACGTTCAGATTATAAAATTAAAGATGTTCAAAAGTAAGAGTAAGGATTCAATCCAAATTTCAAAGAAGATGGGAAATTTTAACTACACTGAAGAGAAGATTCCAATTCAAGCTTATACCTCGTCAGAGGCTTTAAAGAATGAGATAGGAAAAAGAATCATTAATCGCCGTAAAACTAATTGGGATATCGTCCAAATTTTTAGTGAAGGTCCTTTTATTTATTTAAAATTCAAACTTAGAATTGAGAATCACTGCTAAAATTCATAACTAAAAGAAAATCGAGATGTCCAGTAAGAAACCAAGGTTATTGATATCGAATCATTCGAAGTTTTGACGCAAGTAAAAAGACTGAATGGAGATATCACCTCCGCTATGGGGGATTAACATTTTCACACCAGCCAATACTCCGAAGAAGAATGGATTATCACCTGGAGCATATCCACCTTCCAATTGACCACCAATAAAAGGAACAGTTGTCAAACCACTAATAACAGGAAAATACAACAAGAGAAAACTATCAAGATTTCCAAAGACCTCTTTCTCTTCAAATTTGTTGAAAGAGGAGCAAGGGATTCTGTTATGAAAGAATTTTATTTTCTTTCTCTTGATAATTTGAAAAATATTTTTATATTCATTATACCAATTCTTCAAAGGCCGTTATTTTTTAGTTTATGGGATTATTTACTTTGAATTCTGAAATAGAAATTCCTATAAAAAATTTTGGTTAAAATTTAAATGAGTTCTTTGTGATTAATTGTTGCTATACCTGAATAATTAATAAGGAGGGATAAAGGATGATTAAATTCGTTCGCTTGGAAGAAGATATTTCACTAGAGGAATTACAGCAGCGGCTTAAGTTGGGTGAAATAAAAGTTATAAAAAAATATAAGCTTACTAATATATTTAAAATAGAAATACCTGATGTAAAAGAAATGAGCGTTCAATCTTTGAACGCAGCCATACAGCCTTTTCATTGTAAAGAAATTTATCACGATTTTGAAGTGCACCACTGTCTGGATATAGCTATTCCGCTGGTAGGGGTGAATTTAGTTTGGCAGCGTCCGAATAGGGGTGAGGACATGATTATCGGGATTTGCGATACAGGTGTTGATCAAGATCATCCTGATATAGCGGGACGGATTTTGGGCACAATCGATTTCACAGGTGAGGGAAATTTTGACGGTAATGGCCACGGGACTCATGTGACAACCATTGCGATTGGGAACGGCAGTAAATCCAACGGGCTATACAGCGGCGCCGCAACCGAAGCAAAAACGTACATGGCCAAAGGACTCCGCTCCGATGGCAGTGGCAGTGCCTCAAGTATTGCCGATGGTATTGAGTGGCTCTATGAGCAAAATGTCCATGTCATTTCTTTAAGTTTAGGAGGGACGGCTCAACCAGGCGTCAAAGATATTTTACAAATCATGTGTGAAGCTGCGGTAGATCAAGGCATAGCGGTTTTTTGTGCCGCGGGCAACAGCGGACCTGATGAACGAACTATCGGTACTCCAGCGGTTTCCACCAAAGTTATTACCATTGGTGCTTCAGATGATAATGACCAGGTGGCCAATTTTAGTTCCCGTGGTCCGACAGTTGACGGTTATGAAAAACCCGATGTAGTAGCCCCTGGTGTAGGCATTATTGCAGGGCGCGCTAAAAACACGAGTCTTGGCCAAATAATTGATGATTTCTATGTTGAATTATCCGGCACCAGTATGGCCACACCTTTGGCTGCTGGAGTGGGGCTTTTGATTATCAAAGAGTACCAAGTGATTACACCTTTAAACCTAAAGGCTCGTCTTGAAGGGTATGCCAAGGATTTGGGTACTGGGAACGACAACATTGAAGGTGAAGGTAGAATTCAAGCTCTTGACTCTATTGTTGGTACCCAACCAAAGCCCGAACCAGAAGTGCCTATTGCAGAGCCTCAGCCCGGCTGTTTTTTGACCAAACTAATTGGAGGAGGATCCAGCTTTTTACCAGTATTCCGTTTTATACGTGATGAATTTTTAGCTCCTACATCTTTGGGACGTAAGTTAATAAAATTTTATTATTCCTGGTAAATGAACAATATCTTTGGCTCAGGTCTTTAATACCAGCAGTAAAAACATTCTTTATTGATTAGAGTGAAAGAATATTAAAAAATAATTGAAAGTTGCAATTGGAATAATTAAAATTAGAAAGGAGGTATAATTGATGATTAAAGAAATAAAACCTTTAGGGAATCGCATATTAGTTAAAAGATTGGAAAAAGAAGAACAAAAAGCAGGCAACATAGTTATTCCAGATACAGCAAAGGAAAAACCGCAAAAAGGCGAAGTCATCGCTGTAGGTACTGGAAAAATTGACAAAAGCGGTAAAAGAATTCCCCTCTCAGTTAAAAAAGGCGACAAAGTGCTTTTTGGAAAATATGCCGGTGATGAATGGAAAATGGGAGATGAGGAATATCTATTTCTCAGTGATGATGAGATTTTAGCGATTATTTGAAAGCTTTTTAAAAGGCAAAAATTCATAGGCAAGGCAAAGAAATTTTGCCTTGCTTTTTATTTTTAATAGAAATATATTAAACTTTTAGTAAATGTAAGGTGTCTCCTGATATAAAAATAAGGGTAGTTGATTAATCAATTATGAGTATACTACAAAAAGCTGACCTTCTCTTAATTTTTATCAAAATATTGGTTTTCATATCTGTATGTAAATCTTTAATAACCAACGCTCTTTTTATCAGTTAAGAAGGTCAGCTTTTGGATCAATCACCTTTTTGCAGTTCACTCAATTATGAATTTCAAAGAGTTGCAGTATTATAAAAAGCCTGTCGATAAAATTGAATAAAGTAAGATGTGTTGGGAACTTCCGAAAGTATTTGATGTAAAAAAATCGAAACAAATATACTGCTTAATATGGAGTTGAATTTCATGAATTTTTATTTGAATGTGTCTTTTTCTATCCAATCCCTCCTTCAACCGGAAACTCTCACACAAAATGTTTGGGATTTAGTTTTAAATGCGGGAATTGTAGCCAAGGTAGTATTAGCCATTCTCCTGCTCTTCTCAGTTGTTTCTTGGGCTATTATTTTAGAAAAGTTTCGAGTCTTTAAACGCCTTCGAAAAGAATCGGAAGAATTTTTATTACTTTTCCGTAAACACAAAGGTACACGAGAAATTCTTCAGGCTGGCAGAAAATTTCCAACTAATCCTTTTGTTGTGGTTTTTAAGGAAGCCTATTGGTTGATGAATAAAGAAGAAGCCACCTACGAGAGTTCTTCCATGGCTGGAACCGTTGAAATTATGCGGGAGCAACGGACAAAGAAAACTTACTCGTCTGAAGATTTTGTACGACTATTTGACTCTGTTGTAAGTCGTGAAGTATTGGGCCTGGAAAAATATCTGGTATTTTTAGCAACCACAGGGAGTGTCAGCCCTTTCTTTGGTTTGTTTGGAACAGTCTGGGGAGTTATGAGTGCCTTCATGGCTATAGGTTACACTGGTTCGGCAGACCTAAGTGTAGTAGCCCCGGGTATAGCCGAAGCATTAATTACTACCGTGGCTGGTTTAGGAGCCGCGATTCCCGCAGTGATTGCGTATAACTATTTTGTCAATAAATTAAAAAGACTAAGTTCAGAATTAGAAATTTTTTATTCAGACCTTATTGAGGCTTTTACAAAAAAGGAGGTTCATGAAGTCCGGTAAATATACCAATCTTTCCGAAATAAATGTTACTTCTTTGGTCGATGTCACCCTTGTTTTACTTATTGTATTTATGATTACCGCACCACTTCTCAGATCAGGCATGCAGGTTCAATTGCCACAGGCCGCTGCCAAAGAAATTGATCCTGGAAAGGCGATTGTTTTAACTGTAACAAGGGAAGGCCGACTTTACTGGGACAAAGAGAGAATTTCACTTCAAGTCCTTCGTGATCGATTGGAAAAAAGGAAAGCCTCTGGTAGATTAAAACCAGTTCTACTTCAAGGAGATAAAGAAGTGGCCTACGGTAAAGTCATTGAAGTCATGGATGTTATTAAGGGATTAGAAATAGAAAAATTGGGATTGGTCTTAAAGCCACGAAAGCGTTGAATTTGCAATTCAATGGATAAATGAAAAAAGTAATTTTATTCGTTTCCTTTCTTTCAATCTACTGCATTTCAGTAGAAGGATTTTCACAGTCAAAACTCAATTACGAAATTAGCAGTGGCTATATTTCTAATCTCACTAATAAAAATGTGTTGGGTAATTGGGATCATGGATGGCTGTTTGGTTTCGTAATTTCATATAGTTTAACTCCCAGTATAAAACTTTTAGCAAATGTTTCTTATCAAAATTTGTCTTACGTTGGTGGCAATATAAACATTAATTATCCTGATGATGAGGGTTTTCGAACTAATATTGAAGGCGAAAGTACAAATGTAACTGAATTATCTCTTGCCACTAGATTTGTTAATAATGACAATTTTATTAAACCATACTTAACTTTACGTGGTGGCTTATTTATTACGGATATTGGTAAAATTTTAGTCGAGGACTGGTGGGAGGATAATCCAGGAAAAAAATATATTACTATTTATCCGGGTAGTGGTATGCTTGTAAAGGAGGGCTTTGCATCTTTAGGTTTTGGAGTAATTATTCCTCTAACGTTAAATATAAATTTGATCTTAGAAAGTAGACTCGTAAGTACATTTACTACAAATAATGATCTTGTACCTATTACTTCGTCAATTCAATTTAACTTTTAACATTTTTGTCAAGAAATTGGTATTTTTTTTGGAATCAAAGTAGCGTTTGCATCTAACGCGTTGGACTTGTTGTTTTTCAAAATTATTTGTGTTTAATTAAACCTTGTGCTAAATGCCTCTGGCGCAGATAAAGCGCAAGATAGTTAAGTCGATAATTTAAGTTTAGAGGTGACCAGCCATGAAAATTTACACTGCCGTTATTGAACAATGTCCTGAAACTAGTTTATACGTAGGGTATGTGCCTGGATTCCCTGGGGCACATTCTCAAGGAGAAACGCTGGACGAACTAAACCAGAATCTTAAGCAAGTAATAGAGATGCTTCTTGAGGACGGTGAACCACATTTAGAAAGTGAATTTGTTGGCACACAGAATGTAGTAGTCAGTTGAACGTGGGCAAGATTCCAGTTCTCAAACCGCGTGAAGTCACCTTAATACTCAAAGCATTAGGGTTCAGAGAAGTTCGTCAACGTGGCTCGCATAAGCAGTATCAGCATCCAGACGGAAGGCGTACTACCGTACCATTTCATCAGGGTAGGGATATTTCCCCAATTTTGTTACGTAAGATTGCTAAAGATATTAGTATGACGATAGAAGGATTCTTGAAAGTAAAGAAATAAAGGCCTAACAATAAAAAATGAAATTAAATTTGCTGTTTTCTTTTTCGCTACATGTTATACTTTTTTTAGCTCTTTTTATAAGTAAGCCTGGAATTCGCAAATGGGAAGGCTACCCGACAGTAATTCCAGTTGAGTTAGTTAGAATAGAGCCCGTTTCCTATAAAGCCCCAGAAGTTGAAAAGATTCAACCACGTAGGCAAGAAATTAAACCCAAACCCAAAAAGCTTGAGGGGATCACTTTAGAAAAAAAGAAGTTAAAGAAAGAAGAACCTATAGAACAGCCAAAAGAAACTGAAATTACTAAAGAAAAAACCGAGGGGAAGTCAGTCGCTGGCGGTGAAAGTGTTCGCTTGGATGTTAAGGAATTTCCATTTTCATATTATTTAGCACTGCTGCAATCAAAAATTCAAAACAACTGGGAACCGCCTCATTATGCAACCAGGACATCGCTTTCCAAAAAGACGATATTATATTTTAAAATTCAAAGGAGTGGGCGTATTACAGATTTATTGATTGAAAAAAAATCAGGTGATTATCTGTTTGACCAAGCAGCCCTACGGGCGGTTAGCCTTGCAAATCCTCTTCCTCCTCTGCCATTTGATTTCCCAGAAAGAGAATTAGGAGTACACTTTGAATTTGAACAGGGGCCCTAAGATCATGTTTAATTTCAAGACTAAGTTTATTTTTTCCATAGAGATTCTCTTGTTATGCACCTCCACTTTATATGCCCAAACGGATGTATTTCTAAAAATATATACCAAGACTTTTCAGAGAATGGAAATAGATTTATATCCCTTTATTGGAGAGAACACGGATAACAATTCCGATGCAATATCAGAATTAATTACAGAAGTCTTAAGCAATGACCTGTGGATGTCTGGATTTTTTAAAGTAAACATAAAATCGGGCACACCTCAAGAGAGTGTTAATGAATTAAAGGAAAGAGCTGAAGACAGTTTAAATGCTCTTGCCTGGATCACAGGAGGATTTCGCTTCCACAATAACAAAATTAAAATCCGGCCTCACGTGATCGATGGTGCTTCAGGTAAAACGATTATTCGAAAAGATTTCACGGATATTTTTGGAAAAGAACGATATATTGTTCATAGAATTGCGGACGACATTGTTTACAGTTTAACTGGGGAGAAAGGTGTGGCTGAATCCAAAACTGCTTTTGTGCATCAAAAAAAGGATGGAACCAAAGAAATTTCTGTGATGGATTACGACGGTTATTATGCCAAAGACATTACTGATGATAAAAGCATCAACCTCTCGCCAGCCTGGTCACCTGATGGAAGTAAAATATGTTATACCTCCTATAAAGATGGGAATCCAAATCTTTATATTTTAAATTTTCGTACTGGTAGCCAGTCTCTTCTTTCAAATCTTCAAGGCTTAAACTCGGCTCCAGCTTGGTCTCCAGATGGCAGCCAAATTGCCTTGACTCTTACGAAAGATGGTAATGCTGAGATTTACATTTTAAATTTAGAAAAGAAAAAGTTAAGACGCTTAACATTCAACCGATCCATCGATTCTTCACCAACTTGGTCTCCTTCTGCCCGTGAAATTGCTTTTACTTCGGATCGCTCAGGTTCACCCCAAATTTACATTATGGATTCCGATGGAGTGAATGTACGACGTTTGACCTTTGAAGGGAGTTACAACGCTTCTCCTAACTGGTCGCCACGGGGAGATAAAATTGCTTATGTATCCAGAACTAAATCTGGTTTTGATATCTTCACCATAGATGTAACAGGTGAGAATATAATGCGGTTAACGCAGAACTTAGGTAGTAACGAAAATCCTTCCTGGTCACCCAATGGATTTGCTTTGATTTTTAGTTCTACCCGCTCCGGCAAAAAGAAACTTTATTCTATGTTCTGGGATGGCTCAGATCAAAAAAGAATAACTTCAGGTGGGGTCAATTATTCTCCCGCCTGGTCTCCTCGAATTAATTACTAAAAATGATTTGTTAATTTCATAAAGGAGAGTCAGGATGCGAAAAAAAATTAGATTGATTGTAGCGGCTGCTATTTTGGTGACATTCGTTTTCACTGTGGGATGTGGTGGGGAAAAGGAAACCGTAAGATATGAACCACCGGAATTAGCAGAGCCGGAACCCGTTGAGGAGTCACCAGAGACGGCGTTAGAACTCGAACAACCAGAAAGTCCAATCCAGAAAGAACTCCCTGAAAAGGTGTCAGTCTATTTGGAGATGATTCATTTTGATTTTGATAAATCAGATTTGACCCCCGAAGCTAAATCAATTCTTGCCCAAAATGCCATTAGGCTTGAAGATAATCCAGAATTATATATCCGAATCGAAGGTCACTGTGATGAGCGAGGTACAGTAGAATACAATTTAGCTTTAGGAGAACGTAGAGCCATCTCCGCAAGAAATTATTTAATCAGTTATGGAATAAAGCCTAACCGAATCACTATCATTAGTTATGGTAAAGAAAAACCTTTAGATGCAAGACATAATCTGGAGGCTTGGGCCAAAAATAGAAGGGCAGAATTCATAATTTTAAATCAATAATAGGGAAAAAATGGACAAAGGAAATATCATAAATAATAGGTTCTTACTTCTTATATCTTTTTCCAAAAGATATTTCAATCATCCTGTTAAACTACTTCTGTTTAGTTTAATTTTGCTTTTTACCCAAGAAATATTTACGGGTTGTGCTTCACAAAGGCGCATTAGTTCAACTCAAATTGAAATGGATAATTTGAGACGTGAATTAAAATTTCTCAAGGATCAGAATTCTCAACTTCGAAGAGAATTGGATGAAATAAAAAGACAATTATCTGAACAAGAGTTAAAAATTCGTCAAGATAGGGCTGATTTAACCACACAATTTGAAGAACTCAGTCAACAAGTAGAGGTAGTACGAAATCAGTTAAAAGACACCAATTATAGAATTTCTTCTTTAATTCAAAGATTAGGTCCTGGCCAACCTTTTGAATCTGAAACGGATCTTATACCAACAGATATAGATACCGTGGCTTCAACAGAATCAACCAAGCAGCCTTCAGTTGGAGTAGACGAATCGAGAGAACTATATAATACAGCTTATCGTGATTTGATTCGAGGAAATTACCAATTGGCCCTCCATGGATTTCGGCAATTTATCCAACAATTTCCAAATTCAGATTTAACTGATAATGCCCAATATTGGATTGGAGAAGTTTATTACGCACAGGGACGATATTCAAAATCAATAGAAGAATTTGAAAAGGTGGTCAAATTGTACTCTAATGGAGCCAAAGTTCCATCCGCACTTTTAAAAATTGGTTATGCCTATATTAGTATGAATGAACAGGAACAAGGTAAACTCTATTTAGAGGAAGTAATTAATGATTATCCTGATTCTGAAGAAGCTAATCTAGCCAAAGGAAGATTGGCGACTATGAAATAGTATTTGATTTAAAGATTAAATTTGATTAAATTCTCACCAGAATTTTAGAGTTATTATGATGATTAAAATAACATTTAAATGTGAGGCAGAAATGAGAAACATTATTATAAATTTAGTTGGAATAAGTTTAATTTCTTTTGTGATATTGGCATGGTCAGGAGCTTTATATTCTGATGAAACAGATATCGAAAAACAGCAGGCTCTCCAAGCAGAACTAGAGCACAGTTTAGTAGCTCCGTGTTGTTGGAACATGACAGTAGATCAGCACGAATCCAGTGCTTCTCATGAAGTGCGTGATAAGATAAGTACTTTGATTAAACAGGGTAAAACCAAAAACGAGATTTTACAAGCGATGGTGGCACAATATGGGGAGCGCATTTTAGCCAGTCCATCACAAAATACTATTTTAGGCAAGTTAGCTTATTGGCTAATCCCATTAGCCATAGTGTTAGGAATTATTGTAGTAGGAAAGACCATAAACCGATTGTCTAATACCAAGACGAAAAAGCCTGTCAAACAAGTTAGTCCCTTAAATCAAAAGGATAAATCTTCGTACTGGGACAAAAGAATAGAAGAGGAACTGAAAAAATTCGAATAATTAAATAAAACGATCACTATCTCAAATCATGGTCTTTCTGTGCAATAAAAAAAAATGTGTTTAAAAGTTTTTTACTTGACATTTGCAATTGGTTTTATTATAATAGTCCGTTAAAATTAATTTATGACGTTGGTGGTTTGCACCTACATCATGTATGAAATTTTTAAAGAAGGGAGGCAGAGTGATGAGAAAATTGAATCTTTTACTGTTTGGTTGTTTTGTCATACTCTGGATGGCCTGTGGAAAAGAAGCCACTGTTGACGAAGTGGTAACCATGATGGCCGATGCCAGCGGTGGTGCTGAAGCCTTGGCGGCTGTGCAGGATCAAGTCAGTACATGGGACTTTAAAATGATAATGATGCCCCCGGCCGCAAAGGAAGGCAAAGAAGCAATGGCTGGCGAAATGCCGGAAGTAATGCCAATGAAGATCACTTACAAAAGGCCCAACAAATTAAGAATGGATGTTTTGGGACCTGAGGGCACTCCTGTACATATTTCTTGTTTCGATGGGACTTCTGGCTGGGCATCACAAATGGGACATGTTCAAAACATGACTGAAGCTGAAATCCAGGAAAATGAAAGCATGGCCGCAACCTGGATAGATGGTTTCATTCACTACAAGGAATTGGGGTTTACCTTAGCTAAGCTTCCTACGGAAACTGTTGACGGTGAAAAGTACATGGTCCTTCAAAGTACTGATAAATATGGAAATGTTTCTAACCATTATATAAATCCCAAAACACATTACATCGAGAGAACTACAGGAGAAATGCTGAATATGGAAGGAGCTAAAGAGCAAATGACCATGACCTTTAAAGATTACAAAATGATGGATGGTATTGCAGTTGCAGGTGTTGTCGCTCAGTATAATTCAGCAGGTGAAATGATTTGGGAGGCCACATTAAAAGAATGTAAAAACAACACTGGTGTTGAAGATGCTGTTTTTATGCGGCCAGAAATTACAGCTAAATAAGTAGTTTAGAAATAATTAATTAGCACTTCAACGGCGATTAGAAAAGGTATTCTTTCTAATCGCCGTTTTTATATAGATCTGGCTATGCCTTGAAATAACCTAGCGCGGTATAGCCGCAATTCAATTAAAGCAATAGCCAGGAATTCCAACTAAAGCCAACGGATAGAAACAACCCAACGGATGGAAAAGCTAAAAAAATATCCGTTGGGTTTATTAATCCGTTGGAAGTATATTTTGGTAGTAATTTTTTTGCAAAAAAAAGATTTGATTAACACTACTATAGAAAAAGTTAACTTATTTCTTTCTATTTTTTCTTGACTTTTCAATGGTATAGTTATATTTTAATAATGATCAACAGCCTCGTTTTGCCAAATCGCATGGACACAATTTAATAAATATATATAAACGTGTTAAATAATCGAAAAAATTCTGAAATAATTGTCACCGTAAATCGGGGTAAGGAAAACCAGCGTAAATATACCTTCTCAGATTCATTTAGAATCGGCCGCACGAATTCATGTGAAGTTAAAATACAAGACCCTGTGGTCAGTGCCCATCATGTCGAAATCTTGTTTGAAAGCGGCAAATGGTGGATTCATGACGTGCACAGCACAAATGGTACATTTTTAGACGGCGAATTAATCCATAAAGTCCTACTCAAAGATAGAGCCACCATTCAACTGGGTAAAGGGGGACCGGTTGTTTCCCTAAAATTGAAAGAAGATAATTTCTTAGAAAAGGGCCTTGACAAAAAAACTTTTCTTGGCACAATAATCCAATCTGTCCCTGCCTCTACACAGATATTGCAACACTATTTCTCTAAATCTGCTACAAGAAGTGTGGGGCAGTATACTTTAAATCTGCGGAATGCCTTGAATCAAGCTGTAAAGAAAAGATCTAAGAAATTTCTTCTTTTACTTTTGGTTGTGAGTATAATTGCTTCTGGGGCTTTAACAATTGTGTGGCTTCAGCATAAACGATTAGCCGAACTGGAGCCGCTGGGGTCAGAGATATTTTACTCTATGAAAGCTCTTGAGCTTCAAATAGCAGGACTGATTGAAACATTATCAAATTCTCCCAACCAAGAAATTGCTCAAAAAATCAAAGCCATGCAACTGAAGTACCAGCAAATGCAAAAAGAGTATGACCGTTTTGTTCAGGAATTAGGGGTTTATGACGAAACAGTAAATGAGAAGGAGCGAATCATTTTGCGAATTGCTCGGATATTCGGTGAATGCGAACTCAATGCTCCTGCAGATTTTGTGGATGAGGTTAATAAATATATAAAAAAATGGAAATCTACCACACGATTGCAAAAGGCTATTGGACGCAGCATTGCTTACGGTTATAACAAAGCTATCGCACAAGAATTGTTAGCAAATCATCTACCACCGCAATATTTTTTTGTAGCCCTTCAGGAAAGCGAATTTGATGTGAATCGTTGTGGTCCCAAAACACGTTACGGAATCGCTAAAGGGATGTGGCAGTTTATACCGAGAACGGCTGTCGCTTATGGTTTAAAAATAGGCCCACTAAGGCGACTTCGACATGTAGATCCTAGAGATGAGAGGCACAATTTTGTGAAATCCACCAACGCGGCCGCCAGATTTATTCGCGATTTATACAACACAAAAGCACAAGGTTCTGGATTGTTAGTATTGGCTTCTTACAACTGGGGAATTGGAAATTTGCAAGAGGTTATTGACAAAATGCCGCCAAATCCGAAAGAAAGAAATTTTTGGTTGCTAGTGAAAAACTATAAAATTCCGAAGGAAACCTATGACTTTGTATTTTATGTGGTTTCGGCCGCCGTCATTGGTGAAAATCCTGCTTTGTTTGGATTTAATTTTAAGAATCCACTGGCCATGGAGAGCTGAATTAATGATGTAGAATTCTAAGTAACCAATTAAATTACTTTTAATTTGTAGAGTAAATATTATTAAAGGAGAAACTTCCATGAGCCACGCTGATTATACAGGCAAGTACAATCTTGAATTTCATGGGATTAAAAATGTCAATAACGCCTACTGGAATTTTTCAACACCTACTCTTTATGAACACGCTATAAAACGCCAGGAAGGACTTTTTGCTCATTCAGGTCCCTTGGTGGTACGGACAGGAGATCACACCGGTCGCTCTCCAAATGATAAATTCATCGTTCAGGAGCCTTCAAGCAAAAAAAATATCTGGTGGGGAAAAGTCAACCGCCCTTTTGACCCGCAAAAGTTTGATAATCTACATCGAAGAATCTTAGCCTATCTTAAAGGAAAAGATATTTTTATTCAGGACTGTTTGGCCGGGGCCGATCCTGAATATCAAATTTCGGTTCGTGTAATCACAGAAACTGCATGGCATAATATTTTTGTCAGAAATTTGTTTATTCAAACGCCCCATGAAAAATTAAAGTCCGTAAGGCCTGATTTTACTATTATAAACGTACCGCAATTTCATGCGGCACCGGAATTGGATGGAACCAATTCTGAAGTATTTATCATCGTAAACTTTGGAAAAAAGTTAATTCTAATTGGTGGCACTGGTTATGCTGGAGAAATTAAAAAGTCTATTTTTACTATCATGAATTACTTGCTGCCGCTGGGTACCCAAGGGAAAGGCAAAAAGGTACTTTCTATGCACTGCTCTGCCAATATAGGAGACCAAGGGGATGTCGCTATCTTTTTTGGGCTTTCTGGTACGGGTAAAACATCTCTCTCAGCCGACCCCCCTCGCGGACTTATTGGAGACGACGAACATGGCTGGAGTGATAAGGGTGTTTTTAATTTTGAAGGCGGTTGTTATGCCAAAGTTATTCGACTTTCCGAAAAAGCCGAACCAGATATATACGAATGTACAAGAAAATTCGGCACCGTTTTAGAGAACGTAGTTATTGATGTCCACACCCGACGGCTTGACCTTGATGATGCTTCTTTAACAGAAAACACGCGCGCTGCTTACCCGATTTCTCACATTAGAAATGCAGTAATTCCTGGTGTGGCCGGTCACCCGAAAAATATTATTATGTTGACCGCCGATGCATTTGGAGTTATGCCCCCCATTACTAAACTCACCCAGGAACAGGCTCTGTTCCATTTCCTTTCCGGTTACACCGCCAAGGTAGCCGGCACTGAAAAAGGGTTGAGCAACGAACCCCAGGCAACGTTTAGCACCTGTTTTGGTGCACCCTTTATGGCCCTTCCTCCAACAGTTTATTCAAAATTGTTAGGAGAAAAAATGACAAAGCACAATGTGAACTGCTGGTTGGTGAACACCGGTTGGAGCGGCGGTCCTTATGGGGTAGGCAGTCGGATGAAAATTGCCTATACTCGAGCTATGGTAACCGCTGCCTTGAATGGCTCTTTAACTAACATAACTACTGAAGAAGATCCTATTTTTGGTCTGCACATCCCCATTTCTTGTCCTAATGTTCCTACAGAAGTTTTAAAACCCAGAAACACTTGGCAAGATAAAGCTTCCTATGACGACCATGCCAAAAAGCTGGCTGCAATGTTCAAAAAGAACTTCGAGCAGTTTGAGGAGTATGTGACAGAGGGGGTTAAGAGGGTAAGCCCGAAATGTTAGCCATAGATTTAACGTATTCATTTCTCTAATTGAGGTAGGAAGTAATTTAAAATTATTGCATCATATTCACCACTTGAGACCATTACTACTTTGTAGCTCAATTGTTTAAGAAGCTGATTTAACTGTCCTATAGGCGATGTGTAAGATTAATTATTGAATTTTAAAGGACGCTTTTTCCATTTTTTATCAAGCTCTTTCCGTACAGCCGTGGCTAAGGTTTTCAGTGTGAGCGGTTTGGAAATAAAAGATCCTGCTCCTAATCGAAGTGCATCTTGCACTCGTGGAGACATGGCATAACCTGAGAACAGTATAGCTTTTTGTTCTGGTTGGTTTTCTAAAATTTGTCGATACGTCTCAGCTCCATCGATACCATCCATCACCATATCTAAAAGCAACAAATCCTGAGGGTACATTTTTACATATTTTACAGCTTGTTCTCCACTTGACACGGTGTGGACTTTATAACCTAAACGTTTGAGGAGCTGACCAGCAACTCTTCGCTGGACAGGATCATCATCAATTATTAAAATCTTTTCTTGACCTCCTTTTGTTTTTTTAACCACTTCTGCTGCCTGGATTTCAATTTCTCTAGTAACTGGGAAATAAAGAGTAAATGTGGTCCCTTGGCCTAGGGTGCTATCCACAGTTATGTATCCTTTATGGTCTTCTATAATACCATGAATTACACTCAACCCAAGACCCGAGCCTCGCAACCGGTCCATTTTTTTTGTGGTGAAAAATGGATCAAATATTTTGTCCAGTATTTCAGGCTCAATACCTATACCTGTGTCTGAAACTTTAAGTACAACGTACTCCCCCCGCTTAATGGTCTGATAGCCCCTAAGAGGATTATCCAAATACACATTTTCTGTTTTGATGGTCAGAACCCCAATGCCTTGCATGGCTTCTTTTGCATTGATAATCAGATTTGTCAAGGCCCGGCTAAGTTGGGCAGCTCCGCCTTTTATCAGAAACAAATCTGAGGAAAGTTCCTCATGCACTATTATCTCCTTAGGCAAAGGCTGAGACAAAACTACCTTCTGGGCTAAATCATTTAAATCAATAGGTTCCATGCTGTAGTGGCCACGTCTTCCTAAAGCTAAAAGCTGTTGGTTAATTTCGGCGATTTTATTAGCAGCCGATTCCATTTCATCAACCATTTCTAATATGGAATAATTTTCCGGTAGTTCTTCGCGAATTAAAGTGGGATAGGCGGTGAGAGGTGCCAAAAGATTATTAAAATCATGGGCAATTTGGCCAGCGACTCGACCGGCAGATTCTAAACGTTGGGCACGGGCTAATTCTTCTTGTAAACGTTTGTATTCTGTGATGTTTATATACATGCAAATGAATTCTTTATTCCCTTCTGTGGAAACAATAGGGAATAAAGTAGAATATACGGTTCCCTTGGTTCCATTCTTGTGAGTAAAGTCCCATTCTTTGGGACCAAATGGTCTCTTTGTTTTGTTGGCATCCTTAAGAGTGGAATAAAAATCATAAGTAGAGTCTTTGTCAAAAATTAATTTATCTATGTTTTTGCCTAAGGCCTCATCCTGTGTCCAGCCAAATATATTTTCCGCCGCTTTGTTCCAAGACAATATTCGACCGTTTAAATCATAACTTTGAACTGCAACATTAGGAGTATTATTGATAATTGCACTTAATCTTTCTTCACTTTCTCGCAGTGCTTTTTCCATTTGCTTTCGTTCGGTGATGTCCTCAATCATTCCCAGACCATAGAGGGGCTTCCCGTACTCATCACGAATGATAGAGGCAGTGAGAGTACCCCAGAGAATCTCTTTGTTCTTTTTAATGTAACGCTTCTCAATTTTGTAGTACGGTATTTCGCCACGGAACAGCCGCTCCGCAAAATGGACATCCTTTTTATTTTCTTCTGGATGGGTAATATCAAGAAAAGTGAGGGCGATAAGTTCTTGCTCAGTGTATCCCAGCATCTTGCACAGCACCGTGTTCACTTTGACGAGCCGATAATGCGAGTTAACAATGGCCATACCGAGCGGCCCTTCCTCAAAAATCTTTCGAAATCGCTCTTCACTCTCTCGTAACGCCTCTTCTGCCCGCTTTTGCTCGGTAATGTCTATGTGAATTCCAATCGATCCAATCACCTTCCCGTTATCATCAAGGACTGGGGTGCCGCTGACTCGTACCAAAATAGTGTCCCCCGATTTTTTCTTCATTTGAATTTCATATCGATCGGAAATCTTTTGCCGACGCAGACGAATTTTGCCATTCATGAAAATTTGATTCTCTTTGCTTAATAACAACTTGTGTGCAACCTTGCCAAAAAGTTCATCGCGAGAATAACCAGATAATTCGCAAAATCGGTCATTGACAAATTTAATAACATCGTCATTGTCTACTTCTAGTATTCCCTCGTTAAACCTTTCGATGAGTGTCCGGTACTTTTGTTCGCCTTCTTGAATTCCAAAGTTTGAAGCCTTAGGTTTAGTCATTGCTTCATTTAACTCAACAACCTGCTTACGTAAAGCCTGTAATTCTTTAATGAGTTGGTCTTTGGATTTGTCTTGGTCTCCCATTTCGGCCTCCTAAAATAGGCTGAAATTTACTTGAAGTAATTAACTAATAACCCAAATAATAAACCGGTTTGTGGTTTTTGTTGACCTGAAAAGACTTATTTTTTAATTAATTCGAATTGTTAAGTTTAAAAAGTCGAATGATTTAGGAATTGAATATAGCTGGAAAGTTAATATAAAGAATTAAGAAGGCTAAATCAAGATAAAATTTATATATTTCGCAATATTTTGCATTTTTATGAATTATATTAGCAAATGCATACGTAATAATTAAAATTGGATCTTCCGATAATTATGTTTCCAAAAGAAATTAACAGAGTTCTTACTAGGACTTATCTCGTCTTCGGTTTTTAGATAAGTATCTGTATTCCTTACCAAATTTTGCAGCTAATCAAAACAAAAGTCGCCACACTTGAGTAACCAAAAAGCAAAGTATCAGTCCCAAAGCGATTGGTAGTAGGGCAGAAACGGCCGTCCACTTTTTGCTTCCTGTTTCTTTATAAATTGTATAAAGCGTTGTGGAACAAGGATTATGAACCAGACTAAACAACATCAAATTGAACGCTGTTAACAAAGTCCATCCACCGGCTTTGAAAACTTCCATATATGCCGCAAAATCGTCAAGTTCAAACATCACTCCCGCGCCTTCACCAATGCCAGAGAGCTTTGCACTTAGTACGGTTAACATGAGAATTGTGGGAATAACAATTTCATTGGCTGGAATAGCAATAATATATGCCAAAAGGATGGTACCGTTCAAACCAATAAACAAACCAAACGGATTGAAGAAATTCATGATATGTTCGGCCAGGCTGATGTCTACGATTCTAATGTTAGACAAAAGCCAGATGAGTGCGCCCGCGGGGACAGCAAATACTACTGCTCGCCAGAGTACGAATATCGTCCGGTCGATTAAAGACGTGTACAGGGTTTGTAAAATACGTGGCGGTCGATAGGGTGGAAGCTCAAGGCTGAATGACGAAGCTTCGCCTTTAAGTAAAGTGTGAGATAAAAACCATGAAGTTGTAAAAGTTAAGAATACCCCTAAAAGTGCGATGCCGACCACAGCAGAAGCCGATACCAAACCGGCCAGTCCAGCCGGGGCTAAGGATCCAATGAATAAAGTGGCTATTAGAATTTGAGTCGGCCAGCGACCGTTGCACAAGGAAAAATTATTAGTAATTATGGCAATAAGTCGCTCGCGGGGACTATCAATTATTCGAGTCGTAATAATACCGGCCGCGTTACACCCATATCCCATCGTCATAGAAAGGGCTTGCTTGCCGTGCGCCCCGGCTTTTCTGAAAAGACTATCGAGGTTAAAGGCTACACGCGGTAGATAGCCAAAATCTTCCAGAAGTGTGAACAATGGGAAAAAGATTGCCATGGGTGGTAACATGACACTAACTACCCAAGCCATTGATAAATATATCCCATCAATCAATACACCGTCCAGCCACCACGGGAAACCGATACTTGCCGTGATATTTTTCAGAGCTGGATGGATAGTATCTAAAAGTAAGGCTGCCATCATACCGGATGGAATATTAGCGCCAGCAATAGTAATCCAAAAAACGGCTGTTAACAGTGAAAGCATGATTGGGAAACCAGTCCAACGACTGGTTAGAAGCCTATCCAAAGTCCGATCCCATTCGAATCGGGGTTTCTCACCAACCTTTGTCACTACCCGTTCGGCGATTTGGGCTGCATCTTGGTAGATGGCTTCAATTAAAGAATCGTGGAAATTATCTCTTACTTCCCAGCGTAAAGAACTAGCTTTCGCGAGAATTGCTTCATTCGAATCATTTGATTTAACCATAAATACTACACCTTGTAATTGATAGTTCAGCTAATCGTTCTTAGATATTCAAACCACCCATCATCTCCGCTTAGGGTGAACTTCGTTGCCCTGCTGAGTGGGGTTGATGCATTTTAAATTAATTATCATAGTGGCTGAACTATTCCCCATCCTTTAAACCGCGGCAGCGACGGTATCTAATTTTTCTTCAGTTCGACTGAGTTTGTCTAATTCTCCTATACGAACAGCCTCAATTATACG
This sequence comes from bacterium, assembly GCA_046758365.1. Taxonomy (GTDB): domain Bacteria; phylum Zhuqueibacterota; class Zhuqueibacteria; order Oceanimicrobiales; family Oceanimicrobiaceae; genus JBHIAC01. The sequence continues at coordinate 19,469 of JBHIAC010000009.1, forward strand.
GGGGTCTCCTTCAAGAAGTCGTAAGGCGATCCATCGGGCATTCGTTATACTCGGGAATCTTGCTTCAATATTTTCAGCAAGTTGGTCTATGGCGCGTTTCAGGTCTTTTGAACCACTCTGAATCCGATGAGGTTTGCATACAAACCTTCCTGTTGCAACTTCGCTTATGGTTTTCAGGAGATCTTGGATGCCAATTCTTTGACGTGCAATTGTCGGTACCACTGGCACGCCTAGTTGTTTGGCTAATAGCCGATCGTTAATCTCAAATTTATGTCGTTTAGCTTCATCTATTAAATTCAGACAAACAACAGTGCGATCGGTAATCTCAAGAATCTGCAGAACCAGGTTTAGATTACGTTCCAAGCGAGTAGCATCAACAACGATGACGGTAACGTCCGGTTTGCCAAACAAGATAAAGTTACGGGCCACTTCTTCATCTGGGCTGGCTGAAAGCAGAGAATAGGTACCCGGGAGATCTACTATTTTGTAGCGCTTTTCACCATAAAAATATCCGCCTTCAGCTCTGGTGACGGTTTTACCCGGCCAGTTTCCTGTATGTTGACGCAACCCTGTCAGGCTATTAAACACGGTGCTTTTGCCGGTGTTCGGATTGCCAGCAAGTGCCAGCACATAGTCCCAGGATTGCATGCTTACACCAAGTTTAATTAAATTTTCAACCTGGTGTGCTGGACAGGTTTCGCAACTGCTTATATTAGGGGTAGCCATTTTATACTACCTCCTTGACACGTCTAATATGGATCATTTCTGCTTGTTTATTTCTTAATGCAATAGAGGCGCCTCGGATATTGTAGGCAGTTGGATCGCCGCCTGCACTTCGCATCTCCACTGAAATGACAGTCCCGGGAATCACGCCCAGGTCCAAGAGTCGACGGCGTTGTTGACCATGACAAGCTTTTGAGATGCCAATTACTTCGCCTTTTTCACCTATATTCAATGATACCAAAGAATCATAAGGTCCTTCGATTTTCTGTTGTTTTGGCAGCGGTACTACAGTAACATTTGAAGCGACAACAGGAGCCAGCACGTTCTCCTCTCCATCAGCGATAAAATGTATACGTTCCGGCGTTTTTTCTAACATCCGTAATTGTACTCCTGGATGTAAACCTTGTGCAACAAGTTGTGCATAAATTGCGTTTGGTTCGTCTTCGATGTGTATTATTTGAGCAAGCTTGCCTTCTGCTAAATCGGTTAACGCTTGCCCTTGTTTGGGAGGAAGACTGCCGGAGGGTGTAGGTATGGGATCACCATGTGGATCGTAACTTGGATGCCCAACATTAGCTGCGAGAGCCTCAGCCTCTTCGTCTGTCATGTGATGTTCCAATATTTCCGCTCTGTTGTGCCATTCCGTTTCTGCAAGTCCAGTCTCATCTGCGAGATATCTTTCCCATAAACGGTGAATTCGAATCATGCGTAGAGCGTAAGATCGACCCTCTGACGTTAACTGAAATCCCTCATCCTGGGATTTCACCAATCCGAGGGATTCCAGACGAGCCATGAGCTTTGCAGCCTGCTCTCCAGAGATTGACAATGTACCTGAAATGCTCTGTAACCTACATTTCAACCCCTGGTATTCTAGGTCATAAAGATGTTTTAAGGCATCTTCAATCAAAACACGCATGGTATTGCGCGTACCGCGTTGCCATTTCCAGAAAAAACCACTCTTCGGCCAGAAGATAAATGAAATAAGCGTGACTGTAAGACTTGCAACTATCAAAGAGGTAAAAGGATTAATCACAAAATCACCCCCTCAAAAACTTGAACCAATATCCATACATTAGTAATCTGCTTTATCAATTTCATTTTAAGGTTAACCCTGATTTTATATGATTGTATAATACGCTAAACAGGCAAAATTAATATATTATTAGTTAGAGCCTGTCCTAAGTAATGTTGATTTTCTCCGATTTTAATTAATAAAGGACCGTCAAAAGGTGCTTTTTCCAATACTTCAATTTCAACCGTTGGAAAAATTCCAATATCTCCTAAATAACGAAGCATTTCTGGATCTTTATCACTAACTTGTTCAATTTTAACTGTTTGGCCAGCCTCAGCAGTAGTTAACGGCATTAATATGCGTTCTGCTATTTCACCATCTTTAGTCGGTATAGGCGCCCCATGAGGATCCGTAGAGGGATTGCCAAGAAATTCGGACACTTTTTCTTCAAATTCTTCTGAAATAACATGCTCCAATTTTTCGGCTTCATCGTGAACGCGGTCCCAACTATAACCAAGGGCTTCGGCTAAATATAATTCCAAAAGCCGATGGTGTCGAATAATTTCTAAAGCAATTTTTCGACCCGATTTAGTAAGCTCCACTCCGTGGTAGGGGGTATGGCGAATTAACTTAATCTCCGCTAATTTCTTAATCATACCTGTGACCGAAGCCTGTGAAACTTTTAATTTCTCTGCTATCGCATTGGTTGTAATGGCTTCTTCTTTTGTGCCCAGTTTGTAAATAATTTTTAAATAATCTTGAATGGTTTGGGTAATCATCAAAATTCACCAGTTTTTTATATGAATTTCGGATAAAGATAAGAAATTCTTTAGCCAATGTCAAGAATAATTTTAGGAATACTTAAATTAATTTTTTGACAAACTTTAAACATAGAGTTAATAACGGTAGAAAAATAAAAAATATTTCTACCCGGGAAGGTGTTTTATTGTGAAGATGTTTTGAAATAAAGAAGAGAAATATAGAATCATTTAAAGATTATACATAATTTCACCTTTTATCGCTTCATCTAATTCAATTTCAGGTTCTTCTAATTCTAAAATAATATCATCAAACCAGGCCATTGCTTTTTGGCCGGTATTATCAGTATCTACCATGATAACCACAGCAGAAACCATCTCAGGCGCTTTTCCAAATATTTTCATATAATCTGCAATAAAATCTCTTTTTTCGGTAATCCATTTTCCTGTGCGCTTGTTTCCGCTTTCAACGACAATGATTCCTACGCTGTTAGAGTATGGATTTTTATAATTGCTACCTACGGGTTCTTTGGCTGCCCAAACATAGCAAATAGCACGAGTTTTCCAATTGATGAAGTGAGGCTCAAATACAACAAATAGCCGAGCAACATAGTCATCGCCTATTTTGTTTTTTTCTTGGGTATTTTTTGACAGGCTTTTTGCTACCTTCCAGCGCCATAATATTTTCCCTCTTTTAGCTGGGTGCATACTTAACATACGCCAGAGTCCTGATGCGGAATTATCACTTTTAGCCATGAGAACAAAATTGGTATCTTCCTGCACAACTATATAGCTGGTAGGTTTATCGCTTATTTTTCTTTCCATCCAATATTTATCCCAACCATTTTCAAATTCCCCTAACAGTTTATTAGAAATGGTTTGGGCGAAGACTAAAGCAATTTCGATAGGACAAATCAAATTCAATAAAGTAAAAATGAGAAATATTTTTGAAATTTTCATCAGCTCCCTCTCTTTAATTATTAATTTTTAAAAAAGTGGGAGGGTTTAAGGATAGAGTAGAGTTCTAATCCAGGTATCTTTCTTACGGATATATAAAATTCGCTCATGCAATCGATTTTCATATCTTTTCCAAAATTCGATCCGTTCGGGCTTTACGCGAATTCCAGACCAGAAGGGTGGACGCGGGACCTCCTTTCCTGCAAACTTTTTTTCTAATTCTTGAAAGCGAGCTTCTAATTCGCTGCGATCTTTTAGTGTTGAGCTTTGTTTTGAAGCCCAGGCAGCAATTTGACTCCCACGCGGTCGAGTGGCAAAATAAGCATCGGCCTCTTCGTCGGAAACCTGTTCTACTGAACCTTCTATTCGTACCTGATAATGAATGGATTCCCAATAGAAACAGAGGGCTGCATAGGGATTACGCTTGAGTTCAGTGGTTTTACGACTCTCCAGATTCGTATAGAAAACAAAACCGCGATCATCAAATTCTTTCAGCAACACGACCCTGGATGAAGGTTTACAATGTTGACCGGTGGTTGAAAGAACCACGGCCGTATCCATAGGCTCAGGTACATCGGTTTTTAAGAATTTTTCATAAAGTTGAGCAAAGAGTCGTATCGGATTCTGCTCTATTTACTACCTCCCTACAATTAATTTATTCATAAATTGAGCGATTTTTCCTGCCGGGGGAGATTCGGTGTTCAAGCTTTAGCTTGTAGTGGCAGGCGTAAATACCACGCTAAAGCGTGAACCACCCAACGTTCTCTACGCCTAAACCCGTTTATGAAACAATTTTAGGCAGAATTTTGCTCAATTTAGGTTATGTTAATAAAAGATAATAACTATTTTTCAATTTTGCAAATAAATTATCAAGGTAGTATTCTAAACAGCGGTCAATGAGTAAGCAAGCACTTGTTATAATAGTTTAATTCTCTTTTGTAAAAATTTTCTTGCATTTTTGAAAACAAATATCTTATATTGCCAAGCAATCGTTAAACAATTTACTATTTAATTTACATGTAAACCATAGACTTCTGCAAAATAGGGTGTACAACCTTTAGGTTGAGATTGTCATAGGCAGGGTGAAGCCTGTACACCCATTTTGAGCATGCTTTAAATTAATTTTGCAGAAGTCTGGTAAACCATGATAAGGAGGTAATTCATGAAAAGATTCTATCTAATTATTTTTCTGACTTTACTGGTTTTAAGTTCAAGCTTTGCCATTGTTCAGCAAGACTTCTCAAAAGTAGAAATCAAGGCTACCCATGTAGCGGGTAACATTTATATGTTGGAAGGTAGAGGGGGCAATATCGGTATTTCGGTTGGCGAGGATGGCATTTTAATGGTGGATGATCAGTTTGCACCTTTGGCAGACAAAATAAAAGCTGCTTTTAAAAAGCTAAACAGCGGGCAGTTACAGTTCATTATAAATACCCATTGGCATTCAGATCACACCGGCGGCAATGAAGTCTTTGGGCCCGAAGCTACAATTATCGCACAAACTAACGTACGAAAGCGTTTAATGGCCGAACAAAGACGCGGGGAACGAGTCACTCCACCAAAACCCCAAAAGGCCTGGCCTGTGATCACTTTTGACGCTTCACTGTCTATCCATTTCAACGGCGAAGAAATAAAGGCCATACACTATCCCCATGGACACACTGACGGCGACGCAGTGATTTACTTTACTGGATCCAATGTTGTACACATGGGAGATAATCTTTTCTCAGGTCGGTTCCCATTTGTCGATTTAGCAAGTGGCGGGGACGTAAAAGGGCTGATCAAGAATGTTGAGGCAATTATCAGCGATCTACCTGAAGATGTGAAGATTATTCCTGGCCACGGTCCTCTTTCCACCCTGGATGACTTAAAGACATACCATCGCATGTTAAAAGAGACAACCGGATTGATTAGTCAAAGTATGGAGTCTGGTAAAGACCTGGACGATATTAAGAAGGAAGGATTACCTGACGAATGGCAATCGTGGGGTTGGCAGTTCATTTCAGCCGAGCGGTGGATAGATATTGTTTATAATAGTCTTTCAAAGAATGTTGTTAAGAAATGAATTGAACATCGTTGCAATATTTTTTAAAATTAGATTTTTAAGTCCAGCAAAAACTCTAGCGGTCTAGCTGAAAAATTTCCCCGATTTCCATTATAATATTTAAGAAGGAATGTCTGGGTCCTCGTTTGCCCTGATATTCATTTTTATATTCCTGAAGGAAAATTGGGGTTGCGTTTTCAGTTATTGTTTTACGTCGAGTGAGGACGCTCAACAGAACGAATGAGTGATTTTCAGTCCTTTTATTTGCACCAAATATTAAACAAATTTTAACAAACAGAATGGCTATTCTTCATAAATCTAAGCGCCTCAAAAAGGAACTGACGCTGTTTAACATATATGCCATTGCCACAGGTGCAACTCTGAGTTCAGGCTTTTTTTTGCTTCCTGGACTAGCAGCAGCCCAGGCAGGATCAGCCGTGGTTCTCTGTTATCTGATTGCTGCGGTTCTCCTGATTCCAGCGGTATTTAGCATGGCAGAGCTCTCCACCGCGATGCCGAGGGCTGGTGGTATCTACTATTTTTTAGACCGCAGCATGGGGCCGCTTTGGGGAACCATTGGGGGCTTGGGAACCTGGTTAGCGCTTATTCTCAAGACAGCCTTTGCCCTTATCGGCATGGGCGCTTATGTAGGATTGTTTCTCCCAGAAATTCCTTTAGTACCTCTGGCCATCGTGTTTGCCATTTTATTTGGAACGATCAATTCGTTAGGTGCTAAAAAAACCGGACGATTTCAGGTCATTCTCGTAGTAGGACTTTTGTTCATCCTTTCCGGGTTTATGGGAATCGGTGTTTTGCAGTTAAAAGCTAAACACTTCATAGGATTTTTCGATAAGGGTTTCAATGCCATCTACGGCACTGCAGGATTGGTTTATATCAGCTATGTAGGATTGACGAATATAGCGAGTGTTTCCGAAGAGGTTAAGAATCCTGAAAGGAACTTGCCATTAGGTATGTTTTTAGCGCTTGCAACGGCGATCATAATTTATGGTCTCGGCACAATAGTAATGGTAGGGGTGATTCCGCCAGAAACCTTTTACAACGATCTTACACCCGTATCGTCGGTGGCCAAATCATTAGTCGGCCCCTGGGGTGCAGCAGTAATGACTGTTGCCGCTGTGTTAGCCTTTTTCTCTGTTTCCAATGCCGCTATACTTAGTGCTTCACGTTACCCACTCGCCATGAGTCGGGATCGTCTTTTACCTCGTTTCTTTCGTTTTCTGAGCAAACAAAGAACACCAAAGATTGCCATCTATACAACCGTTGGGCTAATTATTCTATTTATAACCCTGTTAGATCCAACAAAAATTGCTAAATTGGCCAGCGCTTTTCAATTACTGTTGTTTGCCTTGAGTTGTCTTGCTGTGATCATAATGCGAGAGAGTCGGATTGAATCATACGATCCAGGTTATCGATCGCCACTCTATCCATGGTTGCAGATATTTGGCATCGTCGCACCTCTTTGGCTTATATTTGAGATGGGTCTGTGGTCGATTATGTTTATGCTCGGTTTAATTGTGCTGGGTACCGTCTGGTATCTTTATTACGCTAAGGATAAGGTGGTACGGGATGGTGCCATTTACCACATATTTGAAAGGCTGGGTGAACGGCGTTTTGAAGGACTTGACCGCGAACTAAGAGGAATTTTAATAGAAAAGGGACTCAGGCAAGAAGATCCCTATGATGTAGTGATAGCCCGCGCTATCTTTATCGACTTATCTACAAAAGCTACTTTTGAAGAAGTTGTGCAACAAGCCTCTGTTCAACTATCGCAGAGATTGCCTGTTCCTATTGAATTACTGAAAGAAAGTTTTATGCAAGGCACACGGGTCGGTGCTACGCCGGTTTCTCATGGAGTTGCATTGCCACATATGCGCCTTCCTGATATAAGTCAACCGGAAATCGTCATGGTTCGGGTTAAACAGGGCGTTGATGTAGATGTAGATGATGAATTCCTGGGAGAGCATGCCTCGGATAAGCCCGTGTATGCCTTTTTTTTCCTTGTGAGCCCAGAAGAATATTCAGGACAGCACCTGAGGATTCTAGCTCAGATCGCTGGACACGCAGATGATGACAGATTTATGAAACATTGGCTTAATGTTAAAAATGAACAAGAAATGAAGGAGCTTTTACTTCGCGATGAACGTTTCCTTTCTTTACATGTGCATTCAGATTTAAAAACGGCTTCACTCATCGGATGTGCTGTTCGTGATTTGCATATGCCTCACGGAAGTCTCATAGCATTAATCCATCGGAGTGGAGAAATCATTTTTCCAGGCGGCAGCACTGTATTGCAAGAAGGCGATCGCTTGACCATTATCGGAGAGCCATTAGGAATCCAAAAGCTTGATGAGAAGTATGGTAAGAAACAATGAAATTGAATTAAACCTGATAAAAGTTATTAGCAAAGATTCTACATTTTTCTAAAATAAGGAGTTTTCAGCCACGTCTCTAGTCAAGAAAAGCAATAAAAGTACCTGCTATTACCCTCCCCAGTTTAAGTTGAACAGACTTCTGCAATATTAATTTAAATAATGCTCAAAATTGGGTGTACAGGCTTTAGCCTGCCTATGACAATCTCAACCTAAAGGTTGTACACCGTATTTTGCAGAAGTCTATAAGTTGAAGGATAAAACCTCTGATTATACGTTTCTCGTCATTTAAGATATACGCACACTCCAGCAGCCATTTATTTTCAGCAATTCATTGATAATAAAATTCGGATGAGCAAAAACGAATATAATTGAAAAAACGTTTGACTTTTCACTTAACAGCTCCAAAAAACTTATTAAGTGGTGAACCATAAGCAATGATTTGTAAAACAAGTAGTTATTAAATTCCTTTAGAATTTATTTTGTTAAGTTGTTGTGGCTTTTTTCTTAATCACTAAATTCGGATCAATTATTGCCGATTGATTTATTGTTGTCAATATTAGTTCAATCAACATTTTATATCAATTAGCACCGTTTTAAGATGAATGAATTAGAATACTTATGTGGCCTAATTATACTATTAATTGGTTTTAATATAGGTTATTATGAATCCCGTAAGGGCTTAACTCTTGACGATTGGAAGAAAATTATTAAATTTGTTTTAAGCAAATTCAGAAAATAAGGTTGGCTAATTTGTTGAATGCTAATTAAAATAATTTTGAAAAAAATATTTTTCAAAAGAATTTAATAAGTAGCAAAGGCCCCAAACAATCATAAGGAATAAGACTTCAAATGTTTAGATGTTTTGAATATAAGCAATATACCGTGATCTAAAGATGCTAAATCCCCTTTACGTTTTTAGGCCTTTTTAACGAGACCTACTATCCATAACAATACGATGGCCCCTACAAGGGCTGCAATCAATGATCCAACCAATCCGTAGATAGATATACCTAATAAACCAAAAAGGAAGCCACCTATAAAAGCACCAATAACACCAACGATGAGATTACCAACTAGGCCAAATCCTTTACCTTTCATAATTTGACCAGCAAGCCAACCGGCGACTAAACCGATTAATAGAAATAGTATTAAATTCATTAAATTCATTTTGTCCTCCTTCCTAATTATATGATTAGTTTGGGGCCTTGCATTTTGTTATTTCAGATTAATTTACCATGAATCATCCTTTTTTAAAATTATAACAATTATTTTTAGTTGTCAACAAAAAAATAAATAGGATCAAACAAAATAATTAGAAAAAAAATTCTTGACAATAATTCTAACATTTTTTATATTGTTAAAAATTAGAAATTAAAATGAAGATTATCCTTTCCACAAATTATTATTGGGGCGTTTGGTATTGGTATTATTATGCCAAGAGTGGGAAGGATACATCTAAAATACCTTCAGGATAGTTTTAATAGAAAATTTTAGCAAGTATCCAACCCACTATATAGAAAATATATAGTGGGTTTTTTATTTTATAGGCATTTTGAAATGTATTATCCAAATTTTTCTGAATTTCAAAATTTAACTAAGAAAGGAAGCGTTGTACCTGTTTATACTTCTTATTTAGCTGATTTGCTAACACCTGTCTTTGCCTTTTTGCGTCTACGAACGGTTTCAGAAAAAGCCTTTTTATTGGAAAGTGTGGAAGGAGGTGAAAAAACGGCCAGATATTCTTTTTTGGGTTGCCAGCCATTCTCGACCATTCAATATTCTGACAATAAAATTGAGGCGGAAAGAAACGGAAAAAGAAAATATTTTGAAGGTAACATATTTGAATACCTTAAGCTGTTAATGCATAAATATAATGCAGTTCATCTTCCGGGATTACCTCGATTCACTGGTGGGGCCGTAGGATATTTTGGATATGAAACCGTTCAGCTTTTGGAAAAGGTACCCAAAAATAAAACAGATGACATTGATTTCCCCCAAGCGATGTTTATGCTATTTGATACGGTTCTGGTCTTTGACCATTTGACCCATCAAATTTATATTATATCCAATGTTTTTCTGGATAATAATATTGAACCTCTACGCATGAAATATGAAGAAGCTATTGATAAAATTGAAACTATAAAAAAAGAATTGAAAAAAGAAGTGCCTCCAATGAAAAATTGTACTTCAATTTCAACAGAAGTGTCTTCAAATTTAACAAAGTCTGATTTTTACCAGGCCGTCTCTACTGTCAAAGGTTATATAGAAGCAGGAGATATTTTTCAAGTAGTACTTTCTCAGAAATTCCAAAAAGAAATTAACTTGGACCCCTTTAATATATACCGGGCTCTCAGGGTCATTAATCCGTCACCCTATTTATATTTTATCAAAATCAATGAAATGTGCATAATAGGTTCTTCGCCTGAACTTTTGGTGCGTGTGGAAGGCGGGGTGGTGGAGGTCAGGCCCATCGCAGGAACTCGCCCCAGAGGTAAGGATGAAAAGGACGACCAGCGATTCCTGCAGGAGCTTCGTAACGATGAAAAAGAAATTGCCGAACACATCATGTTAGTCGATTTGGGACGTAATGATATTGGGAGAGTTAGCCAGTATGGTTCTGTTGAAGTTACAGAACTCATGACGACTGAAAAATATTCACACGTCATGCATTTGGTTTCTAATATTCGAGGTAAATTAAAAGCTGAGCTGAGCGCACTTGATGCCCTTAAAGCCTGTTTTCCGGCAGGAACGGTTTCAGGTGCACCTAAAATTCGAGCTATGGAAATTATAAGTGAACTTGAACCTACATGCCGGGGTGTCTATGCCGGGGCATTGGGTTATCTCGATTTCTCGGGTAATTTGGACACCTGTATTGCCATTCGGACGATTGTAACCAAAGGCAATCAAGCTTATTTCCAGGCAGGCGCTGGAATTGTCGCAGATTCCATTGCTGAGCGAGAATATTTAGAAACCTTAGAAAAAGCCTCGGCTCTGAAAGCGGCCATCGAATTTGCTGAAAGGGGGCTTGAATGATTTTAGTCATCGATAATTACGATTCTTTCACCTTCAATTTAGTTCAATATCTTGGTGAATTGGGAGTAGATATAGAAGTGTACCGCAATGATCAAATAGATTTACCAAATGTGAAGCAATTAAATCCAAATGGTATCGTTATATCTCCGGGACCTGGTAGACCTGAACATGCAGGTATCTCTGTCCCTTTAATTAAAGAGTTAGCATCTCAAAAACCTATCCTTGGCGTTTGTTTGGGGCATCAAGCTATGGGCCTTGCATTTGGCGGAAAGGTTGTCAGGGCGCCTAAAGTGATGCACGGTAAAACGTCAGAAATTTATCATAATAATAATGGGATTTTTAAAGGTGTATCAAACCCCTTCAAAGCCACCCGCTACCACTCATTAATCGTGGAAATGAAGAGCCTGCCATCTGAGCTGAAAGTAACTGCTGAGACAAAAAACAAAATTATTATGGGCTTGAAGCATCAAACGTATCCTATGTACGGGGTGCAATTTCATCCAGAATCTATTTTGACAAGTGAAGGGAAGAAGATATTGAAGGGTTTTTTGAATAATTGTGAATAAAATTAAAAGGATTCAGTCATGATTCAACAAGCAATTAAAACAGTTATTGAAGGGAGAGATTTAACCCGGCAGGAAGCCTATGAAGTCATGAGTACCATCATGAATGGGGAAGCCACCCCAGCGCAAATCGCCGCTTTTCTTGTAGCTTCAAAATTAAAAGGTGAGAAATTTCAAGAAATTGCTGGATTTGCTCATGCCATGCGGGAGAAGGCCTCCACCGTGGTTACTCAATACACCGATGCCATCGATATGTGTGGTACAGGGGGTGACGGCTTCGGAACTTTTAATATCTCTACCGTAGCATCCTTGGTAGTGGCTGGTGGTGGGGTCCCGGTCGCCAAACATGGAAATCGCTCTATTTCCAGTCAATGTGGCAGCGCTGATTTACTTGAAGCATTAGGAGTGCGAATCGATTTAAGCGCTGAAAAGGTCGGACTGTGTTTGGACAAAATTGGAATTGCGTTTCTTTTTGCTCCGGTTTTGCACAGAGCCATGAAACACGCCATCAGCCCCAGGCGAGAAATTGGAGTTCGGACGGTGTTTAACATTTTAGGCCCTATCACCAATCCTGCAGGTGTACGGCGGCAAGTCCTTGGTGTTTATGACCCCAATTTGGCGCGACTTATGGCAGAGGTTCTAAGAGAGCTGAGTGCTGACCACATTTTGATAATTCATGGTGAGGAAGGTCTGGATGAAGTTTCAATTCATGGGCCCACTTTTGTGGTTGAATTATGCCGGGGTAAAATTATAGAAAGGCGTCTTTTACCTGAAAATTTTGGAATGAATTGTACCCGTAGAAATGGTGTTTCAGGAGGAACTCCTAACGAAAATGCAAAAATCACATTAGAAATTTTGCATGGCAAAAAAGGCCCTGCAAGAGATATTGTTGTGGCTAATGCGGCCTGTGGATTCGTGGTAGGGGGGGCTGCTCAAAATTTTCTGGAAGGAGCTAAATTGGCACAGGAATCCATTAATTCAGGAGCAGCAATGAAAAAACTTGAGGCTTTAATAGAGGTGAGCAATATACTTTAACCTATGAATAGCGTTTTAGAAAAAATCATTAAAAATAAAAAGAGAGAAGTTAAACAGCGCAAAAAAGAAGTACCAATTGCGAGACTTTTTGAATTAATTCAAAACCTCCCCACGCATGATTATTTTTCAAAAGGTTTGTATGATTCAGGAACAGTTGAAATTATTGCTGAAATAAAGAAATCTTCTCCCTCCGCTGGCCTATTGCGTCAAAATTTTGATCCCATTTCTATTGCAAAAAGTTATGAGATAAACGGTGCCTGGGCTATTTCAATTTTGACGGATGAAAAATTTTTCAAAGGGAATTTAAAATGTTTATATCAAGTTCGCCAGGTGGTCAAATTACCTCTTCTTAGAAAAGATTTCATCATCGATCCCTATCAGGCGATTGAAGCCCGCGCTTATGGAGCTGATGCGATTTTATTAATATTGAGAATTCTCTCCAAAATGCAATGCATAGAACTGGAGATGGCCACACGAGAAATTAATCTTGATATCTTGGTAGAAGTTCACACGATCGAGGAGTTAGAAAGAGCATTGTCTTACGGTTTTAGTTTCATTGGCATAAATAATCGAAATTTAAATACTTTTGAAGTGAACTTTAAAACAACTGAAAAATTGCTGGCGGCCTTGCCTAAAGATGTGATTGTGGTTTCAGAAAGTGGCATTAAAAAGAAGGAGGATATTCAAAGGTTAGGGCAAATTGGTGTGGATGCAGTTTTGATAGGGGAGGCTTTTATGCGTCAGGCTGATATTGGAGCGGCTCTTAAACAATTTGTAGGAGTGCCTAAATGGTCAAGGTGAAGATTTGCGGCATCACCAATTTGATAGATGCTTTGGAAGCTTGTGAATTAGATGCTGATGCTTTGGGATTTATTTTTCATAAAAAAAGTCCACGATATATTCAACCAGTCGCTGCAAAAGATATTATGAAATCCCTACCACCATTTATTATAAAAGTCGGTGTGTTTGTAAATATGACCCTTAGTGATTTATATAAAATTTGTGAATCTGTACCAATAGATGTTGTTCAACTTCATGGAGATGAGACGCCTGAATACTGCAGACAGATTTCGTACCCATGTTTAAAAGTGTTTCGGGTGAATGCTGATTTCAATCTACTGAAATTAAAAAAGTACCAAACAGCAGGATATTTGTTAGATACGTTTAATAATTATATCTACGGTGGCACGGGAAAAACGTTTGATTGGAATATTGCGAAAGAGGCTAATAAGTTTGGTAGAGTTGTACTTTCGGGCGGACTCAATTCAGATAACATATTGAAGGCTCTGGATTTTGTCAGGCCTTATGCTGTGGACATCTGCAGCGGTGTTGAGGCGTTTCCTGGTAAGAAAGATCCTGAGAAGCTTAAAACATTTTTTGAGGAGTTCAGAAAATTTAAGAACAATTAAAATGGCACACTGATGACGAGAATGAGATGGATAAGGGGGTGAATTTCATTTTTTACAATAGTCTTATTAATAATTAATAAATAAGATCAGTGTAAATCTGTTACATCTGCGTAAATACGCGTGCCAATTTAGAAATATTTTGGATAGGGTGAGTATATTGAAAAACAGAGATTTTTATAAAAATTTACCTGACAAAGGCGGACATTTTGGACCTTATGGCGGGAAATTCGTGCCGGAGATTCTCATGCCAGCTATTACAGAATTGGAAGAGGCCTATTCGGAGGCGAAAAATGATCCCGTGTTTCAAGACGAACTGCAATATTATTTAAAAGAATATTCCGGTCGGCCTACACCGCTTACTTATGCCCACCGCTTAACAAAGGCCTTGGGGGGTGCTAAAATTTATCTGAAACGAGAAGATTTGAATCATACTGGCGCTCATAAAATCAACAACACGCTTGGGCAAATTCTTTTAGCCCAAAGAATGGATAAACGGCGCATCATTGCCGAAACAGGTGCAGGACAGCACGGCGTTGCGGTAGCTACGGTAGCTGCTAAATTTGGCATGGCGTGTGTAATTTATATGGGCGAAGAAGATACTCACCGTCAGCGACTCAATGTTTTTCGAATGAGGTTATTAGGAGCTGAGGTCATTCCTGTGACTTCTGGCAGCCAGACACTCAAGGATGCCATAAATGAAACCATCAGAGATTGGGTAACAAATGTTCGAGATACTTTCTACCTGATTGGTTCGGTAGTAGGCCCTCACCCGTATCCCATCATGGTTCGGGATTTTCAATCGGTTATAGGTAAAGAAACCCGAAGTCAAATTTTAAAAAGTGAATCGAAACTACCAGAAAAAATTGTGGCCTGTGTCGGCGGTGGCAGCAATGCCATGGGTATGTTTTATCCTTTTCTTGAAGATGTAAACGTAAAATTAATCGGAGTTGAGGGAGGCGGTTTGGGTTTTGAAACCATACAGCACGCAGCCACGCTTTGCTTTGGTCAGCCGGGTGTTTTGCATGGTGCTTTTTCTTATTTATTACAAACTAAGGACGGTCAAATCCGAGAAGCGCATTCAATTTCTGCGGGTCTCGATTATCCTGGTGTGGGACCTGAACACAGCTATTTGAAAGATTCTGGAAGGGTGGAATACGTTGCGGTAACCGATGAAGAGGCTCTGGAAGCTTTTTATTTGCTTTCCAAAACTGAGGGGATTATACCTGCACTTGAAAGTGCCCATGCTCTGGCACAGGTTAGAAAGTTAGCCCCCAAAGCTTCCTCAAATGAATGTATAATCGTCTGTCTTTCTGGTCGTGGGGATAAAGATGTGGAATTAGTGGAGAAAAAATTGAGAAATGTTCCGAACCAATAAACAGAGTATTGTATTAAGTGTAGAAGCGCAAAGCGTTTGAACGAATGGGAAATATTAAAAAATCCAAAAATGATTTAACTATTTGAGGAGAAACATTTGAATCGACTAAAAAAGATGTTTCAAATAGCGCAAAACCAGAGGGAAAAACTGTTATCGATTTTTGTCACCGCAGGCTATCCCAAATTGGACAGTACTCCAGAATTAGTTTGGACCTTCGAAAAAGCTGGTGCGAATTTTGTAGAGATTGGTGTACCTTTCTCTGACCCCATTGCCGATGGCCCAACCATTCAGAAGGCTTCACAAATTGCTTTAAAAAATGGCATGAATTTGAGTATTGTGTTAAATCAAGTTCAAATGGTACGACAGCAAAGTCAAATTCCTATTATCTTGATGGGCTACGTGAATCCTTTACTAAATTATGGGCTTGAAAAATTTATTAAAGATGCAGAAGAGGCAGGCGTTGATGGATTGATCATTCCGGATCTTATTCCCGAGGAATTTCTAAATTACAAGGATTTATTTAAAGGAAGCAATTTGGGCATTAATTTTTTAATTTCGCCAAATACTCCGACAAAACGGATTAAATTTATTGATAACTTGACTTGTGATTTTATTTATTGTGTATCGGTAACTGGGGTCACGGGTTGTCGAAAGGGGGTGACTCAGGGATTAGTTGATTATCTTCAATCTATAAGAAAATTAATAAATCATCCATTTTTAGTAGGATTTGGTGTTTCTAATCCAAAGGATGCCAGAGATATTGCGCGATATTGTCATGGCGTAATTATTGGGAGTGCCATTATAAATTTAATAAGAAAGTACACTGCCTATATGGACATGTTAGAAGCAGTGTGCCACTTTGGCCAAGAAGTAAAATCTGCTTTGAAAGGAGTTTGACATGGATATTGAAGACTGGCGCAGCAAGATTGACGAAGTTGATCTCGAGATATTGCGGCTTTTAAAAAAAAGAGCCCAATTTACTATTGAGATTGGAAATATTAAAAAACAAAGATGGCTTCCTATTCATTCACCGGATAGGGAAAAATTAATAATTACACGTATAGTTAATGAAAATTCTGGGCCTTTAAGTAGTGATGGGGTTCGTAGAATTTTTGAAAGAATTATTGATGAATTTCGCAAACTTGAAAAAGATAGTTTAAAGAATAATTCATGAGGTTAGTGCGAGAACATGTTAAAGTTAAATATTTGTAATTTAAATACTTACAATTTAAAGATTATCGGATCCTACCTTTTTGCACCTACTTCACTCATTACTCGGAAGGAGGAGTAGTACTATGGTCGTGGTAATGGAAGAAAATGCCACCGAAGATGATATTCAAATGGTAATCACTAAATTAACTGAGATGAATTTTGATGTCCATCGTTCAACGGGAGTTAACCAAACAGTACTTGGGGCTATTGGAGATAAACGGGGGCTCGATACTCGCATTTTGGAATTGCTGTCGGGGGTCCACAAAGTGATTCGCATCACTGAACCGTTCAAATTAACCAGTCGGAATTTTCACCCTGAGGATACCGTGATAAAAATAAAGCATGTCACTGTCGGTGGAAGCAAATTGGTGATGATGGCGGGTCCATGTTCTGTGGAAAGCCTTGACCAGATTCGAGAAACTGCACGAATAGTTAAACAGGCTGGAGCAACGGTATTACGTGGCGGTGCTTTTAAACCTCGCACTTCACCTTATAGTTTTCAAGGCCTTGGCGAACAAGGATTGAAATATTTAAGAGAAGCCACAAATGAAAATGGCATGGTCTGCGTTTCGGAGGTTATGGAAAGCGCCCTGATCCCTCTATTAGTAGAATATGTGGACATTCTCCAAGTGGGGGCGAGAAATATGCAGAATTTTGCTCTACTACGAGAATTGGGAAAAATCAGGACCCCCATATTATTAAAACGTGGTATGGCAGCCACGATTGAAGAAACTCTGATGGCAGCGGAATACATTATGGCTGGTGGGAATTATAAGGTAATTCTATGTGAGCGCGGTATTCGAACATTTGAAAACTATACCCGCAATACCTTGGATATTTCTGCGATAGCAATAATAAAAAAGTTGAGTCACCTGCCTATCATTGCCGACCCCAGCCATGCTACCGGACGCCGCGATAAGGTGCCACCCATGGCGCGTGCCGCCATTGCAGCAGGAGCGGATGGCTTGCTCATCGAAGTCCATCAGGACCCTGAAAATGCCCTTTCCGATGGAGCTCAGTCCTTATATCCTGATCAATTCAAGCAACTCATGAGGGAACTCCAGATTATTGCAAAAGCTGTTGGGAAAAATTGGTGAATTTGCTTGCATATTAAAAAGAGGTTGCTTATAATAATTATGTTCGATGGGGCTTATTATTGGATACTTTATATTTTTAAGTAAAGTTGAGAAATAATATTGAGTTTCAAAAAAATATCTATTATTGGATTAGGTCTCATTGGAGGCTCTATGGCGGCTGCTCTTAGAAGAAAACAGGTTGTTGGCCATATTGTTGGTATTGATGATGGGCACGTGATTGCAGAGGGCTTATCACGGGATCTGATAAACGAAGGTTACCGTCGTGAAGATATTCAAAAAGGAGTAATTGACGTAGATTTAATTATCTTAGCAACACCTATCAAAGTAACCTTGATGCAGTTGCCAAATGTGGCTAAGCAAGTAAAACCAGGTACTTTAATCACTGACGTTGGAAGTACAAAGGTAAAAATTGTGAACACAGCCAGTAAATACCTGCCAAAAGACGTTTATTTTTTAGGGGGGCACCCCATGACAGGCTCGGAAAAAAGAGGGTTGGAATATGCCGACCCTTTTCTTTTTGAAAATGCTGTATACGTTCTAACAGAAAATAAATCTATTCCAAATAAATTGATAGAAAAATTTGTTGAAATGATTGAGGCCATAGGTGCGAAAGTTATTTTTTTACCAGCTAAGTTGCATGACGAAATTGCCGCCGTAGTAAGTCAATTACCTCAAATATTAGCCGTGACTTTAATGCATTATGCTTCAAACCTAAATAAGAAAAATTCTTTATATTTAAAATTAGCAGCAGGGGGGTTTAGAGACATGACTCGGGTGGCTTCGAGTCCCTTTCATATTTGGACCGACATTTGCAGAACCAATGAAGATAACATAAAAGAGGCTATAGACCAATTTATGGAGGAGCTTAAAACGATTAAAGAATTACTTTCGGATTCCAAACTGAAGCCTATTTTCAATGACGCCGCTCGAAATCGCCTTTCCATTCCAAAAGACACCCGTGGATTTTTACGACCTCATTTTAACATATCTATTGTGGTCGAAGATAGACCAGGCGTGATCGCAAACATTTCAACAATTTTAGCCAGTGAAAATATTAATATCAAAGATATAGAAATTTTGAAAGTCCGAGAAGGGGAGGCCGGCACGCTCCGATTGGCTTTTGAAAGTGAAGCGGAGAGAGAGAAAGCTATGCAACTTCTTATGAAAAATCGATTTCAGGTTTCAAAAAGAGAGTGAATGAATTTATTTAATTCTTCTAAGCCATTCAATTTCATCAAAATCTTGATCAAAACTTGCTATTTGTGATAAGTTCATTTTATCGGCCACGATAGCGATAAGTGCATCATTAAAGTTTAATTTTGCTTGATGTTTTATCATTAATTCAATAATTTCAGAGTAAATGTATTATACTTCGGGATAAACCCAAGTAACTTCGTTAACAGACACTAAATTTTGTAATTTTGTTATTGTTTTTGGAAATTCTTTAAATCTCTTTTTTCCCTCAAATCTTTTTGCTATAGTGCTTAATGATTCACTTATCACACAATCAAAGTATACAATAGTAAGCTTTTGATTTTGAATTTCAGTTTTGATATTAGTTGCTTTTGAATGCCAAATATCTTGATCGTCTAATAGACCAATAAGAAAATTTGAGTCAATGATTATACTATTCATAGATTGCTTCTGTATCTTTAAGGGCGTTCCCCCCCCATAGATATGATGCCAGTTAATTGATCAAGGGATTCAGAATTGACTCTTGTGGGAATCAGGGTAGTTGGAGTATTAGTTTCAAGAAGTAATTCCTTTAGATCCTTTTTTGATAAATTTCGAAGAATTTCGATTAAGACATCCTTGGGTATTTTGATCATGATTTGTTCCATAAGTCTATCCTTAATTGAAGTCTTTCAGACAAAATAACATTAATTACATAAAATAGGTTATTTTGTTTTGAATAAATATACAAAAGAATCTCAAAAATTAAAAGAAATATTTGTAGAAGCCACATTTAAATAACAAAATGTGTAATTGATTAATACCTTATGGATTACATAATTTTACCAGCAAAAAAGATTTCAGGGACAGTAAAACTACCTGGTGATAAGTCTGTATCTCACCGAGCCTTGATGATAGGAGCCATCTCTGAAGGGACAACTGAAATAGAAAACCTTTCGGATGGAGCTGATATACAAAGTACAGCAACCTGTCTTAAAAATCTAGGAGTTCAAATTGAAGATAAAAAAAATCGGACCCTGGTGTACGGTAGGGGATTATTGGGTTTACGAGAATATAATGGCCTATTAAATGCCGGAAACTCTGGCACAACAATACGACTGCTTACAGGGATTTTAGCGGGGCAAAAATTCTCATCCACGATAACTGGAGACGAATCTCTACGAAAGCGACCCATGTCTCGAATAATTAAACCATTGAGACAAATGGGGGCTCACATTGAGGCTGTTAAAGATGAATATGCTCCACTTTTCATAAAAGGAGGAAGATTAGTTCCACTAAATTATACGCTGCCCATGGCCAGCGCTCAGGTAAAATCATGTTTACTTTTTGCTGGACTCTTTGCCGAAGGTACGACTGAAATTTGTGAGCCATATCTCTCCCGTGATCATACGGAGCGAATGCTGCAAATTTTTGGTGCTAATATTGAAAAAGAGGAGCTAAAGGTTTCTGTTTCTGGCCCAGCAAAATTACAAGCTCAAACGATATTTGTGCCTTGTGATTTATCGTTAGCAGCTTTTTTTATAGCTGCCGCAATTTTAGTAAAAAATTCGAAATTGAAAATCGAAAAAGTTGGAATCAATCCCAGCCGTAAAGCATTATTGACCTTACTATGTGATATGGGAGCTGATATAAATATTGCCAATATCACTAATATCAATAATGAGCTGATGGCTGATATCTTCGTCAGAAATTCAAAATTAAAAGGTGTGAATGTTGGAGGTTCACTTATTCCTCAAATAATTGACGAAATTCCTATATTGGCAGTGTTGGCAACTCAGGCAGAGGGTACAACAGTAATTCGAGATGCGATGGAGTTACGTTATAAAGAATCTGACAGAATTCGCACAGTGACACATAATTTAAGAAACATGGGAGCTAAAGTTGAAGAATTAGAAGATGGATTTATCATTCAGGGTCCAGTCAAATTGAAAAGTGCTGACTTAGATAGCTTCAACGACCACCGTATATCTATGGCTTTTGCAGTAGCCGGGTTAATTGCTGATCAACAGAGTAGCATTAAAAATGCTGATTGTATCAGGGTGAGTTTTCCAGAATTTTTTGAACAATTAAAAAAGGTAATCTATGGTTGAAGTAAAAGAAAAACATTTTGGAATTATTGGTTATCCTTTGGGACATTCATTATCTCCTATTTTACATGAATTTTTATTAAACAAAATTGACATGAAAGGTTGTTACCATGATTTGGAAGTAACAAAAGAAAAGCTTGATGCTGTAATTCAAAGTATGAAAACACTCGGCTTTACAGGTTTTAATGTAACCATTCCATATAAGCAGATAATAGTCTCATATTTAGATGAAATACATGAGGAAGCCCAATGGATAGGCGCTGTCAATACCGTTTTGATTAATAATAATAAGCTATATGGTTATAACACAGATGGCATCGGTTTTATACAGGCCCTTATAAATAGAAACATTGACATCAATGAAAAATTTGCTTTAGTGTTAGGCGCTGGAGGCGCAGCCCGGGCCGTGGTATATTCTTTAATTCGCCACGGTCTAAAGAAATTGTGGGTTTTGAATCGTACTCCCAACCGAGCTGAACTTTTGGCCAATGAGGTTTGTAAAGGAACTGGATTTCAAAATATTGTTGTTGGCAAGTTATCACGTAATATTCAAAGAAATGCAGTTGAATCTTTGGAAATATTAATCAACACGACTCCCTTAGGTATGTGGCCGGCGGTTGAAGCAACCCCCATTTCTTTGGATATTATCTCACCAGATTTAACGGTTATAGATTTGGTTTACAATCCGGCTGAGACGAAATTTTTAAAAGCAGCACGGTCTGCAGGTGCAAATACTATGGGCGGGTTAGAAATGCTAATTTTTCAGGGCGTGGAAGCAATGAATATTTGGACTAGTATGCGAATTCCCATTGAAAATTTTTTTAATGAACTTAAATCAAAACTTACTCAAAAATTAAAAGACTATGGGAAACATTAGAATTTTAACTGCTGGAGAGTCACACGGTCAAGGACTGGTTGGTATCATTGAGGGTATACCAGCAGGCTTAAAAATTAGTGAAGACGATATACTCAAGGAGCTTCAACGAAGGCAGATGGGCTATGGTCGGGGAGGCCGCATGAAAATAGAAAGAGATCGTGCTCGAATAATTTCCGGGGTGCGATTTGGAAAAACCGTAGGAAGCCCTATTACACTGCTTTTAGAGAATAAAGACTGGAAAAATTGGCAAAATATAATGGCGGTAGAAGATTCAGGAGAAGCCATCAAGCCGGTGACCGTACCACGTCCTGGGCATGCAGATTATGCAGGCGCGGTAAAATATGGACACAAAGATCTCCGTAATATTTTTGAAAGGGCTAGTGCTCGGGAAACTGCCATGCGGGTGGCTTTGGGAAGCATTGCCAAAAAATTCTTAGAGGAATTCGCTATCAAGATTGTAAGTCATGTGCTTCAAATCCATTCGATCAGAAGTTCCTTCACGTTAGCAAATATGGGTGGAAAGAACTTAAATACAATATTAGATTTTAAATTAGAAGAAATAAGCCACAAGGCCGACAATTCTGCTGTTCGCTGCATTGATAGCATCATTGAATCACAAATGATTGCGAAAATTGATGAAGCCAAAAAGCAACGCGATACTGTTGGGGGAATATTTGAAGTCGCTGCGTTGCATTTGCCAGTGGGCTTGGGCAGTCACGTCCACTGGGAACGAAAATTGGACGCCCGTATTGCCTATGCAATGATGAGCATTCCAGCCATGAAAGGTGTGGAAATTGGATTGGGGTTTGAAGCAGCCTCGAAATTTGGCTCTCAGGTTCATGACCAAATTTATTATGCGGACGAGATAAAATATTATAGAAGCAGCAACCACGCAGGTGGCTTGGAAGGCGGGATTACCAATGGGATGCCGCTGGTAGTGCGGGTGGCCATGAAACCTATTTCGACTTTGATGAGACCATTAGATTCGGTGGATATAGTCACAAAAGAGAAGGCTCAAGCCCATGTGGAACGAAGTGATGTTTGCGCTGTTCCAGCCGCTTCTATTATAGGTGAAGCGATTTTAGCGTTAGTTTTAGCTGATGCATTTTTAGAAAAATTTGGCGGAGATTCTATAAACGAAATAAAAGAGACCTATGAACGGTGGGAAAAAATATCGGAAATTTAAGAAAAATATATATCTAATTGGTTTTATGGGCGCGGGTAAAAGCACGGTTGGTAAAATATTAGCCAAGAAGTTGAATCGAAATTTTATTGATACCGATGTTTTAATTGAAATGAAATTAGATAAATCCATTTCAAAAATATTCTTAGAAAAAGGAGAAAAATATTTTAGAGAGATTGAATCAGGTGTAGTAAAAGAAGTTGCCCTTAAAGATAATTTTGTGATAGCTTTAGGCGGTGGGGCTATTATTCGTCAAGAAAATTGGGAGGTTATAAAAAAATCAGGAATCATTATTTATTTAAAATGGGATATCAAGTCGCTAATATCAAGAATTTTTGGTGACAAAAAAAGACCTCTAGTTCAAGAAAAGATCGGAGCTACAGGCAAATATGAAATAAAAAAATTGTTGTGTGAAAGAGAACCATTTTATGAAAGTGCTGATATTATTTTAAATTGCGAAAATAAAATGCCTCCAGTACAGATTGCTGACAAAATTGTCTGTGCCCTTCACGAGAAAAGATGAGTAGACTTATAGTAATACACGGACCAAATTTGAATCTTTTAGGGGAGCGAGAACCCGAAGTTTATGGGAAAATGACTCTAAAAGAGCTAAATGCTACAATCGAGAGATTCGCCCAAAAAATGAATGTTAAAGTCAAAACTTTTCAATCAAATTATGAAGGAGCCATCATTGATTTTATCCATGAAAATAGAAAATGGGCTCAAGGCTTGGTGATTAACCCTGGTGCTCTCACTCACTACAGCTATTCTTTACGAGATGCCATTGCCTCTGTAAATTTGCCAACGGTAGAAGTTCATCTATCCGACATTCATCAACGAGAAGAATTTCGCAAGCATTCTGTAATACAAGATGTATGTGTTAAACAATTAGTTGGTATGGGGCATCAAGGTTATTTTAGAGGTATAGAGTACCTTGTTGGAATTAATTTAGCTAAGGATTTAGAATCATTTATTTCAATTAATTCCAATGGTGACGAAATTTTTAAAAAAGCTGTTATACTTTTAAAACAAAGCAATCCTAAATACACTTGGGTTGGAATTTATCTATTAGAGGGTGACGAATTAGTACTACACAATTATTTAGGTAAACCTTCACCACCCACCAGAATACCTTTGGGCCAAGGAATTTGTGGGGCTGCTGCAATGGAGACGAAATCCATAATTGTGCCAGATGTTAATTCAGATCCACGCTACTTGGCCTGTAGTGTAGAAACACAATCTGAAATTGTTGTACCTATAATTGTTGATGATAAGGTCTTTGGAGAAATTGATATCGATAGCGATTTTAAGGATTCTTTTCATGAGGGTGATCAAGAAATATTAGAAAAAGTTTCTAAACTTTTATCTCAAAACTTAACCTGAATTATTCTTAAATTCTACCACATTTATATTAACTTTGTGTACTTGTGGGTATAAATTATTCCGGTTAAAAAATGCCCGACATTTTTGCAAATAAAAACATAAACTATGACAATTAATCTTACTTTTTCAAAAAAATTTTAATAAAAAATTTATAGCGAAATAAGTATTAATATAAACTTTTAATAATTATTTACTTAAGAAAGCATAAAATATATTGGTACAAAAGTTGCATAAAGAATATATGTGTATACTGCAAAAAGAGAAATGAATCAAAAGCTAACCTTCTTTGAGTCTTTGAAGTATGGTTGTTTTTTTATGAGTTATTTAACCCTATTAATACTAACTTAATTATAAAATAAGAAGGTTAGCTTTTTGCAGTAATGTCATAAATAATTAACTTATATCCTGACTTATTGACACAATCAGAGGATTCATAAAATTATGAAAAATGAAAATCACCAATTTGATGAAATAGAAGAGTTAAACTCGGAAAATACCACAGATGAGGATATAGATTCATCAGATAAAACTATTGCAATGAAATTTAACATGCCCAAGGTATTACCCGTTCTCCCTCTTAGAAATACAGTTGTGTTTCCTCAACAAATTCTTCCTTTGTCTGTGGGACGGGAAAAGTCAATAAAATTAATTGAAAAATCTAAGGAGGGTAGCAAATTTATTGTCTTAGTTGCGCAACAGGATGGCAAAGTTGATGATCCAGGAACAAAGGATTTGTATCATTGGGGCACTATTGCTATAATTATGAAAGTTTTCAAAATGCCAGATCGAACGCAAAGCGTCATGGTTCAAGGAATAAGCCGTGCCCGAATTATTAATTATTCCCAAACTGAACCATTTTTAAAAGCCTTGGTTCAACCTCAAATTGAGAAGCAAGTGGAGGGGGTTGATATTGAAGCCTTGATTGGTAACCTTAAGGGACTTTTTCAAAAGGTTGTTGGATTGGCACCTTATCTTACGCCAGAACACGCTATGTTTGTAGCCAATACCGACGAACCGGGCCGATTAGCAGATATTATTACCTGGAACTTAAATATTTCCACGCCTGAAAAGCAATCTATTTTGGAATTTGTTGACATTAAGGCAAGATTGGAAAAAGTAACTTATCTTCTTACTAAAGAACTACAAATTTTAGAATTAAGCAGTAAAATACAATCAGAAGTTCAAGGAGAAATTAATAAAACACAACGTGAATATTACCTTAGAGAACAGTTAAGAGCCATTAAAAAAGAACTCGGTGAAGATCAGGATGAGCGTACCGCTGAAATTAATGAACTGCGTCATCGTATCAAAGAGGCAAAAATGCCAGAAGATGTTGAAAAGGTAGCGGAAAAAGAATTAGATAGGCTATCGAAAATGCCACCTGCGGCAGCAGAATATACGGTTTCTCGAACTTATTTGGATTGGTTGATTGAACTTCCATGGAGTAATAGCACAGCGGATAACATGGATGTAAAGGCGGCTCAAAAAGTTTTGGACGAAGATCATTATGGCTTAAAAAAAGTTAAAAATAGAATTATAGAATATTTAGCCGTTCGAAAATTAAAAAATGATATGAAAGGGCCAATTTTATGTTTTGTTGGTCCTCCTGGGGTGGGTAAAACATCGCTTGGGAAATCAATAGCAAGAGCCCTTGGGAGAAAGTTTGTGAGAAATTCATTAGGAGGTGTTCGGGATGAAGCAGAAATCAGAGGGCATCGCAGAACTTACATTGGCGCTCTACCAGGTCGCATAATTCAAGGACTAAAAAAGATTGATTCAAATAACCCGGTATATATGTTAGATGAAATAGATAAAGTGGGTATGGACTTTCGAGGGGACCCATCCTCAGCCCTGCTTGAAGTTTTGGACCCTGAACAAAATTCAACTTTCTCAGACCATTATCTTGAGGTACCATTTGATTTATCAAAGGTAATGTTTATAGCTACTGCGAATCTTGCAGATCCAATTTTGCCTGCGCTTAAAGATAGAATGGAAATTTTGGAGTTGCCAGGCTACACAGAGGATGAAAAACTAAAAATTGCTCAAAGGTATTTAATTCCAAAACAACTTGAAGCCCATGGTTTAACAAACGAACAAATTAAATTTGAAGAAGATGCTCTTATTGAAATTATTAATTCTTATACTCGAGAAGCGGGGGTGCGGAATTTGGAGCGGGAAATTGCTTCCGTTTGTCGTGGTGTAGCTAAGGAAGTCGTTGAAGGCAAAACCGAGACAAAAACTGTCACCAAAGAAGTGCTTTCCCAATATTTGGGTCCCATCAAATACTTTTCAGAAGTTGCTGAAAGAACCTCTAGACCAGGGGTAGCTACTGGAATGGCCTGGACACCTGCTGGGGGTGACATTTTATTTATTGAAGCGACCAAAATGAGAGGTAAAGGTGATCTTATTATGACAGGTTCTCTAGGCGATGTTATGAAAGAATCAGCGCAAGCAGCTTTAAGTTATATTAGATCTAAAGCTAGTCATCTAAAAATTGATGAAGAGGATTTTAAGAAAAACGATATCCATATTCACATACCAGCGGGTTCTATTCCCAAAGACGGCCCTTCTGCTGGAATCACTATCTTTACAGCCTTGGTCTCTATTTTTACTAATAGATTAGTTAACAATAATGTCGCAATGACTGGAGAAATTACACTTAGAGGATTAGTTCTACCTGTTGGTGGAATCAAAGAAAAAGTACTGGCCGCTCATCGTGCTGGTATTAAAAAAGTTATTCTACCTGAAAAAAACCAAAAAGATTTTGAGGAAGTCCCCGAAGAAATACGAAAAGAACTTGAGCTCTGCTTTGTTGGCGAGATGGATCAAGTAATAAATCTGGCACTTTCAAATGAATAATAAAAAAGTCAAATTGTCTCATTAAATTCAAGTTGAATCATTAAAATACAGTTTTGATAATTTTTAAATATCACTTGTAAGAAAGGAAAGAATTTATGCTTAAAAAAAATAACTAGTTACCTATAATCATAGGCCTTATAGTTGTTGGCATGGTCTTTGTTTTGCCTAGAACATAAATTAATTATGAAGATTTCAACGACCATTTCGATTATGCCTATGAAAGAACTTCTATATTTCTCCTTCTCAGATTTAATGATTCAAGTGAAATACAGTAAAGATGTAAATTCTCTCCAATATGCTTCCCATAGAAAAATAACCATTGGAGAACGGGTAATCATCGAGCAATATCTTCTTACTAATATCGCAGTTAAAACTGAATATTATCAGAAACACCCATCAGTACTTGTTTATTTGGGAATTAATAGTAAATTGGTCAAAGAGTTAAACCTGTTTCATCTAAAAAATACCATAAAATTTTTAAAGGACAAAGAACAAGATGTTGAGAATTCAGTTAAAAACTTAATCACTGAATCTATGTCAAAATATTATTTTGAGCAGATAGGAAATACAATATTGGAAATAAGAAAAATTGCTAAAGATCCCTATTCAGAAAAAAAAATGGTCTATTATAAAAATAAATTAGAAGAATTAGTTGATGCTTATAATATATATACTAACCGCAAAGTTACCATTGAAGAAGTTTTACCTAATGAACTCATCTCATATTTTAAAGAGGTTTACGATGAATAGGAATCTTACATCTTTGTGCTTGGCTTTTTTCCTATTTTTTTTCGCAACTGTTTCCTTTTCACAGATATCGAAAGATAAGTTAGGATTTGGGTTAAATGTTGGCGGACAAAGGCTCTATGGAGACAGGACAAGCGTAGGGATTGGTATAGGTTTTGAAGGTTTAGTTACATATAGGATTTTAGAATTTGCAGACCTTGGTTTTGCTCTTGGTTATAATCAATTAAAATATAAGATGCCCTCTTCTGTATCTAATACTACTGATATAATAAATGTCGACTTAAAGGGTAATTTCGAAATCTTATCCAAAGGCCCGATTCGTCCATACTTGTCATTAGGAGCTGGTTTACTAAATTTTCATGTACATAATTCAGGAGCTGGTCGATTTTCCGATGCAGCTTTTTTCGGTGGAGGTGGACTTAAGGTTCAACTAAGCCGCCAAATTAATTGGCTCATTGGCGCTGATTATAGATTTATAACAGGTGATAACCTTGACAATATATCTTTAAATAACGAAGGTAAATCCAATGATGGCTTCCTGAATATTCGAACAGGTGTTATCTACAGTCTGCATAAAAATGAAACCGGTAAGTCACAAGTTATTGCAATGGAAAAAGTTCCGTTCTATGAAGTAGAAAACGAGGCAATGCCAGATGAAAGAGAACCAAACAATCCTTTAAATGTTGAACAAGAAACCAAAGATATGGAAGAATATGTTAGGTTGAAATCTAGAGTTGATGAAATCACTGAACAGATAGATTCTAAAGAAGAGGAAATATCTAAATTGCGAGATAAATTAAACGAGCAAAAGAAAAAAGTAGCCTCGCTTGAGAGAACTGCAGCTAAAGAGCCATCGGTTTCAATTAGAAAGAGCTCCTCTATGTCTGGATTTTCCGAGATCTATGAAGAGGCATTAACGAATTTTTACAACAAGCAGCACATGGAAGCTATTTCGCTTTTTCAACTTTTGCTCCAACAATATCCCAAGCATTCATTAGCTAGTAATTGCCAGTATTGGATTGGTGAATGCTATTTGGCTATGAATCGCTATCAAGAATCTATCGATGCTTTTTATAAAGTTTTGAGTTTTGAACGTTCATTTAAAAAGGATGATTCTTTATTTCTTCTGGGAAAGGCTTATCTAAAAATTGGTGCAGGGGATAGAGCTAGAGAATCTTTTGCACGTTTGATTCGCGAATATCCAAATAGCGAATTTATTCAGGAAGCTAAAAATTATTTAGGTAAATTATAAAGAATTCCTTCCCTAATTAGATAAATAATTAA
>JBHIAC010000010.1:0-43830 GCA_046758365.1 bacterium
GTGCGCCGGCTATAGTGCCGGGTGCGGATAGCTTCTCGAACCTGGTTAAGAAGTTTCGGTTTGTTTGGGTTTTGAGGTTCAGAAATTAAGGAGCTCATTCTCGCCCCCTGTCGAGAGGTGATTACTCTTACTATTTCTTTTAGTTTGTGTTTAAGTTATCTCCCTTTCTGTACGAGGCCCGGAATCGGTGGTGATCGTGGAATCGGAGTGACGAATAACATTATTGCGATAACTTTTATTTAAGATAATTAATAAATTGTAAGAAGTCAAGTAAAAATTTATCAATCATTAACACGTATGTTAATAGAGCATAAAATCAATGTCATTCCGTAACAAAATGATTTTAACTTGCCAGATGCCCCATAAAATTCCTTGACTTTCTCTCATAAATAAATTAAATTTATTACGTTTAAATATCAAAATTAATGAGGGAGAATTTGGCAACAGATTTACGTAAGCGCACACTAGAGATCGTTGACAAACTGGACAAAGCCTATCCAAACGCCCATCTCGAACTCAATTTTTCTTCTCCATTTGAGCTTTTAATTGCCACAATTTTAGCTGCCCAGTGCACGGACGAACGGGTAAATCAGGTTACCAAAAGTTTATTTAAAAAGTACCCCAATCCTGCCGCTTATTTAATGGTTGATCTTTCCGAGTTGGAGGAGGACATACGTCCAACGGGTTTCTACCGCAGTAAGGCTAAAAGTATTGAAGCATGTTGTAAAACATTGGTAGAAGAATTTAACGGGGAATTACCAAATACAGTAGAAGAGTTGACTAAGCTGCCAGGGGTGGGACGGAAGACGGCTAATATAGTTTTATCGAACGCTATGGGGGTACCTGCTATCGGTGTAGATACCCACACTATTCGTGTACCTAATCGACTTGGTTTGGTAAATATAAAAGACCCGGATAAAATCGAAACACGACTTTGTGAACTCTTACCAAAAGAGAGATGGCACCGCAGTAATTTACTATTACAGTGGCACGGACGATATACCTGTCAGGCCAAAAAACCTAAATGCGGACAATGTGTAGTATATGATTTATGTGAATGGGAGGAAAAAGAAACTTTCAAGTAAATACTGGTGTGAATCTGACTAATTAAAATCGAAAGTTGAATCGAGTTGCATCCTGGAGGAAACATCAATGAATCAAAATCATAAAAGCCAACATAAAGAAATTAAGATGACGCAAACTTTACCCATAGCAGATATTATTTCTCTGGAAACCGTAGTAAATATTTTAGTACGTAAAGGTATTTGCACACCTGAAGAGCTTTTTGAAGAAGAAAAGAGGCGACAACAATACAATCAAAATGTTAAAGATATCTCAGTTGTGCAAACAGGAAAAAAGCATACCCAGCGAGATGATAGGTCGCATAGAAACCAGCAGAGCTGGTTAAAAAGAAAAATGAGCAAACGCCGCTGGACAAGAAGATTGGGCACAGCCCTGTTTGGTTGGAAATGGAAAAAGGTTAAGGTGGCCAATAAAACAATGAATAATATTGATGATGTGGGTGTAAAACCCCAACGTCATAAATAGAATATTTTATAAGTCTTTATAATTATTTGAGAACTTACATGAGTAAATATGAAATCTTTAAGTGTGTTTTAGGATTTAATTCAGGAGGGAAATTGTGAATGCTGCACTTACCGCACTGATTACTCTCGGAATTTTTGTTCTGGCTTATTTCACCTACGCCAAATTCATTGCACACCGAATTTTTGCTTTAGACCCCGATGCTAAAACCCCGGCTCACACCATGACCGATGGTATCGATTATGTACCTACTAGAAAGCCTGTGCTGTTTGGACATCATTTTGCTTCGATTACCGGTTTGGGACCCATTTTAGGTCCAGCCATTGCCGTCATTTGGGGCTGGTTGCCTGCTTTTCTTTGGGTATTTTTGGGCACCATATTTTTTGGGGGCGTTCATGATTTTTCGGCTCTGGCTATTTCTATGAGAAATCGCGGTCGTTCCATAGGGGACATTGCCGAAAGCATTATTGGGCCGCGGGCGCGTTTGCTGTTTCTGCTTATTATATTTTTCTTGATTGCCCTAGCAATGGGGGTTTTTGCTATTGTTATCGCCACTCTATTTAGTGAAGCCTTTAATCCTGAAGCCGTTGTTCCTGTTTTTTCCCTCATGCTGATTGCCATGGCAGTCGGTTTGGGTGTTTACAAACGTGGTTTGCCTATCGGACCAATTACCCTCATCGGCGTTATTTTAATGTTACTCACCACAGCTTTAGGCATTAAGTATCCGGTTACTGGAATTTCACATGACACCTGGATTTACATTCTCTTAGGTTATGCGTTTGTGGCCTCGGTATTACCGGTTTGGCTGCTTCTTCAACCGCGCGATTATATCAACTCATTTTTGCTCTATATAGGTTTAGCCGCCATGTATTTAGGACTTTTCATATCTCAACCCACGATTGCGGCACCTGCAATCAATCATCATAGTACAGGCCTGCCGCCTCTATTTCCTTTCATTTTCATCATGGTAGCCTGCGGGGCTATTTCAGGATTTCATAGTTTGGTTTCTTCAGGAACGACAGCCAAGCAAATTAACAAAGAACCAGATGCCCGTCTCATTGGTTACGGGGGTGCTGTTGCGGAAGGTATTTTAGGATTAATGGCGGTGCTAGCCTGTACGGCCGGATTAGCTTCAAGGGAAGTCTGGCTGGAACACTACAAATCCTGGGGAACAGCCTCCAGTCTAGGGCCTGAAATTAACGCCTTTGTTCAAGGGGCTGGGAAATTTATTTCGCATCTGGGAATTTCTCAGACCTTCGCTGAAGCGTTCGTGGCGGTTGTAGTCGTTGGGTTTGCTCTCACCACTTTGGATTCCGCCACACGACTTTTGCGATTTAATATTGAAGAGCTCGGAAATAGTTTAAATATTAAACTCCTTTCGAATCGATTCTTAGCAGCCGCGATTGCAGTTATAGCCATCGCCTTTTTTGCTCTAATGAAGGTAGAAATAGTGGACCCATCCACTGGAGCAATAGTTAAAAAATCAGCCGGCCTGACTCTTTGGGGTCTCTTTGGTACCACCAATCAAATTTTAGCGGGCATTGTTCTGCTTTCGGTTTCCATTTATCTGTTAAAAAAAGGAAAGCCAATTGTTTATACTTTAGTGCCTATGATTTTAATGCTTTCGATGACTCTTTGGGCTATGGTGCTCAATTTAGGCGATTTCTGGAGCAAAAAAAAATGGCCGCTTCTGATTGTTGGTACCATCATATTATTTATGATCTTATGGTTTATTGTAGAGAGCATTATTGTCTTTAGAAAATCCATAATCAATTCCAAGCAGTTATCTTTTAAACCTGAGCCAGTATCAAAATAATAATGTTTAGGTAAATATTCCATACTAATATATTGAAAATGAGCATAACTAAGCCATCCATTATTTTAATTCGTGAAACCGATGCCCAAATGACGGGCAGTGGCTGCTGCGGCAAGTTGGAAGGGGACAACACAAAATTTTGTGGAAATCCTGTCTTTGCTGAAACTAGAAAAATTAAAGAAGATATGGGAGAAATTCTACAGGCTTTAAATGAGCATTTTGGTGACGCTGTTGAAATTACAGTCGTCGATCCCAGAAATCAGTTGTACTTATATCCTAAAATACTTAAAGATATCTGGAAATACCGACCTTCTTTTAAGTCCGCCTTAAAAGGAATTTTTATGATGATTTCTGTCCCTTCGATTATTATCAACGGGGAAATTTGTTATAACAGAACTTTACCCAAGGTGCAAGAAATTGTTGAAAGCGTAACCAACTCGATCCAGCAAAACGGAAACAATAAAATAATTATTGAAAAAGAAAAGAAAGTCCATGAGGAAAAGGCTGCTGTTTAATTAAGGAATGGCCACGAACGGAGACACAAAGAAATCTTCTTACACAGTACGCCAGAGAATTGGCTTATATCTTGGAATTCCGATTTTCTTATTGATAGTTCTATTGCCCCAGCCGTCGGAGCTATCCGCAGAAGCCCATAAAACATTAGCGGTGGCCGTTCTTATGGCCTGGTGGTGGATTACAGAGGCCCTACCAATTCCGGCAACCGCTTTAATTCCATTAGCCTTTTTTCCCATCCTTGGAATCATGAATTATAAAGAGGTTGCACCCAGTTATGCCGACAGTATCATATTTTTATTTATGGGAGGCTTTTTTTTGGCTGTGACCATGCAGAAATGGGGGTTGCACAAACGTTTGGCTTTGCGGATTGTGAGCATTATTGGAACCAGTCCACGGCGTGTGATTTTAGGCTTCATGGTTGCAACCGCTTTCATATCTATGTGGATTTCTAACACTTCGACCACCCTGATGATGTATCCTATTGCCCTGGCGGTAGTGCTTCATTTTTCCGAATTAGAAAAAGAAAAAAAGAGTGAGCCGTCAAGCGGGTTTGACCAGAATATTCGAATAGCATTGATGCTCGGGATTGCTTACTCCGCTAGCGTTGGAGGAATTGGTACGTTAATTGGTACCCCGCCAAACGTTATTTTCGCTGGAGCCGTAGCGTCGCTTTACCCGCAAGCCCCTCCGATAAAATTTTTTCAATGGATGCTAATTGGGATACCGCTGGTGGTGCTTTTCATTCCACTTATATGGATTTTTCTGACCCGAATAATATTTCCTATATCCTTAAAAGAACTGGCTGGAGGCCGACAATATATATCGGGACAGTTAAAGAAACTCGGCAAAATCAGCCGAGGAGAGCGTTTGACACTTTGGGTGTTCCTGGTAACAGCCCTGGGGTGGATATTCCGCACGAATATTAACTTAGGTATCTTTGTCATACCAGGCTGGTCCAATTTGTTGGGGATTTCCCATTGGGTAAGTGATACTACCGTTGCCATATTCGCAGCTCTGCTGATGTTTGCCATTCCTGTAAACTGGCAGCGAGGGGAGTTTCTTTTAGATTGGAATTGGGCTGTTAAAATTCCCTGGGGTCTTTTAATACTATTTGGTGGCGGAATTGCATTAGCGAAAGGATTCCAAACCACAGGATTGGCTGTCTGGATAGGTTCGCAATTAACCCTTTTAAGCAGGATTCCTGTGATAGTCATGATTTTAATTATTTGTCTCATGCTCACATTTCTCACAGAAATAACCTCAAACACAGCCATGACGACCCTTTTTATGCCAATTTTAGCAGCTACCGCTATAGCCATGAACACGCATCCTTTTCTACTAATGATTCCTGCAACTATGTCCGCGTCTTGTGCCTTTATGCTGCCGGTGGCTACTCCGCCCAATGCCGTTATCTTTGGCTCTGGATGCGTTTCTATATC
Source organism: bacterium (assembly GCA_046758365.1). Classification (GTDB taxonomy): domain Bacteria; phylum Zhuqueibacterota; class Zhuqueibacteria; order Oceanimicrobiales; family Oceanimicrobiaceae; genus JBHIAC01. The sequence goes on from JBHIAC010000010.1 coordinate 5,317, forward strand.
TAATATGGCTAAAGCTGGTGTTGTATTAAATTTGATTGGAGCTGTATTAATTACTGCGTTGGTTTACTTATTAGCGATTCCTGTTTTTGATATAACTATGAAAGCTTTGCCGAATTGGGTTCAGTAAAAAGTAAATCATTGTTCAATTACTTTAATTGAATTGCGGCTTCGCCGAGCTAAGTTTATCAAAGATTTCTCCCAAAAATGAGATGAAAGAAGAGAACTATTCTCAAAAGTGAGAAAAATTATTGATAAAAGAAATAACTCTTAGCACCTCTAAGATAATCTTTTAATAAAATCAATATGTTACCTTTAAATTATTTTAAATATAAAAAATAATAATTTGGCATATTTTTTGAGTAAAATGTTTCTGTTTTGAATTTTAATAAACAGCAAAGTTCAATTTAATAAGATAAGTAAGAAAGAAAACAAGAGGAGGATTTTATGTCCGAATACGTCAAAAATTTAATGGCTGAAGTCAAGGCCAAGAATCCTAACGAACCAGAATTTCATCAAGCGGTTGAAGAGGTGGCAGAATCGCTGGATCTGGTTTTCAAAAGACATCCCGAATATCGTTCTGCAAAAATTTTTGAAAGGATAATTGAACCTGAGCGAGTCATTATGTTTCGAGTTCCTTGGGTGGACGATCAGGGTGAAATTCATGTTAATCGCGGTTTCCGCATCCAGATGAACAGCGCCATTGGTCCTTACAAAGGTGGACTGCGTTTCCATCCTTCGGTCAATTTAGGAATTTTAAAATTTTTGGCCTTTGAACAAGTTTTTAAGAATAGTCTCACAACTTTACCGATGGGGGGTGGTAAAGGCGGCTCTGATTTTGATCCGAAAGGCAAAAGTGACAATGAAGTTATGCGTTTTTGTCAGAGTTTTATGAATGAGTTATATCGACATATTGGACCCAATACCGATGTGCCGGCTGGCGATATTGGCGTGGGCGGCCGGGAAATTGGTTATTTGTTTGGCCAATATAAAAAATTAACAAATGAATTTACCGGGGTGCTTACTGGAAAAGGCCTAAACTGGGGTGGTTCCCTAATTCGTCCTGAGGCCACGGGCTATGGTTCAGTTTATTTTGCAGCCGAAATGTTAGCCACCAAAGGAGAGACCCTTGAAGGTAAAACCTGTTTGGTATCTGGTAGTGGAAATGTGGCTCAATACACCGTAGAAAAAATTAATCAACTTGGTGGAAAAGTGACTACTTTATCGGATTCGAATGGTTATATTTTCGACGAAAAGGGAATTTCTTCAGAAAAATTAGAATTTGTGAAGGAATTAAAAAATATCCGTCGCGGCAGAATTAAAGAATATGCTGAAAAATATCCTAATGTAATTTATACGCCAGAGGATCCAACTTTGGATTATAATCCCTTATGGAATCAAAAAGCCGATTGTGCATTTCCGAGTGCAACTCAAAATGAAATCAACGAAAAAGACGCCCAAAATCTTCTTAATAACGGCGTGTATGTTGTATCGGAAGGGGCTAATATGCCAACAACCCTTGAAGGGGTAAAACTTTTCCTGGAAGCAGGCATTCTTTACGGACCGGCCAAAGCCGCCAATGCAGGAGGGGTTGCTGTTTCGGGATTGGAAATGTCCCAGAACAGCATGCGCTTTCCATGGTCAAGAGAAGAAGTTGACAATCGTTTGCATCAAATTATGAAAAGTATCCATAAGACTTGTGTCGAAATAGCCGAAAGGTTCGGTTCACCCGGAAATTATTTAAATGGTGCTAACATTGGCGGTTTCCTTAAAGTAGCTGATGCCATGCTTGATCAGGGTTTAGTTTAATTCTCCAATTCTTTCCACTCACAAATCGGAGAGCAATAAACAGCTCTCCGATTTTTTTGTTTTTAGCCCGGGTCCCGTTGGTAATGATTCCTTGAGGGGTTGCGTATTTCAGGGGGGACGCGCTCAATATATTTGAATTTTGCAACGTTCTTCCCTAAACTATTTCGAAAAAAGTTTGCAGGATTATTCTCTCTTCTTGAATTTTATATTTAAATTTATTTTATTATTATAGTAAGTCTAACTAATAAAATTAGGTTAGTGTAATATGAAAAACGATGTTAAACACACAATGAGTCTTTTCGATCCACTTTGGGTAGAACGTGGGTATGGTACTGGATTCCATGAATTTCAAAACCTAATTCGATTTAGAATTAGAGATATTCTTTTAGTTTCAAGTTTATATGATTTATATTTATTTGAAGAGGATGGCAGGCTTTATGAGCTTATTCGAGGTGAGTACCAAGGATTAAATCTTAGTAATGCTCCAGAATTGACTCAAGTTTCCAGTGGAAAAGAAGCAATTGACTTGGCAAATAAGGAAAAGCGTTTTGATTTAATTATTACTACTTTGCACATAGAAGATATGCCGGCACATACTTTTGCAAAATTAGTTCGGCAATCTCGTCTTGACATCCCAGTGGTTTTATTAGCCTATGACAATCGAGAGCTGGCAGATTTGTTATTATATCAAGACACTTCTGTATTTGACAGTGTATTTATCTGGCAGGGGGATTTTCGTATTATAATTGCTATTATAAAACACCTGGAAGACCGTTTAAATGTTGACCATGATACTCTTTCTGTCGGCTTGCAATCGATAATATTGATTGAGGATAATGTGCAATATTATTCTTCTATCTTGCCAATTATTTACATGGAATTATTTAAACAGGCACAACGCCTGATTTCAGAAGGTATTAATATATCTCATAAATTTTTAAGAATGCGGGCAAGACCTAAAATTCTTTTATGTACAAACTTTGAAGAAGCATGGAATTATTTTTCGAAATATAAGGATTACGTTTTGGGGATTATTTCAGATATTGATTTCAAGCACAAAGGGAAGGCTGATCCTCAGGCAGGATTAGATTTTGCCAGAAGGGTTAAGCGAGAGCATCGGGATATTCCAATTTTGCTTCAATCTAATTTGCCTGAAAATGAACCAAAGGCTAATGAGGTAGGCGCCTCATTTGTAATAAAAAATTCTCCTACTCTGCTACACGAGTTACGTCAATTTATGTTTGAACAATTTGGTTTTGGTGATTTTATATTTCGTACTCCCGACGGAAAAGAAGTTGGTCGAGCACATGATTTAATATCTATAGAAAAACAACTTCATATTGTGCCCGAAGAGAGTATTCGATTTCATGGTGAGCGAAATCATTTTTCAAATTGGTTAAAAGCCAGAACTGAATTCTGGCTTGCGCATAAATTGCGACCACGCAAAGTTTCCGATTTCCCATCACTGGAAGCTTTAAGACAAGATTTGATTTCTTCATTGAATGAGTATAGAAGGATACGGCAAAGAGGTATTATCACAGATTTTAAAAAAGAATCATTTTATCCATTTAGTAGTTTTGCTCGAATTGGCGGTGGCTCGCTTGGTGGAAAGGCTCGCGGATTAAGTTTTGTAAATAATCTAATTTATAACTACAAAGTAAATGATAGGTTCGATGGTATTAATATTAATATTCCGCCTGGGGTCGTCTTAGGAACGGATGTATTTGATCAGTTCCTTGATGATAATAACCTGCGCAATTTTGCCTTAAAGTCGATTGATGATAAAGAGATTACTCAAAGATTTTTAAAAGCTAAAAAATTTCCAGAACAGATTCTAAGGGATTTAGCGGATTTTTTGGATTTTATTCATATCCCACTGGCCGTGCGTTCTTCGAGCCTATTGGAAGATTCAGAATATTATCCTTTTGCTGGTGTCTATGATACATTTATGCTTCCTAATAATCATCAAAATGCGAAGGTACGACTTATTGAATTGCTGAATGCCATCAAACGGGTTTACGCCTCAACATTTTATCAACGCGCCAAAAGTTATTTTAAAGTTACCTCTTATCATCTTGAAGAGGAAAAGATGGCGGTCATTATTCAAAAGATGGTAGGAGCTAAACATGAAAATCGCTTCTATCCTGATTTTTCGGGCGTGGCCAAATCGTACAATTTTTACCCAATGGCGCCGCAAAAATCAAAGGATGGCTTCGTTTCTGTGGCTTTAGGTTTAGGCAAAACGGTTGTTGATGGAGGACTTACAGTTAAATTTTGCCCCAAATATCCCAATCACCTGCCGCAATTCTTTTCTACCCAGGAAACCCTAAGAAATAATCAACTTGAATTTTATGCATTAGCATTGGACAAAAAATTTACTAATGCAAACGCAATGCATGACATGTTAATTGAAAAGTACGGATTGGAGGTTGCAGAAAAAGATGGTACCTTAAAATATGTTGCATCTACTTATTCGCATGAAAACAATGCAATTTATGATGGCATATCAAGGAGTGGAATTCGACTTATTACTTTTGCACCAATATTAAAGAATAAAATTTTTCCTTTACCAAAAATACTCAAACTTCTTTTAGATATTGGAAGCCGGGGAATGGGGACACCGGTGGAAATCGAATTTGCTGTCAACATGTCTGTACCCGAAAACGAAATAAAAGAATTCGGATTACTGCAAATGCGACCGTTGGTTTTAAGTCGTGAATTGGAAGTCTTAGATGTTGAAGAGACAAAGTCACAAAAATTAATTTGCCATAGTAATAAGGTTATGGGTAGTGGTGTCATAAATGAAATTTATGACATAGTAGTCGTAGATATGCATAGATTCGACCGGTCAAAAAGTCGCGAAATTGCAAAAGAAGTAAGCATATTTAACACAAAATTATTAACCCATAACAGACCCTATCTTTTGATTGGTGTTGGCCGGTGGGGGTCATTGGATCCATGGCTGGGTATCCCGGTAAAATGGGAACAAATTTCTGGGGCGAGAGCAATTGTAGAAGCTGGTTTTAAAGATATTAATGTTACACCCTCTCAGGGTTCACACTTCTTTCATAACCTTACCTCTTTTATGGTAGGTTATTTTACCGTGAATTCTTATTTGAATGAAGGCTTTATCGATTGGGATTGGCTACTACAACAAAATGCATTTGAAGAAACAACTTATACTAAATTACTCCGATTCAAAAAACCGATTACGATAAAAATGAACAGTCACCAAAATAAAGGCATTATTTTGAAACCTGAGGGGTAATTTGTTTGCTAAGAAAATTGGAAACCGAATCATTAAATATAAGGAGAAGAGAGTAATTAATGGAAGATGCTTTTATAGTTAACAGATTTCAATTTGCCTTCACAGTTATGTTCCATTATCTATTTCCACAGTTGACGATGGGACTTGGTTTGCTCATGGTGATTCTAAAAGGATTAGCTCTATGGAAAAAGGATAAGCGGTATAATAAGAGTGCACGGTTTTGGGCCAAAATTTTCGCTGTGAGCTTTGTGATGGGAGTTGTTACCGGCATCCCTTTGGAATTTCAATTTGGCACCAATTGGGCGAAATTCTCAGCCTTTGCTGGTGGTGTAATTGGCCAAACTTTAGCCATGGAGGGGGTCTTTGCCTTTTTCCTGGAATCCAGTTTTCTGGGACTTTTTTTATTTGGTGAAAAGAAGTTGGGGCAGGTCGGTCATTTTTTTGTCGCTTTTTTGATATTTCTTGGCTCGTGGTTTTCAGGATATCTGATTATTGCAACGAATGCCTGGATGCAGCACCCGGTTGCGTATGAAATAACTACCGATGGAACCGTACAGCTAACAAGTTATTGGGGGCTGATGTTTAATACCTGGGTTGGTTGGCAGTATGCGCACAACATGTTGGGCTCGGTTATTACAGCTGCGTTTGTTATGTGTGCAGTTGGCGCCTATTACATGCTGGCAAATCGTGATGTTCAATATGGAAGATTATTTCTACGTTTAGGTGTGGTTGCTGGATTGATTTCTTCTGTTTTAGTCGCTTTTCCCACGGGCGATGGACAAGGCAAAAATGTTGCGACCCATCAACCGGTTACTCTGGCCGCTATGGAAGGGTTATTTGAAACCAAAGAAGGCGCAGAATTAATTCTGATTGGCCAGCCAGATATGGATAAACTGAAAATCGATAATCCAATTCACATTCCCAAATTGCTCAGTTTTCTTACCTATTATAAATGGAAAGCCGAGGTAAAAGGCTTGGATGCATTCCCGAAAGAAAACTGGCCTGATAACATTCCATTGCTTTATTATTGCTATCATATCATGGTTGGCTTGGGCACCATCTTCATAGCGATTATGACGGTTGCAACATTTTTACTTTGGAAACAAAAATTGTTTTTATCGCGATGGCTCCTGTGGATTTTAATGCTTAGCTTTCCATTTCCTTACATTGCCAATACAACAGGTTGGATGACAGCAGAATTAGGACGACAACCGTGGCTGGTTTATGGATTATTACGCACGGCCGATGGTATTTCCCCCATGGTCTCAGCGGGCAATAGTCTGTTCACTTTACTTGGATTCATGGGAATGTATACAGTGCTTGGGCTTCTCTACCTCTTTTTGGTTTTAAAGGAAGTGAACCATGGTCCAGGAAGTCAACATACCGTTGAGGGTTCAATGAGATAGTAAACTAAATTAAAGCGTGTTTATTTTTGCTGAATATTAATGCTCGATGATTGATTTTCCTATCGCTTTAAAGATACTGAAAATCTATTTTAAGAAAGGGAGACCTCGATGGAGACCTTTTGGTTTATCGCTTTAACGTTCATGCTAATCATGTATGTTATATTGGATGGCTTTGATCTTGGAGCCGGTATCATTCACTTGCTGGTTGGTAAGTCCGATAATGAGCGCCGGACAATCTTGAATGCTATTGGTCCGGTGTGGGATGGCAATGAGGTCTGGCTGATTGCTGCAGGAGGCGTATTGTTTCTTGCATTTCCGCTGCTTTACGCCTCAAGTTTCAGCGGATTCTACCTGATGTGGATGATTATGATATGGTTGTTGATGCTGCGTGGTCTTGGCATCGAATTTCGAGGTCATATCCACAACCCCATGTGGAAGTCTTTTTGGGACGTGGTGTTTTCTATGGGCAGTATGCTTTTAGCCGTATTATTAGGAGCTGCACTTGGAAATGTAGTGCGGGGCGTGCCACTCAATGCAGAAGGCTATTTTTTTGAGCCACTGTGGACAACCTTTACCGTGGTTCCTGAAGCCGGAATGCTCGATTGGTTTACCGTGCTCATAGGCCTGGTGGCATTTTTTACTTTAACCGCCCATGGCGCAAATTATGTCGCCATGAAAACCGAAAATGAAGTTCAGATTCGATCTCGATCATGCGCTCGTACTGCCAATTGGTTTGTTTTTATCACTTCTTTTTTGGCATTGATTGCAACTTCATTTATTCGGCCTTCTATTTGGGATAAATATTTAAATCATCCCTGGGGCTTTGTCTTTCCCTTTCTTAGTCTCATGAGCTTATTTGGTATGTTTTACTACCGCTTCCAGATAAACGACACCAGGGCGTTTCTTGCTTCCAGTGCCTTTATCTTAGGCATGGGAACGAGTACCGCGTTCGGGTTATATCCCAATGTACTTCCGGCTTCAACGAATCCCGACTATAATTTGACAATCTACAACACGGCTGCAGGGGAATACGGCCTAAGTGTCGGTCTCGTATGGTGGAGTGTTGGCATAGTTTTGGCTGGAGTTTATTTCACATATCTCTATTATTCAATAAAAGGAAAGATAAAAGTACCGGCAAAGGGAGAAGGATATTAATTAATAATAATTGCTTTCGAAGGTTTGAACTCAATCTTTCACTCCTTTATCCTCAAGAGCAGTAGCCTTCATAACTATTCTTGTTTGATTGCAATAGAAGAAAGGTAAAAATCATCCCACTTCAGGTGCATGATGATTGATGAAATAATTCTTAAAAATAGGAATACCTAAAAAATAATTTCTCAAAAATAAGATTTTTTGAAAATCTATTGAATTCCATACTAATGCTAACTTATTGATTATTATAATCAATTGCTGTCGAAGCATTCTGGCATGTTGCTTGCCTATTTATTAACGAAATGAAGCGTAGAGAATACGAATTTATCTCTCATTAGGAGCTAGCATGACACTAACCTTTTTTCAAAAAGTTAGTGTCTTTTTATATCCGAACAAACGCTAACCCGAATGCTTTCGGGGTCAGTGTTTCCTAAAAGAAACTGGTATGAAGATTGGAATTTCTAAGGAAACAGCAAAATGAAAGAGGGTAACCAATAATGAAATGGATAGAAGATTACAAAAACAAACTATCTTCGGCTGAGGAAGCAGTATCTATCATAGAAAGCGGAAATAAAATATTCACCTCCGGTAACGCCGCTACTCCCTATATCCTATTAAATGCTCTTGCTAAACGTAGAGATGCGTTAGAGGGAGTAGATGTATTTCATTTACTTTTAATGGGTGATGATCCTCTTTCCAAGCCAGAAATGCAAGGTCATTTTAGACATAAATCTCTTTTTGTTGGCCCAGCCGATAGAAAGGCTGTTAATACGGGTCGTGCGGATTATTTTCCTATATTTTTGTACGAGATCCCTAAGCTTTTTCGGGAGCAGATTCAGTTAGATGTGGCGGTCATTCACACATCACTGCCTGATGATCACGGATTTGTATCCTTGGGTGTGGAAACAGTGGCCACCAAAGCCGCAGCCGAAACAGCTAATTGTATTATTGCTCAGGTTAATGAAAAGATGCCACGCGCTTTAGGGGATTGCTTTATTCATGTTTCTCGAATCCATAAAATTGTTGAAGTTTCTGAAGAGCTTCCGACTTTAGAGACAAGACCTGCTACTGATGTCGAAAGACAAATTGCACAGCATATTATGCCTTTAATTAAAGACCGTGCCACTTTGCAGTTGGGAATTGGTGGGATTCCCGATGCAGTGCTTACACTATTAAAAGATAGAAAAGATTTGGGGATCCATACTGAGATGGTCTCCGATGGCGTCATGGAAGCCATTGAAGATGGTATTGTAACGAATGCATACAAAAACTTACATCCGGGAAAAGTGATTGCCACTTTTATTTTAGGGAGTCGTGATCTTTATGAATACCTCCATAACAATCCACTTTTTGAACTACGTCAAGTTGACTATACCAATGACCCTTTTGTGGTGGCACAGAATGATGGCATTGTAGCTATCAACTCAGCTCTTGAGATAGACTTGACTGGACAAATTTGCTCTGATTCTATTGGCTATACGATATATTCAGGATTTGGTGGGCAAGTGGATTTTATCCGTGGGGCGGCACGATCGAAAGGCGGAAAGCCTATTATCGCTTTGCCTTCCACAGCTAAGAACGGTCAAATCTCACGAATCGTTCCGCATTTGAAAGAAGGTGCCGGGGTGGTTACCAGTCGAGGGGATGTCCATTATGTGGTAACGGAATTTGGTATTGCATACCTCCATGGCAAAAGTCTCAGAGAAAGAGCTGAGGCCTTGATTCAGATTGCCCAACCTAATTTCCGAGAAGAATTAGAATGTTTTGCTAAAGAAAGAAAATTTTTATGAATAGGTAAAATAGCTCCATGCTCTGTTTTTTCCATACGGAGTCAAGTAATGCAATGTATGGATTAATCTCCCACAGGTCCCAATGACCCTGCGGGAGGTTTGCTATAAAATCAATGAATTAAAATTATAGGAGGAGCCATGTTATCAAAAAATATATTATGTGTTATTCTTCTAAGCATTTTTGCTGTTCTTTTAATTGGATGCAGCCGAGCAACAAATGAGGAGCCCAGCAATTTTAGTGCAATTGCCTTACAAGGCAAAAAAGTATTTGAAACCAAAAACTGTGGGGAATGTCATTCAGTTGGGGAACCTAGAGAAGATAATAAAGCGCCAAATTTATCAAGTCCTATCATTGCAAATGATAGCATGTTTGTCCAGGCTCATCTTAAGTTTGTTGAGAAATCGAAAATGCCCCCTATTCAATTAACAGAAAAGGAAATACTACTTGTTAGCAATTACATTGCTGAGCTTCACAGAGTAAATTATCAATCAATACCTGAAGAGGAAGCCGATACGCACTGTCCTGTTTGTTATGCGCCAGTTTCTAAAGAAAAAGCCAAAAATGAGAATCTATATTTTTCTTACTTAGGCGAGAAGTATTATTTTGAATGCCAAGATTGTACAGAAATATTTGAAAAGGCGCCAGGGGCTTTTTTAGTACTTTGGAAGAACTATGAAGAAGAAAAAAAGAAAGATAAAGTTAAGGCTAATATAGAATAAAATACTTAGCGTATTACCAATCTGGTTTTTTTGGGGGGGGCAAGAAAATAGAAGATCTTTATTCATAATTTTTATTTAGTATTGATGGTGGTACGGAGCGAATGATGTTTCTTGAAATTCAAACCAATCTCAATGTTCCAGAAAAGTTGGATAAAATTTTTATCAACTTAAAAAAGCAGGCTATATCTGTCAGCATTAATACTTTTACGATTTATACATTTGATTTAGTGGGTCGATTAATTACGGCTGTCAGCGATGGCCATACCTTTCATCGCAGTTTAGATAACCAAATCATGGAGAAATGGTCAGTTTCTGTGAATAATCAGAAAAAGCGGGTAAGGCGATGGCTGAATTTAAAAAAGAAGCGAGCTTTTCTTGAATCCATTCATGAGTTGTTCTGGAAGCTGTACTGTCTACTTCAGCAAAACCAATTTGTAATTATGGCCACGGATGAAAAAGATGTTGGAAAAGCCAAACAAAATGTATTAATTGCATTTAAAAAAATCCTTTTCTTCGATTATTTCCAACTGGAAAAAGACTCTCAGACCTTTTCATCTATTTATCGTTCTGTGGGAATTTTACCCCCGGACATGTATTTGTCAATTTTACTGCAGGCAACCGAGGGATGTGCATACAATAAATGCAGTTATTGTAATTTTTACAAAGGCCAGCTTTACCAAATTAAATCTGAATCTGAATTTAGACAACATATCCATGCAGTGAAAGACTACTTTGGCGAGTCAATTAAGCTTCGAAAATTTCTATTTTTAGGAGAGGCCAATGCTCTGGATATTTCCCAGTCCACCCTGCTTACTTTTTTTGATGCAATAAATCAACAATTTATTTTTTTTGATTCAGACGTGAAATCGGAAGTCGATTCAGCATGGTCTGCTCTTGATGGCATTTACAGCTTTTTAACGGCTTTCCATAAAAATCAGAAATCTGCAGATGATTTTTCGGAGTTAAGAGCAAAAAACTTACGTAGAGTTTATATCGGTATGGAAACAGGATGTGATGAGCTTTTGAAATTTTTAAATAAGCCAGGTAAAGTTGAAAATGTGCTCGGCCTTGTTCAAGCCATTAAAATGGGAGGGGTGAATGTTGGGATCATTATTCTTCTGGGGGCTGGTGGGGATAAGTATTATGAGTCTCATACAAATAAAACTGTCCAGGCCATCAAAGAAATGAAATTGGGAAATGGAGATATTATTTTCTTTTCTCCCTTAATTCAATTTCCTGGAACTCAGTACGAATACAAAACAAAAGCTAATAAAATCCATCATCTAACGAAGGAGGAGATTGACAACCAGAGAAAGAAGATGATAGAAGGATTTGGATTTAAGAAAGATGAAAAATCACCTAAGATGGCGTTGTATGATATTAATGAATTTATTTATTAAAAAGCTAACCTTTTCAAAAAAGGTTAGCTTTTAAAGTATGAGGAGATAATACAATGATATCAAAACAAGAAGCGCTGGATTACCATGATCGAGAACGGCCCGGGAAAGTAGAAATTAGCACTACCAAACCGTGCGTGACCCAAAAGGATCTCTCTTTGGCCTATACTCCGGGCGTTGCAGAACCGTGCCGTGAAATTCATAAAAATCCAGACGACATTTTTAAATTTACTGCAAAGGGGAATTTGGTGGCGGTTGTGAGTAACGGAACCGCCGTTTTAGGGTTGGGAGATATTGGGGCCAGTGCCGGAAAACCAGTCATGGAAGGGAAGGGAGTGTTGTTTAAACGCTTTGCTGACATCGATGTGTTCGATCTTGAAATTGATTCCCATGATCCTAATGAGGTGATCCGCGTCGTAAAGCTTTTAGAACCTACCTTTGGTGGAATCAATTTAGAAGACATCAAAGCCCCGGAGTGTTTTTACATCGAGGAAGAACTCAAAAAGCAGATGAACATTCCTGTGTTCCATGATGACCAGCATGGGACCGCTATTATTTCTGGGGCAGGATTATTGAACGCTGTGGAATTGGTGGGCAAACGCCTGGATGAGATTAAAGTGGTTATCAGCGGTGCGGGGGCTGCCGGCATTGCTTGTGCTAAGTTTTATATTCAATTAGGCGTCCGCGAAGAAAACTTGACTTTGTGCGACAGCAAGGGCGTAGTATTTAAAGGAAGAAAAGAGAGAATGAATTCGTATAAGGAACAGATTGCTGTGGAAACAAACGCCCGCACCCTAGAGGATGCATTAAAGGGCGCGGATGTGTTTTGTGGGGTTTCGGCTCCAAATCTAGTTACGAAAGAGATGGTTCGTACTATGGCGGATAATCCGATCATCTTTGCCATGGCGAATCCCGATCCCGAGATCACTTATGAAGAGGCCATGGCTGCACGCGATGATATTATCATGGCCACAGGCCGAAGCGATTATCCCAATCAAGTAAATAATGTTCTCGGATTTCCATTTATTTTTAGGGGAGCTTTGGATGTTCGAGCCAAGGCAATTAATGAAGAAATGAAGGTGGCAGCAGCCCAGGCCTTAGCAGATTTAGCCAAAGAGCCTGTACCGTACACGGTTATCAAGGCCTATCGAGCAGAGAAGATTGAATTCGGAAGGAATTACATTATTCCGAAGCCCTTTGACCCAAGAGTCCTAATTTGGGAAGCAACCGCCGTGGCCAAAGCAGCCTTAGACACTGGTGTGTCTCGAGTTAAAATTGACATTGATGAATATAAAGAAAAGTTGGAAGCCCGTTTGGGCATGTCTCGAAAAGTGATGCGGGTGATCATTAACCGAGCCAAAAAAGAGCCAAAACGGATTGTCTATCCGGAAGGCGACCACGTGCCTATTCTTAAAGCGTGTGAAATTGTGTTAGATGAAGGGATGGCCCATCCCATTCTATTGGGTAACAAGGAAGTAATCCAAAGGAAAATCAGCGAAATGCACTTGAATCTGAATAAGGGAGTTGAAATAGTCGATCCCCAAAAGTCAAATAAATTTAATAAATATGTCGAGCATTTTTACACGTTAAGACGGCGAAAAGGCATAACTTTTCAGGAAGCCAAGCGTATCATGGAGCGTCGTAATTATTTTGGTTCCATGATGGTTCATGTGGGGGATGCTGATGGTCTGGTTTCAGGGCTTACACAGGCGTATCCCGAAACCATACGTCCTGCACTGCAGATCATCGGCGTGCAGCCAGATGTGCACAAAGTGGCTGGTTTATATATGATGATTCTCAAAAACGGGGTCTATTTCTTTGCAGATGCTACAGTCAATATCGAACCAACTGCGGAAAATTTGGCCGAAATCGCCTTGCTGTGCGCCGAAGAAGTGCGAAAATTTGATGTAGAGCCGAGAGTGGCTATGCTCTCATTTTCTAATTTTGGTAGCACCCGACATCCTCTAGCGGATAAAGTGCGACTGGCCACTGAAATCGTAAAACGTCGTGCCCCTGATTTACTCATTGATGGCGAAATGCAGGCCAATACCGCTGTCGCCCCTGAAATCATTGATGAGACTTACTCCTTCAGTACATTAAAAGGCAAGGGTGGTGCGAATGTTTTGATTTTTCCCAACCTTGAAGCAGGCAACGTAGCGTACAAACTACTTCAGCAATTGGGTGGTGCCGAGGCCATCGGGCCGATTCTTCTTGGCATGCGAAAACCTGTTCACGTATTGCAGATTGGTGATTTTAACGAAATTGACGTAGTGAACATGACGGCCATTGCAGTGATCGATGCGCAGGCCAGTGAACGGTCGATTTTATGAAACCTGCACATCAGGAACCGAAGACGAAATTATTAACACATTTATGGCTGCCCATGATGATTATGAGGCTTTAGCAGATATTGTTTACAAGTTGTAAGGAGAAAAAATTGAACAGTCAATCGCTCCGTTCAAAGCCCTCATGGTGGATGTCTAGCGATGAGATTCGCAATCTGGATCCCGTTCATGCTGAACTATCGGCGCTTGGATGTGCAGTGATGCGATATATTGAATCTAAAAAACCTCCCGATGAAAAATAAAGATAAAGAAAAGATAGTCCTTATTGGGAATCCCAATGTAGGTAAAAGTGTAATTTTTGCATTTTTAACTGGTCGATATGTAACGGTGTCTAATTATCCAGGAACCACGGTTGAAATTACGACTGGTAACACTAAATTCGACGGTTGTGCTGAAGAGGTTATTGATACGCCTGGGGCTAACAGTTTATTGCCCTTTTCAGAAGATGAAAAAGTAACTCGGGATATTTTACTTAAGGAGTGTCCACGGCTGGTGGTTCAAGTAGCAGATGCAAAAAATCTCCGTCGTGCCCTATTCCTCTCGGTGCAATTAGCCGAGATGAAAATTCCATTTATTTTAAATTTGAATATGATGGATGAAGCCCGCAGTCGAGGTGTATCTCTGAATGAAAAACAGCTTTCAGAAATTTTAGGGGTATCCGTTGTAAAAACCGTCGCTATTCACCATCGTGGTTTACTGAATTTGGTCGATGAAATTCGAAACAATCCCAAAGCTTCGCAATTGGAAATAAACTATCCAGAGGCCATTGAGGAGGGTATCTCCAATATCGTCAAGTATCTCCCAAAATCTGGGATCTCAAAGCGGGCTCTGGCTTTAATGCTTTTAGCGGGAGATATGAGTCTAAAAGACTGGCTAATGGAACATTTAGATTCTTTTTCAATGCAGAGAATTGAGACTATAAGACAGCAAGTGCAAGTAAAACTGCAAGAATCAACCAGCTTGGTCATTAATCAGCGGCGGCTGCAAATGGCGGAGGAAATTTTTCTTAATGTCTATAAACTTGAAAAAGCCAAAAGACAAAGGATTACCGATTTTTTAAGTCGAACTTCCATGCATCCACTTTGGGGACTGCCAGTACTTTTATTGGTACTTTTTGCTATGTACCAATTTGTCGGCGTTTTTGGCGCAGGCACATTGGTTAATTTCTTGGAAGATGTTGTTTTTGGAAAGGTCATTACACCCTGGTTTGAAAAGTTGTTTTCTTTGTTCATGCCCATAAAATTGCTCCGTGAATTATTTGTGGGAGAATACGGTCTAATTACCATGGCCCTTTCCTATTCTATTGCCATAGTTCTGCCAGTTGTGGCAACCTTCTTCTTGGCCTTTGGTTTGTTGGAAGACTCTGGTTATCTGCCGCGTTTAGCGGTGATGATGAACCGAATTTTCAAGCTCTTGGGGCTACATGGAAAAGCTGTTTTACCTATGGTTTTAGGACTTGGATGTGACACCATGGCGACTCTAACTACCCGTATTTTAGAAACCCGTAAAGAAAGAATTCTGGTTACCTTGCTTTTGGCGCTCGGAATCCCTTGTTCAGCGCAATTAGGGGTAATTCTTGGCTTACTTGGCGGGCTATCTCTTCATGCTGTATTAATTTGGCTAGGGTGCGTATCTGGTGTGCTGGTTTTAGTAGGATACCTGGCTTCAAAAGTGCTGCCTGGAAAACGTTCCGATTTTATTTTAGAACTGCCTCCTATACGCAGGCCAAGTTTGGTAAACATTGGAATCAAAACCATAGCCCGGATCGAGTGGTATCTAAAAGAAGCTGTACCCCTTTTCTTTTTAGGTACAGTTGTTCTGTTTGTGTTGGCTGAGACCGGCGCTTTGAATACTATTGAGAGGTGGTCTGCTCCGTTAATAAGTGGATTCTTAGGTCTGCCAGAACAAGCGGCTGAAGCTTTTCTAGTTGGATTTTTACGTAGAGATTATGGTGCTGCGGGTCTTTTTAATATGGCAAGACAGGGACTATTGAGCTCTAAGCAAATTGTGGTTAGTCTGGTGACCATTACTTTGTTTGTGCCTTGCATAGCCAATTTCTTTGTCATAATAAAGGAAAGAGGATGGAGAACAGCCGTGGTTATTTTCCTCTTTATTATTCCTTTTGCTTTGGTAGTGGGTGGTGTGCTGAATTTTATTTTATCTTGAATTAAATATTAAACACCGAAAACACTGAATGCCACTGATATTCAGTGTTTTTTTAAAATTGGAAGAAAACGATTTAAAGAGATATTATGATAATTTGCCCATTGTGTGGAAATCGATTTTCGGAAACTCAAAACTCCTTATGTTCGAAATGTCCCTTGGCTCGAGACTGTAATATAATCTGCTGTCCTAACTGTAGATACCAGTGGCCCGTTAAATCCCGAGCCGTGGATATTTTTAGAAAACTATTTAATAAAAGGAAAACTTACAATGAGCGAAAGAGCTGATCACTTACTAAAAACCATTTGGCTGATGCACGCAAAGCGTATTGTAGATGCGGATAGCATCTTGTCGCAAGTTCCCTTTTCCGCCAGAGCCGCCGCCAAAATGCTTGAGAGGAATGGGTCTATTTCCATTCAAAATGGCACATTAAAACTTCTCCCAAAAGGAAAAAAAGTAGCAGAATCTTTAATTAGAAGGCACCTTTTAGCTGAAAGACTTCTTTCAGATGTTTTGCAAGTTAGCGACAAAGAAATGACCAAATCGGCTTGTGCCTTTGAACACATTTTAAGTCCTGAAGTTACGGATAGTGTGTGCACATTCCTGGGGCATCCACCTGTTTGTCCTCACGGCATTGCCATTCCTCGGGGACCTTGCTGCGCAAAATTCACCACAGACGTAAAGCCTGTAGTCCACCGCCTGGTAGATTTAGATCTCGGTGAACGAGCTCGAATCGTTTTCATTTCTCCTAAACGAAATAAAACCCTTGACCGACTTTCAATTTTTGGTGTAGTTCCAGGAAACCTAATTAGACTTGAACAAAAACGGCCATCTTTTGTAATAAAGGTGGATGAGACCCTTTTGGCTATTGAATCAGACCTATGTGCTGAAATATTTGTAAAAAGAGTAAATGCTATAGAAGCTGAATCTGAAAAGAAAATATAGACTCATTCTAACAATTTGGTAATGTCCAGCAGGTGAAGCAATCGCCATATTTTGTCATCATCTTATGATTTCTGAAGAAGATGTAAACATAGAATACAGAGATTTTTAGGTGGACTATCTTATTGCCGCCGGCATGTTTTCTTCTGGAAAGTATCCCGTTAAAATGAAAATTGTAAATTGCAAAATGTAAATTTATAGTGGAGATTATTATTGAAATCTCTGACCTTAGGAGGTGGTGTTTATGGTGCTTAATAAATCAGATGTTGCGCTGCAAGTTGAAAAAGACCACGAAGGCTTAAATCAAGACATTGGGACATTAAAAATGACTATCATGATGGAAATCTCTGCCAAGGATTTCCCAAACTAGAGACTTGAATTTATTTGGCAGCTCCGAGATTTTAAAAATCGTTTATTAAAACATTTTGATTTGGAAGAAGAGGGGGGTTTTATGAATGAAGTTTTGAGTATAGCACCGCAAACTGAGCGAAAAGTAAAAGAGCTCAAGGAGGAACATGAACATATTGTTATCCATTTGGATGAAATTCTAATGGATCTTAAAGGGTTACTGGATAAAAACACTGAGAAATTAGACTCTATTCGTAATCGTATGACTGAAGTAATAGCAACCCTGCTTCAACACGAAGCGGCAGAAAACCAATTGATGCAAACAGCTTATTACCAAGGATATGGTGGTCCAGCTTAATCATATTTTGAACTAATTACCCTTTATTCGTTTGAACACCTCGATTTATAGAGGGATTCCTGAATAAGTTTCAATATCTTAATCAAAGTAGAAATCATTGTTTTTTAAAAAATATTAGAAGTATCACCAAAAAGCTCCAAAAGACTCAAGCTCCGATTTTTCATATAATATTTAAAAAGAAGATTAGGGTCGTCGTTTGCACACTAAGTTGTTGCTATTACTTCGGGTGGAACGCCCAACGGAGCTGGTGAAGTGGTTTTCGACCAAACTTCTAATGTGTTTTAAATGACTCAATATAACGATTAACGGAGGTGCTGCTATGTATTCATCCAAAATGAATCGCAAAAAAACAAAAGAACAATATCGTGTGCGCACCCATCTAATTCATGGAAACTTTGAAAGTAAAAAGTGGGATTATGCCCATCACGTAAATCCACCCATGTCAGCTTCCGCCATGTATCGGTTAAAATCAACTCAACGGGGAGCCAAAGGATTTTTTGAATTTGCCAGTGAGAACATCGATGAGACCAAGCACATTCCAATTTACATTTACGACCGTCTGGATGAACCCAGCCGCGGCATGTTAGAAGAAAATTTGGCCTACGCCGAAGGTGGCGAGATATGCGTGACTTTTGCCACAGGCATGGCAGCTATCAGTGCGGCGGTGGGTATGTTGTGCGAAAGTGGACATGAAATCGTGGCACATCAGGTAACCTACGGTTGTACTTACAGTCTTTTCTCCAATTGGCTACCTCGTTTTGGAATCAAGGTTGTTTGGACGGATATCAATGATGAGGAGGCCCTGCTCAAAGCCATCACCGATAAAACCAGAGTCCTTTATTTTGAAACGCCAATCAATCCAACGTTAACTCTAGTGGATATTGCAGCTATGCGCAAAATTATCGATGAAATTAATAGCGACCGTCCGGAAGCAAGACAGATAAAAATCGTTGTGGACAATACCTTTTCCACCCCTTATTGTCAGCGGCCCATTGAATTAGGTGCAGATTTTTCTGTTCAGAGCCTGACGAAAGGCATCAGTGGGTTCGGCACGGATATGGGGGGAGCTGTGGTTGGGCTCCGGAAATATCAAAGCAATTTAATGCTGTACCGCAAAGATTTTGGTGGGGTTCTAAGTCCCAAGAGCGCTTGGATATTTTTGGTTTATGGGCTGCCATCCTTGGCGACGAGATTTGCTAATCAAATTAAAACTGCGCATCACGTGGCAAAATTCCTGCACGAGCATCCTAAAATTGAAAAGGTTGTTTATCCCGGTTTGGAAAACCATCCTCAGTTCGAAATAGCAAAGCGCCAGATGACGAATTACGAAGGCAAATTTACGCCTGGCAATATGATTTACTTTGTCATCAAGGAGGCTGAAGTAGAGGGAAAGCAGAGTCCTAAAGTGGAAAAATTTATTGATTATCTGGCAGACCATGCTTACTGCATTACGCTGGCTGTTAGCTTAGGGTCCATTAAAACGTTGGTTGAAAATCCATATTCGATGACCCATTCTGCCTTACCTCAAGAAGAAAAGCGAAGAATGGGTATGGAGCCAGGTGGTATCCGACTTTCCGTTGGTTTGGAAGATTGGCATGACATTATTGAAGATCTGTGGGATGCGTTGGAACAGGTTTGAGAAGTAGGTAAGGCTGAAGATTAGGAAGATTGAAATGCGAATAAAAATATTAAATAAAACTTTGATTATATTTTCCTTAATTAATTTATTCCTGTTGTTAGATTTGTTCTAACTATTTTGTAAGAAAATGCGCAATCTTGTTGATGCCGTTCTCTTTTAATGACTGATCCCATTGTTCTATGAGATAGTATTTTTCACCTTCGAACACACGCATGATATTTTCGAGATAAAGCTCAGCTTCCTGCGTATCCATTCTGTTGGTTTTGTTCACAAAAGAAAGTGTACGGGAATGGTAAAATGGCACCAGAGCCTCAAGGAGTTGACTGCGCTCGATGATTTGGCTACGGCAAGCAATGGCAAAGTCAAAAAGAATCCGCGCCCATACATTACTATGGTAGTAGAATTCGTCACAACTCATGTTTTTTAACCCTTCGACAGACTTGAGATTTTGTACCGCTAACACCTTTTTCCAAATTTCTTTAGAGTTTTTAAATCCTGACAAAAATGAATTATATAGGCGAGTTCGATTGACTTTCACCTCTGGTATGTCATCTTTTTGACCAAGGCCAAAACCATAAATAATACTGGGTCTCGACTCAAACGTATCCTTCCAAAGATATTCGAAATCAATCATCAGTTGAAAAATCGTACCCACAACCTGCTCAAACATCGGCCCTAAATCACTGGCAGGGTCTTTCGGACGGTGGGATTTAGGCGAACCCATAAAGGTTTGACATACATTGAAGTGTCGGCCAATGGCAATGGTCGTCATCCAAATGTCGATACCAAATTTAGACACATCTTCTGTCCAAGTCTTTTCCACCAGAAAGCAGCGAGCCAGTTTGCCTGAAATGCCAAAGTCCCCGCCAATAGGCTGGCGGACGCGAAGTCCATAGAGCGTGCGCAGCAGAGGATAGGCGATGCTGTTAGTAATCGTACCATCATATTTGTGTCGAACATAGATCGGAACAACAAAGTCGTATCCCTCAAAGAGGGGTTCTAATAGATGCTCAATCCAACTGGTCGTGATGCTTTTGAGATCAGCATCGAGCATGATTATGGCCTTGGCACGCAGCTCCGCTGAAATCTCAAATAGGTTGCGAACATTAAGACCTTTCCCTTTAACACCTTCTGGAGTTGAAACGTAGATTTTAGGAACCTTTGTTGGCGTTTTAAAAAATACTTCTTTAGTCCCGTCAGGCGAATGGTTATCTACATTAATAATTACCGAAGACTTATTTGGAAAAAATTCAATAAGACCTTTGCTTGCTGTGTCAACAGGAATAGCAATAGAATCTGCTTCATTGTAAGATGGTATGCCAACTACAATTTCAGCAGCAGTAAGGCGATCGGGATTCTCGATTTCAAATACCATAGAGTTCTACCTTAAATTTATTTCTGTTTTCGTTTTATTTATTAATAATTTAGAATATTACGATAATAATGTCAAGAATCAAGTGATTAATTAGCCATTATAGTACCCAGAAATCCAGCCGAAAAGTTCCCCGATTTTTTATAATATTTTAAAAAGAACATTGCAAAATAAATCCTCTCAAAAATGGGAAATTTAGTTCCCCAATTCTTAAAAATGAGAAAAAATGATAAGATTCAATGGGGATAAAAAAATAGAAAAAAATAATATGCCTAAAATCAATAACTTAACCCATTTCATTCCAAGGCCTCTAATCGCAACAATGGCATGGATTTTGATAAATATAAAATTAAGATAATCTAAAAATGAGTATCATAATGATGACAGGATTCGCTTTTTCTACCATCTTAGAAGAATTAATTAAAATTTGTTATTAAACGGGTCTTAATGTTCTAATTAAGACCCGTTTGTATATTCACAATAAAGTAGGAGAGATTTATACATGACTATTGGAATCCCACGAGAAATTTCCATTGAAGAAACTCGTGTGGCTGTCACACCTGCTGGGGTTTATGAGCTTACTGCTGAAGGGCACAGAGTCTATGTTGAAACGGGCTGCGGAATCAGCAGTGGTTTTTCGGATCAGGATTATCTGAAGGTAGGGGGTGAGATTGTCTATTCGCATGATGAAATTTTTGGGCGTGCTGATACCTTAATAAAGGTGGAGCCACCAACGGAAGAAGAGACGGAGATGATGGTCGAGGAACAAACTTTGTTCTCCTCCCTCCATTTGGGTATCCGGACGCCAAAAAGCATCCAGAAACTCATGAAAAAGAAAATCACGGCTGTTGGGTACGAGCTCATGAAAATAGAAGAGAACGAACATTCTGTTATGGATGCTATGGGTGGGATTGCTGGGGCTATGCTGCCGCAAATTGCAGGCCGATTATTAGAGCTGCACAAAGGAGGCCGAGGCGTGCTCCTCAGCGCACAACCCGGAATCCCTTCGGCGTCCATTGTGATTCTTGGGGCTGGCCATGTAGGTGTAAGCGCCATCAAAGCATTTCTTGGCCTGGGCGCCCAGGTCATGGTTCTTGACAGGGATTTGTCCCGACTGCGGCGCATTGATGAATTAACAAACAAAAGAGCCGTGACGGCTTTAGCGACCCCTTATAATATTGAAAAGTCTCTTCGATTTGCCGATGTGTTTATTGGAGCGGTGTTTATTCGTGGAGAGAAGCCACCTCGTTTGGTTACCAAAGAGATGATTAAAAAAATGAGAAAAAGTACAGTAATCATGGATATTTCTATTGATCAAGGTGGCTGTATAGAAACTTCTAGGCCAACCACGCACTCCGACTCGGTTTTTGTTGAAGAAGGCATAATTCATTACTGCGTACCCAATATCCCATCAGCGGTGCCTAGAACCGCATCACATGCCTTGAGCAATGTGGTCTTCCCGTATGTCATGGAAACGGCCGAGTTGGGCATTGAAAAAACCATAAAGTCAGATTCTGCACTCAAAAAGGGCGTTTATTTGATCCAAGGTGAATGTACCGATAAAAGTATAGAAGCGATGTTTCTTTGAAGTGTCGTAACTTGGTGAATGGATAACAGCGTAGTGCTGGAACAAAGTCGTATTGAAGGATTAAAGTGATGCCTGTTGCTGGATACAGCTAACTGGATACTGGTCTACGTGAAAATACGAAAAAAGCAATCACTCATTACTAAACAAAGTTAATGTGGAGGAGTTATCGTGAAATATTGGCGTAAACCTTTGGATGTCGATCAAATTGATGTTCCTCGAGGCGTGATTCACATTATAGAGAATCAATGCAAAGGATGCGGGTTTTGCGTAGAATACTGCCCTAGGGATGTGTTGAAGCTATCTGAAGGTTATAATCTCAAGGGTTATCATCCACCCATAGTTGTAAAAGAAAATGAGTGTGTGCACTGTCAGCTTTGTGAAATAATTTGTCCTGAATTTGCAATTTTTGTCACTTTAAAAAATAGTCATCCAAAAACAGAAAAGCTTCTGGAGGTCAGAAGGGAGGTGCAAGAAGTTGAAAGCGGATCCTAAGGGTGTTTTAACTGGAGCCCATTATTTAGATGGAGACCTGGCCTGTGCCGAAGGCGCCCTAGCGGCTGGTTGTCGTTTTTTCGCTGGGTATCCCATCACACCTTCTACAGAAGTTGCTGAAAGAATTGCTGCTCGATTTCCGTTAGTTGGTGGAATTTTTATCCAGATGGAAGATGAGCTGGCTTCAATGGCTGCTATATTGGGTGCGTCTTGGGGCGGGAAGAAAGCCATGACGGTGACTTCTGGCCCAGGCTTTTCTTTAATGATGGAAAATATTGGATTAGGTGCGATGACCGAAACACCTTGCGTGATTGTAAATGTTCAGAGAGGCGGCCCTTCCACCGGGTTGCCAACTTTACCAGGGCAGCAGGACATGATGCAGGCGCGCTGGGGGTCTCATGGTGACTACGAAATCATTGCTATTGTGCCTAATTCTCCCCAAGAATGTTTTGAATTAACCATTGAAGCTTTCAACCTTTCAGAAAAATATCGCGTGCCAGTGATGGTCATGATGGATGAATGTGTGGGACACATGACTGAAAAAGTCGTGATTCCTCCTGCCGATGAAATCGTAATTTTTAACAGAAGACTATATAAAGGACCTAAAAATAGCTATCTTCCTTATGAAATTAACAACGGCAACGGGATGGTGCCACTCATGGCCAATACTGGTGAAGGATATAGGTTTCATATCACTGGTTTGACTCACAATGAAAAGGGTTATCCGGTTATCAATGCAGAGGTTCAGCAAAAGTGCGTATCACGGCTTATAGACAAAATTAATAAAAACGCAGAAGACATCATCCAATATGAAGAGGACCAAATTGAGAATGCTGAAGTGGTGGTGGTTTCTTATGGAATAAGTTCGAGAGTTTCCCTGCGGGCTATCGAATTAGCCAGAAAAAAGGGATTGAACGTTGGATTATTTCGTTTAATTACCGCCTGGCCTTTTCCCGAAAAGCGAATTAAAGAAATCGCAGAGAAAGTAAAATCTTTTGTTATGGTTGAACTCAATCTTGGACAAATGGTATTTGAATTAGAGCGATGCGTGGCGGGCAACTCCAAAGTTTTTTTAGTGCCCCACGCAGGTGGTTATGTGCACGATCCCGAGGACATACTTAAAAACATTCAGGAGGCTGCAAAATGAGTGAAGCAACTCACCCTATGGAAAATATTTTACGCATGGACCGGATGCCCCATATTTGGTGTTCTGGCTGTGGCATTGGCACGGCGGTTACCGCCTTTGCGCTGGCCTTGGAAAAAGTTAAAATTCCGCTGGACAAAATTGCGGTCGTCTCTGGAATCGGCTGTTCTGGACGAATCGCTGGTTATATCAAATTAGATTCTTTTCATACAACTCATGGCCGCGCCATTCCTTTCGCCACCGGCCTTAAGTTAGCAAACCCGGAATTGAAAGTCGTTGTTTTCAGTGGCGATGGCGATCTCATTGCTATTGGTGGAAACCATTTTATTCACGCAGCCCGCAGAAATTTGGATATTACAGTGCTCTGCATCAACAATTTTAACTATGCTATGACTGGCGGGCAATTAGCACCTACCACGCCGGTAACCGCCACGACCACGACTTCCCCATATGGATGCTTTGAACATCCTTTTAATTTACCCTTTTTAGCCGAGGGAAGCGGCGCGGTGTATGTGGCTCGTTGGACCGCTCTCCATATCCGGCGACTAACCAAATCGATGACGGAAGCTTTACAGAAAAAAGGCTTTTCTTTTGTGGAAATTATTGCACCATGTCCAACTCTGTATGCGCGAAGAAATAGACTGGGCGACGGATTGGACGAGATGAAATATTATCATGAACATAGCGTAATTAAACATGGAGCGGACACCCGAGAATTGGATATTGATTTTCAAGGCCAAATCGTGGTCGGCAAGTTTGTTGACCGGGAAAAGCCGACGTTTATTGATTCTTTAAATAATCGCTTTGCGCAGGTTTTTGGAGATAAATATGAATTATATGGAAGGATATGCGATGAGAACGGAAATTAAATTTTCAGGATTTGGCGGACAGGGGATCATCTTATCCGGTATTTTAGCGGGTAAGGCAGCATCCCTGTATGACAACAAGCACGCCACCATGACCCAAAGTTTCGGCCCTGAAGCCAGAGGTAGTGCGTGTAGTGCCCAACTTGTGGTTTCGACCGAAAAGGTGTTTTACCCATACCTCACGAAACCAAATATTTTAGTATCCCTGTCCCAGGATGCCTGCGACAAATTTCTGCCCGAGTTAACAGAAGATGGGATTTTGGTGGTGGATGAAGACTTGGTAAAAATAAAGTCTGTAAGAGGAAATATAAAGAAATTCTCCATTCCTGCCACCCGTTTTGCTGAAGAGTTGGGAAAGAAAATGGTGGCCAATTTAGTAATGCTGGGCTTTTTCTCGGCTGTAACTGATGTGATAACACCAGAGGCTTTAAAAAAGGCCATTCCAGGCTCGGTGCCTGAACGATTTCTACAATTAAATATGAAGGCTTTTGAAAAGGGATATGAATACGGCATGGGAAAAATAAATATTTCTAACAAAGGTGCAAAGACCGCTAAAAAAAGTAGGCAGGCAGCAGTAGCGGTAGGCAATAAAATGTAGGTCAGATATGGTCGCAGACCTATCTGACATTTGATTCTAATTCTTCAGAAATTCAAGGAGTGTTAGACCATGGCTGACTTAAAAAATGAAATTACCAAAATTGAACAAGACATGGCGGCAGCCTTCAATCGCAAAGATGTGGATAAAGTCCTTACTTTTTTCGAACCAGAACTGGTTGGATTTTCTTCCACCACGCATAAAAGAATTCAGGGTCTGGATGAGCTTAGAAAAACATTTGAATATTATCTTGCAGAAGGTGAGAAGGTGGCGTATTCCATTTCAAATGTTTTGGTACAATTTTTTGCTAATATAGCTGTGGCCAGTTTTCACTGGGTGGTGACCATCAATGACGGTTCCCGCGTCCATGATATTCCCGGCCGCGGCACCCATGTTTTTCAAAAAAAGAACAACCAGTGGCGTATTGTGCATGAGCATTTTTCAAGAGCGCATCATCATTAAAGAAGTGGCCAGAGGGCAGTAGGCAGTTGGCAATTGTAGGTCAGATATGGCCGTAGACCTATTTGACACCTTAGGCTTTAGCAAAGAAAAATAATTCATGAGGAGAATTTTAAATGCAAACAGGGCAATCGTATAGTCCTTTTAATAAAATTCTAAGTCAAAAGAAGGTATCCCTTGCTTTCAACGAGGAGGTAAACAAAGAATATGCCGTTGGCCAGATTGAGCCTTCTCCGTGTATGATCGCCTGTCCGGCCGGGGTGAACGTGAAAGCGTATGTTTCGCTCATTGCTTCCGGTCGGTTCAAAGAAGCTTTGGAGGTGGTGAGAGAGAGGAATCCTTTTCCAGGAATTTGTGGTCGTGTTTGCACCCACCCGTGTGAATCAACCTGCAATCGCATTAAGATTGATGCCCCGGTGGCTATTTGCTGGCTCAAACGGTTTGTGGCGGACTACGAGTTAAAGCATCCACCAGAGAAGTCCAAACCGCTTGCTCAAATCAGAAACGAGAAGGTAGCCATTATCGGTTCAGGGCCGGCGGGACTGACCGCAGCCCATGACCTAATTCGAAAAGGGTACGGGGTCTCCGTGTTTGAGGTTTTGCCTAAACCTGGTGGTATGCTCATAGCCGGAATCCCCTCCTTTCGGTTGCCCCGATCCATCATTGAGTATGAGATTGAGTTCATTAAAAATTTAGGAGTTGAGATAAAGACCAATACGAAAATTGCAGGGAAAAGGGCCATTGATAAACTTTTTGAAGAAGGATTTAAAGCGGTTTTTATGGCTGTCGGGGCCCACAAGGGTAGAAAATTGGGTATTCCTGGGGAGGAGAAATACCAAGGCATCATTGATGGCATTTCCTTTTTGAGAGAGGTGAATCTTGGTCGTGCCAAAAAGCTGGGTAAAAAAGTGGCAGTCATTGGGGGTGGAAACTCTGCCATTGATGCCGCCCGAACAGTTCTTCGATTGGGCGGTGAAGTAGTCACCATCGTATATCGTCGCTCTAGGAAAGAGATGCCAGCCAATAAAGCGGAAATTGAAGAGGCGGAATTCGAGGGCGCAAAGATTCACTACCTGGCAGCTCCTATTAAAATTTTAGGTGAACATGGTAAAGTTAAAGGGATGGTATGCACAAAAATGAAGTTGGGTGAGCCGGATGAGAGCGGACGCCGGCGGCCCATCCCCATTGAAGGCTCAAATTTTACCGTGGAAGCCGAAGCCATTATTGCGGCCATCAGCCAAGAACCTGATCTGTCTTTTTTGCCCCTAAATCATGGATTGGAAATTTCCAAATGGCACACCTTTGTGGTGGATGAATCGACGTTAGTGACCTCTCGTCCTGGCATCTTTGCTGGAGGAGATGCCGTTACTGGCCCTAATACTATCATCGACGCCATTGCCGCAGGGCATCTGGCTGCTCAGTCCATCGACCACTATCTTAAAGATGAGCCACTAAAGCAGAAATTGGTTCAGGACCGATCCTTGGAAACGGAAATCAAAATTGATCTAAACAAACATAAAAAGAAAAAACGAGAAGAGATGCCTATACTTGCACTTCCCAATAGAATTAAGAGTTTTGAAGAAGTGGCCTTAGGGTTTAGCGAAACCGCGGCCATAAAAGAGGCTCAACGGTGTCTTCGATGTGGGCCGTGCAGCGAGTGTTTTCTATGTGTTTCTGAATGTGATAAGGTAGTGACCGTTCTTTCGCCAACCAGCCGACAGGAAGAGATTCTACTCAGACTGCCTTCAGAATTCAATAAAATAAATTTGAATTCGACCCCATGGGAAGGCTTACTGCGCTCTGGAAGAAAACGCAAAATGTCTGTTCAAATGACACCTGTAACCTGTTATGTTAAAGAAGAAGTCTGTCGTGGCTGTGGGGATTGCGTCACGATTTGTGAATATTCAGCGCCAAGGCTGATCCCCAAAGGTAATGGGTTTTATGTGGCCAATATCAATGAAACCATTTGCAAAGGATGTGGCACTTGTGTGGCTATTTGTCCATCCAGTGCCATTGTACCCAGATATTTTACCCAGGATTGGTTGGCAGATAAATTGCAAGTTATGGATCCGATAAAGAAAAATGTTGTGGTATTTACCTGTAATTGGTACGGCTCTCATCTAGATCGTTCTATCTTAACTAACGTTTCTCAAAATGATTTAAATATTTTATTCGTTCAAACTGCGTGCTCTGGCCGGATAGACCCATCGTTTATTTTAAGGGCGTTTGAATTTGGTGCCCAAGGCGTGTTAGTGGTGGGTTGTCCAATGAACAAATGTCACTATGGTTTTGGAAATAAACACGCGGAAGAGCACTTTGGCAAGGTTCGAAATATGCTGAGCCTACTCGGATTCTCTACTGAAAAATTTCAATGGGTTTGGCCACAAAGGGGACAAGCTTCGGAGTTTAAGGAAGCGGTTGATGCAGATAAATATATACCTTAAATAAAACTTAAGGAGGTGAGAAAGACGAGGATCGAAGAAATCAAGCAGGTGGTTAGGAGTCGATACGGCAGATTCGCCGAGACCGGTGGCCACCAGGAGCCCTGTTGACCCAGTAAAAGCAAGCCTGGTTCGGGCTATGCGGTGAAGCAGGGACTTTATGGCCAAGTGGAACTTTCTGTGCTTCCAGAGCTTGCTTTGAACCTTTCGCGAGGTTGCGGCAATCCCACGGGTTTCGCCAACCTTCAACCCAGTGCTGTTGTTGTGGATTTTGGCTGTGGAGGTGGTATCGACGTCATTCTGGCGGCTCACAAGGTTGGACCGCAAGGGAGAGTAGTCGGAATAGATTTTGCAAATCAAATGATCGAGCGGGCCAAGCAGACTGTGGCTGATGCACACTTGCAAGACAGGAACATCGATCTCCGCGTCGCTGATATGGAGAACACGCTGCTTCCAGACGACTTCGCGGATGTCGTGATCTCCAACTGTGTAATCAACCTATGTCCTGACAAAGAGGCGGTATATAAAGAAGCCTTTCGTATTCTGAGACCAGGTGGGCATCTCGCCATTTCTGATATTGTTCTGACCGAGAACATCGATCCTGAGTTACAAGAGCGCTTCCAAGCAACTTGGGCAGGATGTTTGGGAGGGGCTATTCCTGAAGAAGAATACTTTCAGAAGGTGAGGAAAGCAGGCTTTTCTGAGGTTCAGATTGTGGCCCATCACCTCCTAACGCCGGAGGAATTGGAAGCCATGGCCTGTTGTCCTGGCGAAGGGTTCACCCCACCACCTAGCAAGAAAGACCGTGTTCTTGTGGAAGGCAAAGTGACCAGTGTGAAGTTCATTGCGGGTAAGCCGCCTCAATTTAACCTTTAACAAGCATTAGGAGGAAAAGATGAAACTCAATATGAAAGCTTTAGTCTTAACTGCAGGCATCCTCTGGGGTGCGGCAGTTTTTCTTACGGGGATTGCGAACCTGATTTGGTCTGGATATGGTACCACATTTTTGCAGAGCGTAGCTTCAGTCTATCCCGGCTATCATGCCACTAGCTCATTTGGCGACCTAATCGTAGGAACCCTCTATGCTTTGGTCGATGGGGCTGTGGCAGGTTTGGTTTTCAGTTGGCTTTATAATTTGTTTGCTGGTAAGAGCACCACGGAATAGAATACTGTTAAAGTTTAGCTATCAAACTTAGTTGTTTTTTATCAAGGAGTAACCCATGCAAAAATACCTTGAAGCCATTCGCCGCCGGGTGTGCTCGGTGTGCATCGATGGGATTTTTGAGAATGGACACAAATTTGTTCGCTGCGGGCTGCCAGCCGATCGGACTTGCCACATTGAACTTTACCTCCCTCAAGTAATCGAAGTGGTGGAGTCTCTCGATAGCCCACGCATGGACGACTACATTGCATTATTAAATGAAAAAGTATGTGCGATGTGTGAGAACTCAGAAGAAGGCTATTGCGCTTTAAGGCTCAAAGCTGATTGTGCCCTGGATCGCTACTTTATGCTGGTGGCTGAGGCGATTGAGGAAGTGCAAAGGCCGCGGCGAAATCTGTCCAAAAATAATTCAGATGATTCGTTAAATAAACATTCGAATGATTGGTTCATGCCAACTCCTTGGTGACGCAGCAGTTACGCTCGGTGGTGCGCCGCGGGTATGATATGTTCCCGATAGCGAGAATCCTAATCGGTGTGTAGAATTAATTGACCAATAGTGCATTACTATGATATTACAAAAGTTCAGCGTTTTTCTTAACTGTATTGCTTTCCTTTTATTTACTTTTATTTTTGTAATTTTTTTACCAGCACAGGAAATCGAGTTGAAGCAGAAAGCTGTCAATGAATTCGAAAACAAAAACTACCCGGAAGCCATTACACTGCTCAAGCAAGCCGTAGTTGAAAATCCCAATGATGCAGAAATCTATTATTATCTTGGTTATTTTACCCATTATCTGTGCTATGACTCTGTACCACTCACGGGCTTCAGCATAGAAAAATCTGATGAGATATTAGAATACTTACAAAAAGCTATTGAACTCAACCCCAAAAACGGCAACGCTTACTACTTTATTGGGGCTGAATATGGAGCGCGTTTTTCCAATGCTATGAGAAAAGGCGACATGGAGAGAATGCGTGTAGAGATGCAGGCTGGGCGGGAAAAAGGTGGTTATCCTGATTGGCTGATTGAGTACGGACAGAATATGTTGAGATCATGTGAGTCGAATGCCATTTTGTTTACTGGGGGTGACGCGGATGCTAATGCTGTTTGGTACCTTCAATTTGCTGAAAATTATCGTAGAGACATAACGGCTATGCCAGTCGCTCTATTGAATAGACCATGGTTCGTTCTAGTACTCAAGCTTGGACTTGGAGACAATTTAATTGCTGCGCCCATCAGTTGGAGCGAGGAACAAATACTCGATATGCATCCTTACAAGTGGAAAACCAACAAGTTAGAAGTTTCTGTCCCTCCTAGTGAGCTGACAAAATATGATGTTTCACTCCCGCAGAATGTAATGACATGGGAGCTGAAGTCGGATTTGTCGCGAGGTTCACAGGAACTTTTGAGCCCTGCACGAGCTCTTATTGCGAATATTGTAAAAACCAATCAATGGCAAAGACCTATTTATTTTTCCGTGGCTTGTCCAAAAGCAAAAATGGCAGATCTAGACAATCATTTACAATTATGTGGCTTAGTCTATAAACTCCTTCCTGTTGAAACAAAAGAAAATGCTCTGGCTCTTGATCCTGAAACCATTGAAACCGTTCTCTTGCAGCCTGACCACTATCGGGATTTTGGTACTGTAAAGGAAAAAGATATGCCACGCGCTTCTGTCATATTGAACAACTATCGTGCTGTATTAACATCCTTAGCTAAGTACTACATTGATTCTGGCAAAAAAAGTAAAGTGAAAGGGGTATTGGACAAAATGGAAGCTTATTTGCCTGAAGCCGTTTTCCCATTTCATGCAGGATTCAATCAAGCAATTGAAACATTACGCAGTCAACTGGAATAAGGAGAAATTTAGAATAATAAAAAATGAGTATGCTGCAAAAAGCTGACCTTCTCTTTATTTTTATCAAAATATTGGTTTTCATAACGGTATGTAACTCTTTAATAACCAAAGCTCTTTTCCTCAATTAAGTAGGTTAGCTTTTGGATCAATCACCTTTTTGCAGTACACTAAAAAATTTAGACTATTATTTTTAGGTGTTTAAAATGATAGAAATTGCAAATACCATTAAAAAAACCAACGCGTTTTACTGTCTTGAGTGTGGCAAGTGCACCGCTTCCTGTCCCATTGCTCTGGTGAATGACAGCTATTCGCCAAGGAGTATCGTGGCGCATACCCTGCAACGTTCCAAAAATGAGGTGCTAAAAGACCCTATGCTATGGGCCTGCTTGACTTGCAAAAATTGTGAAGCTGGCTGCCCTGCGGATGTGGATTATACCAGGCTCACCTTAGATTTACGAACCCAAGCGAAGGAATACGGTCAACAAGGCCTATGCACCCACGGCGGTGCGCTGCAGTCGCTCATGCGCATTATGACGACTGCGGATTTGAATCAGAACAGATTGGATTGGGTGAACGAAGATTTAAAGATTGCGGAAAAAGGTGAGGTGCTCTATTTCGTTGGTTGTGCGCCTTATTTTGACGTCTTCTTTTCCGATTTGGAAGTCAGTACCCTCGAGGCGGCAGAAAGCGTGATTAAATTGCTGAATGCGGTTGGGATCGAGCCGGTATTAATGACAAATGAACGCTGTTGTGGACATGACCTGCTCTGGAGCGGAGATCAAGAGAATTTCTTGAAACTGGCCGAATACAATTTAGAAGCCATTAAAAAGACTGGAGTGAAACAGGTGGTCTTTTCCTGTCCAGAGTGTTATCGAACTATAAAAGAAGATTATGCGGCTCATTTCGGCAGTTTAGGATTTGAATCCCTACACATTACTGAAATCCTGGCCGACAAAATTAATTCAAGGGAAATTCTGTATCCTACTGACAGCCGGGAAGAGAAAGTGACTTATCAGGATCCGTGCCGGCTTGGACGTCATTTAGGGATTTTTGAAGCTCCTCGTAAAGTGATGAACTCCGTGCCGGGCGTTGAACTCAACGAAATGAGGAAAAGCAGCAAGAAGGCTGTTTGCTGCGGGGTGAGCAACTGGATGAACTGCACAACCTATTCCAAACAAATTCAGGTACAGCGTTTAAAACAGGCTAAAGCAACAGGAGCTGAGACCCTGATTACGGCCTGTCCCAAATGCGAAATTCACCTCAAGTGCGCGATGAAGGACCCAAATTTGGGGGATGAAATTAAAATGAAAATTAAGGATGTGGCCACGCTGGCAGCAGAGGCGTTGGTGTAAGCTTCATGGAACAGTGGATTATTGGATCGTTGGATTAATGGAAAACCCGGAGAATAAGCGGTTCATTAATCTACTAATCCAAAAATCCAGGTTTCTCGTGGTAGGTATTATGCATGGCGGAATGTCACTATTTACTATTCACTCTTCACTAAAAAACTTTAATTCATAATTGGAGGCGCTTTAAATGAACGGAGTTAACCCAGAGCAAGATATTCGAATCGGTGTGTTTATCTGTGACTGCGGCTTGAATATTGCAGGCGTAGTCGATACCCAGGCGGTGGCAGATTACGCCAAAACCCTGCCCAATGTAGTGACAGTGGTTCGCAATAAATACACCTGCGCTGATCCTGGCCAGAATGAGATTAAGAAAGCTATTAAGGAGTATAATCTGACTCGGGTGGTGGTGGCTTCGTGTACGCCCAAGATTCACGAGCCCACCTTCCGCAACTGCGTGGCCGAGGCAGGATTGAATCCATACCTCTTTGAGATGGCCAACATTCGTGAGCACTGCAGTTGGGTACACCAGTACGAAAAAGAGACTGCAACAATGAAGGCTATGGATTTGGTGCGCAGTGCGGTCTTTAGAGCCAAACTCTTGGAGCCCCAGGTTGAGCCTGTCTATCCGGTAACCCAAGCTGCGCTGGTTATCGGTGGCGGCGTCGCTGGAATTCAAGCCGCTCTGGACATCGCCGATGCTGGCCACCAAGTTTATTTGGTCGAAAAGGAGCCTTCCATCGGCGGAATCATGGCCGCGCTGGACAAGACATACCCGACCATGGACTGTAGTATATGAATACTCGGTCCAAAGATGATGGATGTCGGTCGACATCCCAAGATTAAACTTTTAACTAATAGTCAAGTCGAGAATGTCACAGGTTTCGTTGGAAATTTCAAAGTAACCGTGCGTAAAAAGGCGCGCTATGTTGACGAAGACGCTTGCACCGCTTGTAGCGATTGTGAGGTGGTCTGCCCGGTGGTGGTACCCGATGAATATCAGCAAGGATTTTCATCTCGAAAAGCCATCTACATACCCTTTCCTCAAGCCGTACCTTCTTCCTATGTTCTGGACATGGAACACTGTTTAGGCACAAACCCCATAGCCTGTGGCAAGTGTGCGGACGCTTGCGAGAAACAGTGCATCGATTATGACGCCAAAGAGGATATTTTTGACTTGGAAGTGGGGTCTGTTGTTGTGGCCACGGGAATGGAGCCGTATGACCCCACCGAAATGGACGAGTATGGATACACGCGATTTGAGAATGTCATTACGAGCATGGAGTTTGAACGTCTAATTTGTGCTGGTGGACCGACAGAAGGGCATTTCATTCGGCCAACCGACCGGAAAACCCCAAAAAATGTGGCCTTCATCCAGTGTGTGGGTTCGCGCTCTCTGAATCGCGGTGTGCCTTACTGCAGCAATATTTGTTGTATGAACACAGTAAAAGATACCTTGCTTTTGCACGATCACTATCCCGATCTCGGGAGCAAAGTATTTTATATGGATATACGTGCGTTCGGAAAAGGATTTGAAGACCTCTACCGTCGGAGTAAAGAAGCGGGTGTACAGTACATTCGAGGGTTACCCGCCGACGTTGAAGAAGACCCGCAGACCAAAAATCTCCTTTTGACCGTTGAGAATACACTTACTGGAAAAATCGAAAAGCATGAAGTTGACATGGTGGTTCTGGCTGTTGGATTGATACCCAGAAAAGACAGTGCACTTATTCGACAATTGCTCACGCTTTCTCCGACGTCGGACGGTTTTGTTATGGAAGCCCATCCAAAATTGAAACCCGTGGATGCCCCAACTAAGGGCGTCTTTTTTGCAGGTTGTGTCGAATCACCTAAGGACATAAAAGACAGCGTAACACAGGCCAG
This sequence comes from bacterium, assembly GCA_046758365.1. Taxonomy (GTDB): domain Bacteria; phylum Zhuqueibacterota; class Zhuqueibacteria; order Oceanimicrobiales; family Oceanimicrobiaceae; genus JBHIAC01. Next base: position 39,859 of record JBHIAC010000010.1, read on the forward strand.
TGCGGCAGTGGCCCGCTCCAACATTCTTTTAAATGCGGGAGAGGTTCAAATTGAGGCGATTACTTCCATAATCCATGAAGATCTTTGCAATTTCTGCGGTCGTTGTGTGCGCGTCTGCCCATATCATGCTATTACTCCAACAAATAAAAAACAGAAAATTTATCCGATGGTTATTGAAGCCGCCTGCTCGGGGTGTGGAACCTGTTCGGCCGAGTGTCCTACCGATACTATCACCATGCGGCATTTCAACGATGCGCAGTACTATGCCCAAATCGATGCCATTTTAGCGGAGAATCCATTAGACAAAATTGTGGCTTTTGCTTGCAACTGGTGCTCTTATGCCGGTGGAGATAATGCGGGAACGTCTCGGCTGCAATATCCACCCAACGTTCGGTTAATTCGCACCATGTGCAGCGGCCGGGTGGATGAGGATTTTATCCTATATGCCTTTAAAAAAGGCGCGCCCCTGGTGCTGGTTTCCGGCTGCCATTTTTCCGATTGTCACTACATCAATGCCGTCACCTGGACCCAGCAGCGGGTAGAGAAGCTTTGGGATAAATTGGAAAAGATAGGTATCCGACCGCAGCGTCTGCAGTTAGAATGGATAAGTGCAGCAGAAGGTCAGAAGTTCGCCAAAGTCATGCGTGAATTGGAAGAGTTGAGAAAGCAGGTAACTAAGGAAGAAATAGAATTTACCATGCAAGTTCTAGGCAATGACAAAAAACCTATAGTGAAAAAGCCGGTAAAAGAAAAGGAAATGACAGCAATAAGCTGATTGGATTTACAGAAAAATACGAGTGATGTGGCTTTCAACAAATTAAAGAGAAATCAGAATGTAGATATATAGTAAAATTTTATTATCAAGTTAAGGAGGTGTTCGAAACATGCCGCTTAAAAAATCAGACATAGCCTCTCAGATTGAAAAAGAGCACGAATGTATTAAGCGAGATATGGTTGACATAAAAATGGATGTTATGAAGGAGGTCTCACCGAAGAATTTCCCGGACTGGAGGCTTGAGTTTATCTGGCGACTGAGGGATTTTAAAACCCATCTGTTAAAGCATTTTGATTTGGAAGAAGAAGGCGGATTTATGAATGAAATTTTAAGCGAAGCACCAGAGGCCATGAATCAAGTCAAAAAGCTTGAAGCTGAACACGGTCAGATTGTGTCCGATTTAGACCGAATCTTGTCAGACCTGAAGGAGATGCAAGAAAAGGATATTTCAAAATTAGATGGTATTCGAAATTGCGTAATTCAATTAATCTCTACCATCCGCGCCCACGAGACCGCTGAAGATAACTTAATTCAGACGGTTTACTATCAGGAGTACGGCTATCCTGCATCCAGTTAAACCAAGCTCAGATTTTAAAAATCTAACATCAGGAACAAAATTTACTTACAACCCTTGAGTTCATTTACGATGAATCAAAGCCCTTCGATGGAAATTTTGCGAGATTATACCGCCGCCTACTTTGCTATGGAAGTAAAAATTCTTCCTGCTCTGAATTTGAACGAAGGCAACGTAACAACTCGCATCAATCCATTTACCGGGAATCGGCAAATCTTAACGGGTGATGTGTTAGCGGTTCTCAAGAGGAAGCTTCCCGCTGATGCCTTCAGCTTCTTGGCCATTAGCATGGAAGACCTTTATCCCGATCCTTCATGGAATTTTGTTTTTGGTCAGGCCTCTCTAAAAGAGCGCATCGGAGTTTACAGCTTTGCACGGTATGATCCGGCTTTTTATAGGGAGGAGCGTAGGAAGGACTATCAAAAGCTCTTATTAAAGCGAAGCTGCAAAGTCCTTGTCCATGAGATGGCCCACATGTTCGGCTTAATGCATTGTATATTCTTTAAATGCGTTTTGAACGGCTCCAATGTTATTGAAATAAAATTTAAGGAAGCATAATGGCAGAATCAGCTTATTTTAAATGTTTAAGATGCAACCATGAATATGTTGGCGAATACACGCCAAAAGTGGCGGAAGAGCGAACCTGCCCCAAATGTGGCAGCAACAGTGTGAGGCGTTTGAAATCGCCGCCTCCTAAGAAAGAAGTGAATTAGATAGAAACCTCCCGCAGGTTCAATAACCCGACTTTACTATAAGGTAGGTAGTACCTTTTCAAAAAGAAGAAATAGGCTAAAATTGTTAAAGTAGAGGGGGACTGACAATGGCTCTAAACGACAATGTTCAGGCTATTATCCTGACTAGTAACCTAATATACTTCAAGATTCTTTTGGAATGGATTAATAGGTACACTTTTTTAAAATGCAAGAAGTGATTAAGCTCCCCAAACCCAATACAGAGGGTGGCAGTTCTTTCACCTCTGCATTAGCACAGCGCAGGTCTGTGAGAGGATTTTCAAAGAAGGATTTAACTTTAGCAGAAGTCGGTCAACTTCTTTGGGCGGCTCAGGGAATCACAGATTTGGCAGAAGGGTTTCGGACTGCGCCTTCTGCTGGCGCGCTTTATCCATTGGAAGTTTATGTTGCCAAATATGACGGCCTTTTTCACTACCGCCCGAATGGTCATACTTTGGTTCAAAAAAGCGATGAAGATGTTCGCCGAAAATTGAGAAAGACAGCCATAGATCAAATGTTTGTAGAAGAAGCTCCCTGTGTATTTATCATTACTGGCATTTATGAACGCACCACAAGAAAGTATGGCGAAAGGGGCGTTCGCTACCTGCACATGGAAGCCGGGCATGTTGCCCAGAATATTCTTTTGCAGGCTGTGGCGTTAGGATTTGGCGGGGTTCCGGTTGGCGCGTTTCATGACCGTGAGATCTCTGAAATTTTAAACTTGAATGAAAAGGAAAGGTCTCTTTATTTGATTCCTATCGGGGTACCCAAGATTAATTAACTGGATTTTCAGATTAACATTGAATTAACCGCGAAGCTAACTAACTTAATGGCGAATGACTTGAGTACATACTAATTCAATTCTAAGTAAATAACATAACAGTGAAATGTATTGTAATTCTAAATTATTTAATCTATTGAAGGAGGTGGATTGAAATGAAAATTTCAGTTATCGGTGCCGGACATGTAGGCGAAACCACGGCTCTCATGATCGCACAAAAAGAACTTGGAGACATCGTGCTCATGGATATCATTGAAGATATGCCTAAAGGAAAAGCTCTGGATATGGCTGAAGCCAGCCCTGTGGGTGGATTTGATGTAAAATATGTGGGTACCAATGAATATGGACCCATCGAAGGCTCTGACATTGTGGTCATGACTGCGGGACTGCCCCGTAAACCAGGGATGGATCGTATGGATTTGCTTGTAAAGAATGCGAAAATTATTCAGGGCGTAGCTGAGCAAATCAAAAAATTGGCTCCTAATAGCATTCTTCTAATGGTGGCCAATCCACTGGATGTCATGGCCTATGTCGCGATGAAAGTTACAGGCTTTTCAAGAGATCGGGTGTTTGGCATGGCAGGAGTTCTAGATTCTACCCGGTTCCGCTATTTTATTGCAGAGGCCCTAAACGTTTCAGTGGAGAATACTCAAGCTATGGTTCTTGGAGGCCACGGCGATTCCATGTTGCCTCTTCCACGATATACTACGGTTTCAGGCGTGCCCATTACCCAATTACTTAATCAAGAAACCATTGACAAAATCGTTGAACGCACACGTAAAGGTGGCGGAGAGATTGTCAGCCTTTTGAAAACGGGAAGTGCTTATTATGCTCCTGCGGCTTCCATTACCCAAATGGTGGAGTCTATTGCAAAGGACAAAAAGCGATTATTACCAGGTTCTGCCTATTTGAAAGGAGAATACGGTTTAAATAACGTATTTGCTGGGGTGCCTATTATTCTTGGTGCCAACGGTATGGAAAAAGTTGTACAAATTGAGTTGATGCCTGATGAAATCGAAGCCCTACATAAATCTGCTGCTGAGGTGAAAAAAGGCATGGATGTTTACGATAAAGGATTGTAGTTTTAAGAATTTGACACGGAATACCACAG
>JBHIAC010000011.1:0-40447 GCA_046758365.1 bacterium
TAACCAAATGGTGCATTATGAAGGTACATCCCGCTTACACCATGCGGGAATGACATTCAGAGAGCAAATATGAGAAATTTACAATAGTTTAGTAGTAAAATATTTCCCAACAGATTAATGCAGCCAACGGATATTTAAAAAATGATTTTCAAATACCACATCTTCCAAAGGCATCTCATTGCACGGTACAGGTAACCAATTCGTACAATCAGAGATGGTCTCTTATCCGTTGGCAGTATCTATCCGTTGGGTTTCATTAGAACTTGTACTCCTTGTCTTAATCTTACATGCGGCTTCGCCGCGCTAGGTTTTCATGGCCCTTCCTCATCAATTTCATCACTCCACAATGTTTCATGACATTGAAAGCAAGACGGTGCAATCGTTATTCTACCATCAACATTTGCCACGCCTCCGTCTAAGTCAGATTGATGACACTCAGTATCGCTGCAACCGCTGCTTGTTTTAAATGGAAATTTGTAACCCTTCTTATGCATTGCTCCTTTAATATTTTCACTATGGTCATCAGGAGGCCCAATTTTTGAAAGAGAAGGGAATGGACCATTGCAGCTTAATAAGATGAATGTAAAAGTTAAAAAGATTATTAGTACTCTAAAACTCCTTATAATCATTTAAGGTCTTATAGTTTGATGAAAAGTTTTTTAGGTATTTTACTGGCGACTTTTTTGCAAAGCCTATGCCAAAATTGGGGTTAGGAGCTAGAAAATCTATAGTTCACTGCTTAATATTGTAATATAAGCTGTCTTAAATTATAATAATTAGGAAGATATACTTGCTTGTTAGTTGTATTGTATTAAATGTAACAGGTTCATTTCATAAATTGAATTGTAGATTTGGTTCCGTAAGGCCTTGTTTTAAGATTATATTACAAATTCTTCTTTCAATATTGTAATTTGCTAAATCATTAATCTGTATGTAACGAATGAAAATATTTTGACAGGGCGCTGTTTCTATTTGAGAATTCTTGGATAAATCTTATTATACCGCAGATTTAGATTTTTTAAATTAATATAGGTTTTAATAAAGAAGATTTCTATACAGAATTACCGCTGTGTTGGTAATTTTTACACATATTACATATTTTGAAATTTTTACCCACATCATTTAACCCTTCGCATTTTAGTGCTTCAGAAAATATTCATGTGAGCGGCATATTTTTTGCATATTTGAGACTCATATATTTTTTCCAGAGAGAGTAAAAATATTTATCGCTCTTCAAATGAAGGAGATATTATGAAGTTCAAAGTAATTTCTTTCGTTCCGGTTACTATTTATACTTTTTTAGTTTCCCAATTAATTTCATTGAATGCAGTAACTGGAGCAGAGGGAACCGTAACATTTCAAGTCAGGACGGTAAGTTATGGAGGGGAATATGCAGAAAAGAACATCGGTGCTATTTGGGTTGAAGATTCTCAAAATAAATTCGTAAAAACTCTAAATCTTTGGGCAGCGAAAAGAAAAGGACATTTAATAAAGTGGAATGCCGCTTCGGGTGGAAATGTGGTTGACGCAGTAACCAGTGCTACTCTTAGAACTCACGAGACCCATAATGTTACCTGGAATGGTACGGATATTAATGGTAATAGGGTGCCAGATGGAACCTATAAGATTCTTGTTGAATTTACCGAGGATAACTCTAACAAGAGTGGTCAACCGCCAGGGAAATGGACCTCTATTGAGTTTTCAAAAGGTTCGTCTCCGCAAAATATTACTCCGGCTAATGAAACTTATTTTAAGGATATGGAGTTGGTCTACGCTGCAACGAATTCGACTAATACCTCTATGAACGGAACCGTTCAGGATGCGGCGACAGGCGCCCCCCTTGAAAATGCGACGGTGCAGCTAAAAGAAGGAAATGTCGTGCGTTATGAAATAACTTCAAACGCTTCCGGGTTATATAGTATTAACAATATTCAAGCCGGTACATACAAACTCGTATGTTCTAAACAAGGATATGAAACATGGATGGAGGATGTTAATTTCAACGCAGGTGAGCCAATAAATGGGAAGAATATTCTGTTAACCCCTACTTCCGATACCACAGCCCCTTCGCCTCCTAAAAACGTTAGAGTTGAATTAAATAACTAGTTGCAAAATATATAAAAAAGAAGTAAATTATTAAGGTTTTATTTTGCCGGGAGGTCCTTATATGCACAAGAATATATTTTATCTTTTACTATTCAATCTGACCATATTCTCTACAATAAGCGCCCAGATTAAACCACCTGAGGTTGTAAAATTAGAAGCTTTCTTATCGGTTGATAAAATCAGAAAAGGTGATGCTTTTAAAATTGGAATAAAAGCAAAAATAGATGATGCATGGCATATCAACTCAAATAAACCACTAGAAGATTTTCTAATTCCTACTGTCGTTGAGTTTGATGAAGTTAAAGGATTAGAATTTGGAGAAGTGAGCTATCCTGAAGGTGAATTGAAGCGTTTTGCATTTTCCGATAATCCTCTTTCAGTCTATGAAGCAGAAATCCTGATATCGACGGATGTAATCACGACCGATGATTTCAGATTGGGGGAAAGAAAACTTACCGGTAGGTTTTCTTACCAAGCATGTAACGATGTTTCCTGCCTAGCCCCCACCAAGATACCATTTGCAATTACCACTTTTTTTGTGGACGCGGACACTCCCATTCATGAAATTAATAAAGAAAAGTTTCTTACGCAGCAATTTGAGTTAGAAGAACTGAAAGGAGAAAGGGCTTCTACTGATGATAAAATTTCTCAGCTCATTTCAGGAAGCGGTCTATTCGTTACCCTTTTAATTATATTTTTCGGTGGATTAGCGCTTAATTTAACCCCGTGTGTTTATCCTATCATCCCAATAACAATCAGCTTTTTTGTAGGTCAGGCTTCCGGGAAAATTAGTAAATCATTTTTACTGGCCTTAATTTATGTCATTGGCATATCTATTACTTATTCTCTCTTAGGAGTTCTTGCTGCAATGACCGGAGGGCTACTAGGTTCTTCATTACAAAATCCTCTTGTATTAATTGGAATAGCTGTGATATTTTTGATTTTCGCATCAAGCATGTTCGGAGCTTTTGAGATCAGAGTCCCAACTTTCTTGTCTAACTTTGCAGGAGGATCAAAACAAGGATTTTTAGGCTCACTTTTCATGGGACTGACCGTTGGTATAGTAGCTGCACCCTGTATAGGACCTTTCGTTGTAAGCCTTTTGACTTTTGTTGCAGCTAAAGGAGACCGGTTTTTAGGCTTTCTAATGTTTTTTATTTTATCCCTGGGATTAGGATTACCTTATCTTTTTCTTGGTACCTTTTCAGGATTAATAAAAAATCTCCCCCGTTCAGGGGAGTGGTTGGTTTGGATAAAAAAAGTTTTTGGCGTAATTATGATTGGTGTGGCACTTTATTTTATCAGCACACTCATCCCTGAAATGGCCTACATTGTATTGTTAACAGCAACAGCCATTTTGGGTGGATTGTTTGTTGGATTTATCGATAAATCTATTGCCAGTTTTAATTGGTATAAAAATCTCAAATCAGGCGTTGGTATTGTAATGATTTTATTCGGGATTTGGGTCGCTGTTTCTGCCTTTCGCGAATCTAATACAGAATATGTTCATTGGGAGAATTACAATGATGCTCTTGTTTCAGAAGCCAAAACTGCCGGAAGACCTGTCATCATAGACTTTTATGCCGATTGGTGCATTCCTTGTAAACAAATTGAAAAAAACCTCTTTACCGATCCGGCTATTGTTGAAAAGGCTGAAAATTTTATGACCTTGAAAGCAGACTTAACAAACGATGATTCTGAACAAGTAAAATCGATCAGAAAAAAATATAAGGTACTCGGAGTGCCTACTGTTATTATTATTGACAGTCAAGGTAAGGAGTACAAGAGATTTACCGACGAACTCGTTAATTTTAAGCCTGAAGAATTTTTAATTATAATGAATGATGTAGGTGCAAAAAGGTTAGGGAGCTAAAAATCTTAAGATGTAAAGGACGTTGGATACATCCCGTAGGATATTTATCTGACGGGATAAAAATCCCACGTCCTAAATATTGAAATTACGATTGCTTAAAGTTGAAATTATCCTGTTTTTGCACCAACGTCATGAATGGAGCTTTATTAAGCAATTAAGATTCACACATGGGTAATTTTTTAATGTAATTAATACGAAAGATCCCAAAGATGAATGAACAATTTAAAATTAATCTTTTGATAATAACAAAATATCGAGTGTTATGAAGAACAAAATTAACTCAATAACTTCGGTTTTTCTGATTTGGGTATGTTGTTCTCCTATCGATATATTTGGTCAAATACCTGAAAACCAGGGGGAAAATAAACTTGCATCGCCGCAGAGCGTAGATACATCAATTTCTAAATATCCTGAAGAGAAGATACTGAATCCATCAGTTAACCAATACTTTTCGGGAATTAAACGAGTTTTAACCAACAAAATTAATTTGTTTTATTTAGTTTCAGGTACTGGGGCATCGTTAATAGTCTGGCCCTACGATAAAGATATTTCTGAAGCGATAGAGGATGATAACTTTAATGAATTAGAATTACAAGCCCCTGATAAATTGGGGGGCTTTTTTGTAATTACTGGTGCTTCTGTATTTACTCATCTATTTGGCAGAGCCATTCGAAAGCCCCATTTAGCAAACACAGGATTATATTTACTCGAAGCCTACTTTACGACAGTATTGATAACCGGTACTACAAAAATAATAGTTCAAAGAACCCGGCCAAACGGTGAAAACAATCTTTCCTTTCCATCTGGACACACTTCGGGAATGTTTACCGTGGCTTCGGTTCTTGATAAAAGATATGGATACAAAGTGGGTATTCCAAGTTATTTGTTAGCAGGTTTTGTAGGAATTTCCAGGATAAAAATGCAGAAGCATTTTCCAACGGATGTCATTGCGGGAGCAGCATTGGGTATTATTGTTGGGAGAAGTTTTGTGCCTTCTAAAAATAACAATAAATCTGCTGCTGTTTTACCTGTTTTTTATAGGAATTACGTAGGCATAAGTTACCAGGTGCACTTTTAAAATACCACCCCCGTCTCTAAAAATAACCGTCCAGATTTTAAACGATTATCTAAGAATAATCGATATCCAAAATTCATAAACAGCCAACGGTTGATTCGATAATAGCCATCCGTTTCCAACCAGTTGCTATTGGTCATAAGGCTGCCTGTTTGATAAATGTAACTGCCACCTCCTAAATTGAACGAAAGGTTTCGTAGCACAGGGATTCGAATATTAACCGTAGGTCGGTATCCTTTGGTGAACATGGTAGAAAAATATGAAAACCTAGCATTAAAAGTAGCCCAGGTTTGAAAAATATTTCGCACCCTTAAGGCCCCGGAAGCGGACAGCGTATTTTTCAAATTCCCCTTTCTAAAACGAATTCCAAAATTTCCAGAAAGACGTATTCGGTTGGTAAGACGCAGAATGATTCCAGTATGCAATCCTTGCCGGGTAGTTTCATCAAATAAGCTATCAGGGATGGAACGGGTCTCATATACGCGAATATTTTTTCTTGCGTCATAAGAAAATGTAAGGGATAAAAAATCAAAAGGACGGTAGCGGGTGCTAATGTAAAAATTGCTTAATTGAAGTTTGCTTTTTCCATTTTCCTGTTTCCAACCACGATTAAAGTCTAATTCAACGGTTTGATAGATTGAAAATTTCATGCCTTTCCAGAAGTTGTTTTGCATATATATGAATTCTCGACTAACTTCACCACCATGATATCTACCTGAAAATGCAATAGTTGAAGAAATTCGTTGTGTTTGATATTCGCCTCTTTCAAAATTGAGGAAAATGCCAAATTTTTGTTCCTCGGTCTGGAAATGCGAATCCCTTAAACTAGGCTGAGTCCCACCGGCCAAACCAAAACGAAATAGGTTATTCATTTTAATCGAAAAAAGTCCTCCATCAATATAACCCAGACCACGAATTTGACGAGACAGGATTCTACCAAAGCCAAATTCATAAGGAGAGTCATTATGATCGTATACTAGTCCCAATTCGTAAACATAATGTGTCCATTCGCTATCGGATATGTCATGGCTTAAAACCCGTTCTCGAGTGTGCGCTCTTGAACGCCATCGGAATCTAAGTTGCATCGGCAGGCCGAAAAATTGTTCCACTTTCAGCTTAGTCCGTAGTGCCAGTTGATGGTAGTCAAAATTCGAATTACCCATATCATCAAACCAAATAGACTGAAGACCAAATCGACCCTTAATCCTATTAACATTCCGTTTTTTACTCCTCCTTGAAGATCTTCTATCATTCTGGGCAGATTTTGAAATTCTCTCTGGTTTACGATTTTTTTGAACGTTAGACTTTTCATCTATAGTTTCATCATTTAAAATACGAACAAAAATAGTAACGCTATCTCCCTGTTTAATGGTTTGCTTTTGGACCAACAATTTGCAGGCAGAGGATTGTTTTGCTATGTTTTCCACCAGTAATTTTCCAATGACACGATTATTTCGTATTACAAACACGGTATCCCCGACACTCAACCCCTGGCCGGATCCGAGGTTTATGTAGTACGATTGCTTAGATATGTATTTAACTTCTCCAACTCTTTTGGTAAGAGTTTGGCCAAAAAGAGATGTACCACAGACTCCAAAAATAAACCATGTAATCATTTTTTTCATTATCTCAATCCTCATAATTATTCTTTCCCATCAGGGTGGCAATCAAAACAAGCGTTACTTTCATATACATAATCATTTTTCCCACGGTGTTTCTCGTCCATTTTGGTCTGGTTGTGTTCATGACAATTTAGACAAGAGAATATTTTTCTATTATTAGGATCGGTATGGCAGATAGAGCAATCATTATCCCATTTGTTTCGGTGTTCACCGGAAAAAATGGGAAAAAACAGATTATCATGGTCCCTAAATTCTCCTTTTTCGCCGTTTGGATGACACAGCAAACAATTATCAGTTCCATAGGTATAACCCGTGATTCCAGAATGTTCGGCGTTCGTTTTGGATGGTTCGTGCTCATGGCAGTTAATACAGGAGACCACCTCAAAGCCTTGCGGGCTCACGTGGCATTCAACACATTCTTGCCAAGCGTCTTGGTGGGTACCCGAAAAAATTGGGAAAAAGTCAGAATCGTGATTTTCAGTAATGCCTGCTTCACTCCCGGTCGGATGACAAGACCAACAGGCGTTGCTTTCGTAAGCATAACCAGATAGTCCCCGATGTTTCTCATCCATTATCGACTGTCTGTGTTCATGACAATTCAAACAGGAAAATTCCTGAAAAGTCGCTGAATTTCTGTGACAATCCATACAGTCGCTCCAGGCCCCATCATGTTCGCCCGAAAAAATAGGAAAAAGGGCATCATGATTTGGGAAGAAAGCCGGGGGCCAATCGTTCATATCATGGCATTCCTGACACAGGATTGAAAATGAATTCGCCACATGATTGGGATTTTCTGTTTCAAGATATTCTTGCTGGTGGCAGGAAATACAGTCGGTGGTAAGCAAAGCGAAATCGCCTTGTTGCTGATTTTGATGACAGCTCCAGCAATCCACCAAAGTATGTCTGCCCAGCAAAGGGAAACGACTGTTAGCGTGAATCTCTTCAACATTGAAAATCTCCCATCCTTGAACTGTGTGACAGCGCTCGCAGTCGCCCCCCATTTTAGCCTGGTGAACATCCTGATGACAGGAAATACAATTTGAACCGATGGTGGAAAAATCTTCAATGTTGTGACAAGATTTGCAGTCCACCTCCTTGTGTCGGTCTTCTAACGGAAATTTGGTTCTGTTGTGATTAAACATAATATCCGTCCAAGAAGTGGTGACATGGCATACTTCACAATTGAAGTTCAGGTTCTTGTGTGGATTTTCCTGAGCCATGCCTATCAAATAATTTGCCAATAGAATTACACAAATAATCCAGATACTACTTTTTCCCATGACAGTTTTTGCACCTCCGATCAATAGGTTTATAGAGTACAAATTGCATGGTTCCTGTTCTCTGCAATTTATGACAATCGGCACATGGGACTTTCTCATGAGCCCCTGTTATTCTAAATAAAGAATCATTATTATGATCAAATATTAAGGTGGACCATGAAGCTGGAAGGTGACATTTATCGCATTTGGCTGGAAATCCCCTTACCGAAAACTGGCCTTGATGTGTGTCTTCATGACAATCGTTGCAGGCCATTTTAATTGGTCTGTAAAGAATTCGTTCTCGCTCTGTTCCTACCTCTACCAATTTATGACATTGGTCACATTCGACATGCGCATGCTTTCCTAAAAGCGGAAACCGAGCTGTATTATGATCAAAAGTAGTTGCATTCCAAGCCGAGGTCTTGTGGCAGGTTTCACAGCCTTCTTTCTTGTTATAAGCTGCAAATTGACCTTTATGCACATCCTGATGGCATCCATTACAGGTAGTATCTTTAAACTCAAAGATTCGTCTTTCCCTAGGGGTCCCTTGATCAGCTACAAAGTGACAGGCCACACAGGGTACGGCTAAATGAGAACCCTTGAGGGGATAGTTACTTTTGGCATGCTCCTCGATATCATATTTAGCTGGAATAAATCCAAACACGTCATGACAATTTTCACAACGACCGCCATCTCTGTGATCGACAAACTGGCCGAAATGCACATCTTTGTGGCAGTCGAAACAATTGGCAAAAAGCCTGGGTGTTTTTATCTTCCTGCTAACATGACATTTTTCGCAACTCACGTCGCTGTGACGTCCCATCAGCGGAAAACGTGTCAAAGAATGGTTAAACTGGTCAGCCTTAATGCGATTCCAGCCATAGGTATCGTGACATTTTTTGCAATATTGCCCAAACTTACCCTGGTGTACCTCTCGATGACAGGGTGTGCAATTATCAAATTGGAGTCCTACATATTTTACAAAAGTTAGTTTTCCACCCAGGTTTAAATTTCTATTACTTAATGAAATCTTCGGATGACATTTGACACAATCTAGGTCTACGTGCTTGCCCATAAGGCGAAATTTCGTCTTAATGTGATCAAATTTTACAGCAGGTTTCCAGCCGGCATAATTATGGCATTTCAAACAATCCTTTGACAATTGCCTTCGATGTTCATCCTGATGGCAGCTTAAACAATTTGGATCCAAGCCTAAAAATGTTTTGTTTAAATTAACTTTTTTGTTCCACTTTCTCAGATCGTCAACGATATACTTGGGTTGATGACAATCTTCACATTTGACCGCCAAGTGTTTTGCTTCTAAAGAATAGCCGGTTTTAGTATGGTCAAAATTATTTTTTCCCTCTGGCCAAAACACCAGTTTAAAATTCTGGCCATTATGTTCGCTGTGGCATTCGAAGCAAGCTTTCTTTTCTTTAACGGTTACGATTAAATGGTAGCCTTTTGCCAGTTCGATACGATGTTTAATTTCACCATGGCAGTCTAAACATTTATTGGCATCCGGACCTCCCCCTAAAGTGTGGCATTTTGTGCAATTGGGAATGCCTTCCAACTGGGCATGTGGTAGGGCGAGTTCACCTGGAGATATTTGGGCCATGCTCTTCGACCCAACTAAACAGAATAAAATAAATATATAGAAAAGCTTCAGGTGCATAAATTACAAAATAAACGACTCTCCACGGATTCTCGCGGAATTACAAAGCTATCATGTAGCCGCTTGACCTTAAATTTCCGTGCAAATCAAACGAGCTCCCAGGTGAATTATTAATTTCAAAATATCCATCGATACCCAAATAACAAAGTTACCATCACATGAACAATCATAATAATTATCATGACAAAAGCGAAAGGCTTATGAAATACGTGCCAGTAGTGAAAAATAGGCTGGATGGTTGACAACAAGGCCATCTTTCGTAAGAGTAGCGACTTCTGTTTTACTATTTCAATTAAGTTATTTATCTCTTGTTTTGGAAGATTCACCTTTTGATAATAAATTTCTTTCTTTAAAGCTCGAATTCGAAATGAACGAAATAAGTCATTCTTGAAAATCGACCAAATGGCTGAAAATCGTTTGAGGCGCTGACCAGACTTAACACCAGAAATTGCTTGAATTTGATTTAGAATCTGACGATTAAGCTGATATTTTTCAACCAGTGTTCGGCTCATTAATTTATTCTTTTCTTCCATTTCCTTGATCGAAAGTTCGTCTCCTGATAGTGCGCGGGGTATTTGTACGTAAAGATATCGTCCCATAAAACCGCTCAACATCACAGCGATCATGGAATAATAGCTGATGGCTACGATACCCCCAAATTTGAAAGAGGTGTGCAGGGTTACAAAAATAGGCCCCATGATTCCCAAAAAGATGTGGATGTTCAACCAATATCTAATCTTTCCAAAACGAAGGCCAAATAGATTTCTTTTGCGGGCAGAATATAGAAATAAGAGCAACATCATGCTGCTTCCTAAAATTCCCAGTCCGTGGCCCCAAACACCGCTGGGTTTCCAAAATGCATGTAACGATGAATGGGGTCGGTCTTCCAGAGGTAAGCGATAGTAGTCGTAGCCTTTTACTGCAACGGCTATCGCAAACATAATATTTACTAAATATAGTGAAAATAGTATTACGTTATGAGTTCTAATCTTATCGCTCACCAAATTTTTTTTCAATGCTTATGCCAATTTTCTTAAGAAATTCTGTTGGAAGCACCCCGCCAATAAAAATGAAAACATAATCATTGGCAATTGTAACATGATTATCCTTTTTCGTGAGTAAAACTTCTTCTCGCTTTATTTCCAAAACATTAGACTCAAACAAGACATTCACTCGACCATTCTTAATAGCCTGATCAATCCTTTCTTGATTTTTTTCTTTAATTCGACTAAAGACGCTTTTTCGGTAAGATATTGTTACCTTTGTTCCCCTTTGTTCTGAAAGCGATAGCCCCGCTTCTACTGCACTATCCCCGCCTCCGATAACCAACACATTTCGTTTAACATACTGTTTTGGTTCAAGCAATTGGTAGGCTACTTTTGAAGATTTTTCACCAGGGACTCCTAACTTTCTGGGTGTACCTCTTCGGCCAATGGCTAAGACTACTCGTTGGGCAAGATACATTCCTTTGGACGAAACGATTCTGAAAAATCCATTCTGCCTTTCAATTGAATCAACTTTTTCCTTTGTTCTAATTTCTAATCCCGTTTTTTGAATAATTTCGCGCCAAAGGTCTAAAAGGTCTTCTTTCAAAATTTCTCGATATTTTACTTTGCCATAAAGCGGAATATCCATTGGTTGGGTCATGACCAACTTCTGACGCGGATAGGTAAGGATAGTGCCTCCTATATCGTCCTGTTCTAATGTAATGCAGGATATCTTTTCTTTCTGAGCTTGAAGAGAAGCCGCTAAACCTGCCGGACCTGCTCCTATAACCGCCACATCAAACACATCCGGATAGCTTCGAGCCAGGGTTTGACGAACGTATTCAACGGCTTGTTTCCCCTGGGTTGCTGCATTTCTAATCAGGCCCATACCGCCCAATTCTCCTGCGATATAGATGCCATTTACATTGGTTTCAAAGGTCTCTTTTACATGTGGAATTTCAATCCCTCGGTGCTCCGAACCAAAGACTAGAGAAATCGCCTCAACAGGACAAGAAGCTTCACAAGCGCCATGGCCTATGCATTTGGTAGGAGAGACCAGAATGGCCTTTCCTTCCAAAACCCCCAGAATTTCTCCTTCCGGACATGCTGAAACACAGGCCGCTGTTCCAATACAACGCGTAGGATCAATTTTAGGATGAAGAGAAACAGGTTCGGTTAAGCCTCTGTCGAAGGATGCTTTTAGTTTTGCTTTTGCCCTTCGAGTGCGTTTTGTATGGCTGTAAATATACCAAGACGGAATTCCAACAACTAAAAGCGTGGTGAATAAATATGTAAGACTTTCTAACATTCCCCTTTAAAGTTGAAATTTTTCTGTTTTTGCACCAACGTTTTAAATTTTATCGTTATACAAATTGCGTGCCAACTTTGGTTAGATGTTTAATCCTAAAATTTATCTTAGAAAGCTCGAGCTATGGTAATTGGTTAATATCTTTTTAAAGTGATTATAGTTTGTTAAAAAATAGGTCTAAATATTTTGATTATTCCCCTACAATATTCAAAAAAATCCCCCGAACCAATCGAGGGATTTTTAATACTTTTTGGAGTTGTTTATTTTATTGCTAAGTGTTTTTAGCTAACCTTTCCAAAATGCTCGTGAGCAGATTGTAAAAACCCGCGACTGACCCTATTCGCACTCTTTCATTAGGCGAATGGGGAAATTCTATCTGAGGGCCGAGAGAGACCATGTCCATACCCGGAAATTTTTCACCAATAATACCGCACTCCAAGCCGGCATGAACAGCCTTAATTTCAGGCTCTTTTCCTAGGACCTCTTTGTGAACCTCTTTCGCGACCTTTAGAACATGAGAATCTAAATTTGGCTTCCAGCCGGGGTAACCTTCCAGTTCCTCTACTTTTGCACCAGCCAGCAAACCAATGGCCCCAACCCGATCCTGGATTGCCTGAATAGCAGTTGCTACTGAACTTCGGTTGCTAACATGAATGACCATTTTATTCTCTTGAATGTTTACAGTGGCTAAATTTGAACTGGTTTCCACAAGATCGGGAATATCATAGCTCATGGACATCACGCCGTGAGGCAAAGCATTCAATAAATACAAAATCTTTTGTGCTGTACCATCAGCAAAAACTTTATCTTCATTTTGCACATTAGCCACATCGAGCTTCATATCAGGGTCGGCAAGTTTGAATTCAGCCTGAATTGCCTTAAACTGGTTATTGAAGGCTTTTTCGAAGGCATCCTTTTCACCGGAAGAAACTATCACGGTAGCAAAAGCTTCCCGAGGAATGGCGTTGTGCATATTACCACCGGTTAAATTGGCTAAATAGAATTTGGTGTTTTTATAGACTCCATATAAAGCCCGCGCAAGGAGTTTGACGGCATTCCCTCGCTGCAAATGAATATCTACCCCAGAATGTCCACCCCGAAGTCCGTACAATTTAATCTCCATTGTAATGCTTTCCGATGGCGGCGAAGCGTATTCCAAAGCAAGGGTCAGGTTTATACCAGCCCCACCAGCACATCCCACGTAAAGTGCCCCTTCTTCTTCGGTGTCCAGGTTAATAAGCCGCTTGCCTTCAAGAAAATCAGGAAGCAAATTACTGGCACCAGTTAAGCCGGTTTCTTCATCCACGGTAAAAAGAAATTCCAAAGGTCCATGTTTAAATGAGGTGCTTTCCATTATTGTTAAGGCAGCAGCCACCCCAATGCCATTATCTGATCCAAGGGTCGTACCCGTAGCTTTTAGATAGTCTCCTTCTCGACTTGGTTTAATAGGGTCTCGACTGAAGTCATGCTCTACTTCAGCATTTTTTTCATTCACCATGTCCATGTGGGATTGTAATATTGTAATGGGAGCCGATTCATGGCCTGCGGTAGCGGGTTTACTCACAACAGTATTGCCAACATCATCTTGTTTGTAAGACAATCCGTGCTTTTTTGCTATTTCAATAATATACTCACCTATAGCTTTCTCATTTTTTGATCCTCGGGGGATAGTCAAAATTTTGTCAAAATGCTGCCAGAGTTCTTTGGGTTCCAACTCAGATACGAATGTCATATTGCCCTCCTGTTTTATTTTAATTTTGTAAAATAATATAATCAGGATAAAACCATTTTGCAAGAAAATTATATAAAAAATTGAACCACAAAGAACTCCAAGTGGTCGCATAGTCTGTAAAATTTCAGGCAATAATTCTCTTGACAATGAGTGCCCCCTTTTTTAAATTGCATTAGTTAAACCTTGCATTGAACCTTGTGAAGGCACCTATTCAATTATTAAATTACAGACTTCTGAAAAATTAATTTAAAACATGCTCAAAATGGGTGTACAGGCTTCAGCCTGCCTATGACTATCTCAACCTAAAGGTTGTACACCCTATTTTGCAGAAGTCTAATTAAATTAAGAAAAGGAGTGAAAAATGCAACGTTTTATATTAGGTGTAATTTTAATTTCTGCATCATTTTTTCTGCTGCACTGTGGAGAGAGAGGGAAAAACAAAAAAAGTGAAAATGAAGCACAATCCTTGCAAGAAAGCAGCCCTGTATCAACAGAGCATCTATTAGCTGATATAGCTCCTAAAGATAGGTTTAATTATTACAGCAACCCGCCAGAGATGACCATTGACGAAAGTAAAAGATATGTGGCTACGATTCACACAACTAAAGGCAATATCTTAATTGAATTAGACGCCATATCAGCGCCAATCCACGTGAACAATTTTGTATTTCTGGCTCGACAGGGCTTTTATGATGGATTAACATTTCATCGTGTGGAACCTAACTTCGTGATTCAAGGAGGCGACCCTTTGGGATTTGGAACTGGCGGTCCAGGGTATCGAATTCCGGCGGAAATAGGTCTACCACATCATCAGGGCGTGATTGCCATGGCGCGACAAGCCGATGCGGTGAATCCTGAACGCATGTCCAGCGGCAGCCAATTTTATATCACATTAAAAGCCACACCCGTTCTTGATGGCCAGTATTCGGTTTTTGGACGCGTATCACAAGGATTTGATGTAGTGCAGAAGGTTCGAATAGGGGATGTGATAGAAAAAATTGATATTGAAGAGAAATAATTTATTTAATTTAAAAAAGTTATGAAAATAGGAATCGTAGGGCTACCGCAGTCAGGCAAGACGACTCTTTTTTATGCCCTCGCAAAAACTTCTAAAGAAATTAAGTATGCCGGGGGAGTTACAAAAGAATCCCATTTTAGCATCATTAAAGTACCCGATTCCCGTTTGGACACTTTACAGCAATTAACGGGCAAAGAAGAGAAAATAGCGGCCACGGTTGAATATCTTGATGTGGCTGGATTGGAAAAGGGTTCTACACAACGGAAAGGATTTCAGGAACAATTTTTAGGGAACTTGCGAAACGTGGATGCTTTGCTTTGTGTTTTGCGTTATTTTCAAAATGAATCGGTGCCCCATCCCGAAGGAAGCATTGATCCTAAGAGAGATCTGGCAATCCTTGAAGCGGAGTTTCTGCTCTCTGACCTTTCTATATTGGAGGGGCGAATACAAAAGCTCGAGTCGGAGTTGAAAAAAGTGAAAAATGATGAGCATCAGCGTGAACTGGAGCTTTTGAAAAGATGCTTCCAATCTTTAGAATCGGAACAACCTCTTCGAGAAATCGAATTTACTAAAGAAGAAGAGAAGCTTCTGCGTGGATTCCAGTTTTTAACTGGCAAGCCGATTTTATTGGTATTGAATATTAGCGAAGATGATTTAGGTAAAGAAGCAGAAATTGGGAAAGAGTTTTCTGATTTAGTGGTAGACAATAAACGAGATTTGGTGTGTATTTCAGCGGAGTTGGAAATGGAAATTGCTCAGCTTTCTGATACAGACGCTGTTACTTTCAGAAAAGAAATGGGGATTTCAGAAGCTGCTTTGCATAAAGTGATTCGGAGTTCCTATCATTTATTAGGGTTAATTTCATTTTTCACAATTGGACAACACGAAGTCCGTGCCTGGACTATAAAACATGGCACGCATGCTCAAGCTGCAGCAGGTGCGGTACATTCGGATATGGAACGGGGATTTATTCGGGCGGAAGTGGTGGAATTTGAAATCCTAAGCAATCTCGGTTCTATGGCAAAATGTAAAGAACAAGGTTTATTAAGATTAGAAGGAAAGGATTACTTTGTTCAGGATGGTGATGTTATTACTTTTAGATTTAACGTCTAATATAGGGGATAATTTTGAAACGTAGGGTTACCCTTGGCATTGTTATCAGCATCATATTCATTTATCTTGCCTTTAGAAAAGTAGATTATCATGAGATGGTTGCTGCTTTAAAGAGCGCTGAATACATTTGGTTATTACCTGCTTTAATATTTTTGTTTGCAAGCCTATTATTGAGAGCTATTCGCTGGCGATATTTTGTACAACCGATTAAACAGATAAAGTTACACCCTCTTTTTTCTGCTATGATGATAGGGTATGCTGCCAATAATGTTTTTCCACTACGTTTAGGTGAATTTCTGCGAGCGTATGCCCTTGGAAAATCTGAAGGCATTTCAAAAAGTTCTGCTTTTGCTACCGTTATAGTTGAACGTCTACTGGATGTTTTGTCTTTATTAGCAATTCTTGCGCTAACTATCTTATTTTATTATCGACAGGCAAATATCAAAAATAATGAAGAGATTATTTTCATTCAAAATAGTGGATACATTATTTTTGCCTTGACAGTCTCTATTATTGTATTGATGGTCTTTTTAATGGAAAAGACCGAAAGCACTATAAGAGTTTTTCAATTTTTTTTACCTACTAAAATTTTTATCATTGTTGAAAAAATTATTCGATCTTTTTTGCAAGGTTTTACGGTTTTTAAAAAGTCAGAACATTTTTTGTCAATATTTATTTTGTCAATTTCATTATGGATAATATATGCTGGTATTCTTTATGTCTCCTTTATTGCATTTAATTTCAACACAAAATACGATTTAAATGTTTTGGCGAGCCTTGTAGTTTTGGTTACCGTAAGTATAGGGATTATGATTCCTTCTTCTCCAGCTTATGTGGGTACCTATCATTATTTTTGTATGAAGAGCTTAAGTCTTTTTAACGTGCCTGCGAGTGAAGCATTGAGCTTTGCTATAATTAGCCATTTTCTTAGCAATATTCCCCTTACATTAGTAGGTTTAATTTATTTTTGGAAAGAAAATTTACACTTTTCTGATGTTGTGGTTGAAAAGGGAATAATTGAACACGAGATAAAGAAAGAAGAAAAAATATCGGGTAAGGTTGGTTCTTAAAATTCATAACAATAATGAAGAAGACGTATACATTCACCCGTTCAATCCCCCTTGCTGTAAAAATTGAACCATGGAAGCATAAATAGGCATATCGGTTATTCCATTAATGCAACCATCTTAATGTTTTTTGATGTCTTCGTGTTTAAATTTTCCTTGACTTAGCGATTTTTTTTATTAAATTGGAAAAAGTACTTTTTCAAAGAAGGTGATTTAGTCATGAGTAAAGTTTACAGCGAAGATATTCGGCAGCCTGCCGTTGCAGATTCATTTTACCCTGGCGATCCAGAGACTTTAGACAAAGAAATTGATTATATGTTGAACAAAGTAGAAACATTTGACCTGAGTGGGGAAATTAAAGCCTTAGTTAGCCCGCATGCAGGATATATATATTCGGGATTAGTGGCAGCCGTTGGATATAAGCATCTGGAAAATCGAAATTTCTCCGTGGTAGCGATAATTTCACCTAGCCATCGGGAGTATTTTCCAGGGGTTTCTGTGTTCAATGGAAAAGGATATGAAACACCAATGGGACTGGTACCTATTGCTTCAGAACTGGCTAATGCTTTAATTGAACAAAACCAACGAATAATATCTTCATGGTTAGGGCATAGAGATGAACATGCTCTGGAAGTACAACTCCCTTTTTTGCAAAAAGTTTTGAAAGAAATTACCATTATTCCCATTGTCATGGGTGAACAAAATTATGAGACCTGTATTTTACTTGGAGAAGCTCTGGCGACAGTATTGAAAGGCGTTTCGGCACTAATTGTGGCGAGTTCCGATCTATCTCATTATCATCCTTATCCTGAGGCCGTGAGAATTGATCAGGTTACTATAGATTTGGTAGAGTCCTTTAACGAAGTTAACTTAATGAAAGCCCTTGAAAATGGGACCTCTGAAGCTTGTGGAGGCGGCCCTATTGTGTCAGCCATGAGGGCCAGTAAAATAGAAGGGGCCAATAATTCCAAAGTACTGATGTATAAAAATTCAGGTGATATTACCGGCGATCATTCCGCCGTTGTGGGTTATTTATCCGCTGCTTTTTGCAAATTCAATTAAAAGTGTTACCTTACTAAATGAGCAAAGTTGCCCCGGGGAGGTGGTAAGCTTTGTTTAAGAAAAAACGTCGTAATGTTCTTTCAAAAGATGAGCAAATGTATCTTTTGGAATTTGCTAGAAAAACCATTGAAGCAAAACTCCGTGGGGAAGTCCCCCCAACATATGACAAAAATTTCCCTCGTTTAAAAGAAGAACGTGGTGCTTTTGTAACGTTAAACAAAAATAAGAACTTGAGGGGATGTATTGGTTTAATTACAGGGATCAAGCCGCTGTATCAAACAATACAGGAAATAGCCGAAGCTGCAGCCTTTCAGGATCCGAGATTCCCACCTCTAACCGAAGCTGAACTTCCGGAAACGACCCTTGAGATTTCGGTGTTAACCCCCATGCGAAAAATTTCTAATATTAAGAAAATAAAAGTGCGGCGACATGGGCTCTTTATCAAATTTGGGAATGCGCAAGGACTTTTACTTCCACAGGTCGCTACTAATAATAATTGGAATAGAAAAACCTTTTTGGAACACACCTGTCTTAAAGCGGGTTTACCAAAAGACACCTGGAAAAATCCGGATACAGAGATAATGATATTTAGTGCACAGGTGTTTGAAGAAGAATCTAAAAAGTGAATGTCATATTCTAAAAACAATTTTGGACCTGTGGCAATAATAGGAGCAGGAAGAGTTGGCCGAGCCTTAAGTCAAGCTTTACACAAACAGGGGATTACAATTTCTGCTGTAATTAGTCGTTCATTAGATTTGGCAGAAAGATGTGCTAAGGCTTCAAACTGCGCTATTTTTTCCGAGCAATTATTTGATTTACCAGATTTAACCAAGATAATTTTTATTACCACGCCAGATAAAGCTCTCTCCCAAATTACGCGTAACATTGCAAAGTTAAATTTTAATTTTAAAAATAAATTTGCTGCTCATACTTCAGGTGCTATGACCTCTGAAGTTCTTGAACCGTTGAGAAAGCAGGGAGCTCTGGTCGCCTCTTTCCATCCCATTCAAACCTTTGCGGGGGATGATTTCGATTTGGAAAAATTCTCTGGAATTTATTTTGGTCTTGAAGGAGATGAAGAGGCGTTAAATGTTTGTAAAAATATTGTAAAACTTTTTGATGGGAAATATATTATAATCCCAAAAGATATAAAATCTCTTTATCATACCGCCTGTGTGTTTACTTCAAATTATTTAATTGCATTGTTGGATTTTTCCATCCAGCTTTTATCCAGTTTCAATCTTACAAGAGAGCAATCGGCCCAAATTCTACTGCCTTTGTTGGAAGGAACGGTTGAGAATATTAAAAAAATGGGTATTGAGACATCATTGACTGGTCCAATATCTCGGGGAGATTTTCAAACGGTTCAAAAACATGTGGAAACAATAAAAAACAATAACCCGGAAATATTACCTTTTTACTGTTTGCTTGGGAAAAAAGTTTTAAATATGACGGAAAAAAGAGGCGGAATTGATAGTCTAGCTTTTAAAAAGATCCAAGCAATTTTAGAATGGAAATAATAAAAACAAAGTAGGTGCTTTAAGTTGAAGAGTAACCCTCAGTTTGCAATCCGCTCGCGCCAAGAGATGGAGAAATTAGAGGAAAAACTTTTAACACCCTATGCAACAAAAAGTAGAGGGGCTCATAATACACGTCAGTTTGAGGAGCCGGAACATGCGTACCGCACCGCGTTTCAGAGAGACAGAGACCGCATAATTCATTCCCGCGCATTTAGGCGGTTGAAGCACAAACGACAGGTATTTCTCACTTCAGTAGGCGACCATTACCGCACCCGAATTACTCACACTTTAGAAGTGGCTCAACTTTCGCGAACTTTGGTCAGAGCTCTGGGATTAAACGAAGATTTGGTTGAGGCTATTGCTTTAGGCCATGATTTGGGACATACACCGTTTGGACATCTAGGTGAAGTAATTTTAAATCAAATTATGATCGGTGCACAAAAATTTGAAAGTCAAGAAGAAACTCGGAATTTCGGAGGCTTCAAACACAACTACCAAAGCCTGCGGGTCGTGGATTATTTAGAAAAGAAATACGCATTTAATGGACTTAATTTAACGGCGGCAGTTCGAGAAGGAATCTTGAAACACACACGACTAAAAAAGGGCAGATTTGAATTTCCCAATTTTTATTCTGAAGGCCTTCAATTCGAACGTGAGTTTGCTACAACGCTTGAAGGCCAAGTAGTCGCGATTTGCGATGAAGTGGCGCAAAGAACCCACGATTTAGAAGATGGTATACGAGCCGGATTGGTTGAGTTGCAGCAAGTTAGAGAAGTAAAAATCGTTCAATACATTGAAAAAAAGATTGAAATTCAAGACTTAGTTGAAAAAAATACCTTTCTTTATCGCGGGCTACTCATCCGTGCTTTAATTAATTTGTTGATTGATGATATTATTCACCAGACCTTGAAAAATCTTTCGGATTATTTTAGGCGTCAAGGGAGATTACAAGATTTTGATGAAGAAATTGTCTACTTTAGTCCCAAAATAAACCCCCTTCAAAAGGAATTGAACAAGTTCATTCATAAAGAAATCATCGAGTATTCTCGAATCAATTGGGGGGATGAGCTGGGCAAGAAACTTCTTTGTCGGCTTTTTGAAGCTTACTTATTGGAGCCTAAACTTTTACCGGACTACGTGCTGGAAAGATATTTTCAAGAAAAGAGCGAAAGATATTCTACTGAACTATTAAGCAATTCGAATAAGGTATTAGAAATGCAAAAAGATGGTAAATATTTCAGAACCATCTGCGATTACATTGCTGGCATGACGGATAATTTTGCGGTGCACGAGGCAGAGCGGTTGTCCCGCATTGGGAAAATTCAGACTTACGATCTCCGCCTGGATTTCGCTTTGGGCAAAAATCTTGCAAATGGCGAGATTTCTGGAAAATATTTTAAGGAATTTTATAAATAACTATATGAACATTAAAATAGAAAATCTTTATTTTAAATATAAAACCTTAGGGGTAAGTTCAAATTATGCTTTAGAAGACATTAATTTGATCATAAATGATGGAGAATTTTTAGCCCTGGTGGGTCCTTCAGGATCGGGTAAATCTACGTTATTACAACATTTTACAGGCTTATTGAAACCTGATAAAGGAAGGATATTAGTTGATGGTTTGGATATTTTAGCTAAAGACACCAGCCTAACTAAATTACGACGACGAATCGGTTTGGTTTTTCAGTTTCCTGAAACCCAGCTTTTTGAGGAGACTGTTTTTGATGATGTGGCCTTTGGACCGCAAAATTTAGGATTGCCATCTGACGAAATTAAACTCAGGGTAAAAGAAGCTTTAAATAGGGTTGATTTAAATTTTCAAAAATATAAAAGTCGCTCCCCCATCCAATTAAGTGAAGGTGAGAAAAGAAAAGCTGCGATAGCTGGTATTTTGGCTATGAAACCTGAATTTTTAGCTTTGGATGAACCAACGGCTGGATTGGATTCAAAAGGCGTACAAGCCGTAATAAGAATTTTGAAAAATCTTCATGTCCAGGGTAAATCTATTTTACTGATCTCACACAATTTGGATCTTGTGAATTCTTTGGTTGAGCGGATCGTTCTTCTGAAGGCGGGTAAAATTTGTTTCGATGGGCATAAAAGAGACCTCTTTAATAGCCATCAAATTTTGGAATCAATAGGTATGGCTCTACCAAGAATCCAGTATGTAGTGAAAACATTAAAGCAAATGGGATTGTTTAATGCCATCGAACTTTATTCGCTCCAAGAAATCAAAAAGGAATTAGCCAAAAATCTGAAAGCGAAATTTAAGAGCCGTGAAGCTTTAATAAAAGAGATGGAGAATGCGTGAAGGCTGAAAGTGTTTCAAAATTAACCAGTGGATGAAAAGCAACCGATTTTTACCTACCATTTTGAAAATTTATTAATATCCATAACCAACCATTTATTTTCTTCACATTATATTAAAAACTAATTGCAGGATTGTAAATAATTATTATTAGATAGTTTACCTTTTCCCCACTTGCCGCACTGCTCAACAGGGGTTGGATAAATTTATAAACTTTGATCATTATCATGCATGGCATGGTGTTTGCGCAATTGCAGTTTGTTTTTTACACAACATCGCAGTTATCTAAAATTTATTTATCCTAATCAAATTAAAGTTTTTGTCTCAATATTAATTCCACTTTTCTTATAATACTAAGGAAATAATCATTATAACTGGATAATATTTTAAGATGTCCGTAGCAATTGTCGATAAACAGTTTGATAAAGTAGCCGATCTCGAATCATTTGAAGAAATAATACGACATTCAATGTCAAAAACGAGGGAGATACAAAAAACTAAAGATTCTAATTGGGGGAAAAATTTTGGATTTGACTTTCATTATCCATTAGTTAGTCGAAGTCCTGAAATTAGAGAAATTTACAAATTAATTAAAAAGGTTGCAAAAAGTAATGCATCCATTTTAATCCATGGTGAAACAGGTACGGGTAAAGAACTGATTGCAAGTCTTATCCAATTTATCAGCAATCGTTCAGATAAACCGTTGGTTAAGGTAAACTGTGCAGCATTACCAGAGAATCTTTTGGAAAGCGAACTTTTTGGTCATGAGAAAGGTGCTTTTACGGGTGCCTATCAAACTCGAATTGGCAAGTTTGAGCAAGCTGATGGTGGAACTTTATTTTTAGATGAGATTGGTGATATGCACTTAACAACTCAGGCTAAAATTCTACGGGTTCTGCAGGACCAAACATTTAACAGATTAGGAGGAAACCGTACCATCTCGGTAGATGTGCGCATCATTGCTGCCACAAACAAGGATCTTTTACAAGAAATAGAAATAGGTAATTTTAGAGCGGATTTGTATTACCGATTAAATGTGGTATCCCTGCATATTCCACCACTTCGGAAGCGTAAAGAAGATATTTTAATAATCGCGGAATTTTTCAGAAGGAAGTTTTCTCAAGAACTACGAAAAGACATAAAAGGGTTCTGTAATGAAACTTTGGCTCTCCTTAAAAATCACTCTTGGCCGGGTAACATTCGAGAATTGAGGAATTTAATAGAGCGTGCCGTGTTGGTAGTGGAAGAAGGAAATATGATTCGTCCGAAAGATTTGGCCATGTCGGGTAAATATTATTTTGCGGCTGGGGGTAAAGATCGCCGAAAGCGTAGCAACGGAGAACTGATCAGTTTTAATACCTTGAATTTGGAAATCGTCGAGAAAGAATCCATACTCCATGCCCTTGAAATGAGTAATTGGATTCAGAAGGAAGCGGCAGATCTATTAGGAATTTCGCCAAGAGCCCTCAATTATAAAATCAATCAACATAGTATTACACATCCTTCCTGGAAAAAAAATACTTAAAAAGGTAAGTTTACAATTTTACAATCATTAATGATGGTACAGTACTCAACCATAGGATGAGGATTCTTTTACTCGTTTCAGAGTGCAAAGGTATTAGCATTGCTTATTACATAATTGAAATACCTCACTGTAATTAATTTTGTGTGAGGAGTCGAGGTATTAAGATAAAAAATTGGTATAACATTCTATTTTTCAATGCATTTTATAGATAACTTATATGTGGCACAGCCTTTGCATTTTAAGTATCAAGAAAAAAAACTACTCGTAGGCAATCGATAGCAATGGAGAATATACCATGGATATTAAACCTAATCAGAAATGGGCCCGATACTTTGTATTTATGCTAGTTTTATCATTTTCTTCTACCATCGTTTTTGCCGCAGGTTCAGTTACCGTAAGTTGGGATGCCAATTCGGAAAGTGATTTAAGTGGCTACAAGATATATCATGGAACCGAATCACGAAATTACTCTCAAGTAATTGATGTAGGTAACGTAACCTCATATACAGTCAATAACTTGGAAAATGGTAAAACTTATTACTTCGCGGTCACCGCGTATGATTTCTCACAAAATGAAAGTGGATTTTCAGAGGAGGTTAGCGCCACTCTCAGTTCCACAGGTGGAAATCCCGATATTAATCCGCCGGAAATCGTGGCCGTTGTGATTATGGGAGAAACGCAAATTGATGTTATATTCTCTGAACCTCTTGAAAAGACCTCTGCGGAAAATCCTTCTAATTATACCATCAACAATGGCATACAGGTATTAGGGGCTGTTTTAGACTCCAACTTAACAACGGTTCATTTGATTACCACAGCTCATGCACGAGGTCAGAGTTATGTTTTATCTGTGAGTAACGTGAAGGATCAAGATGGCAATACCATTACTGCTGGAAGCTCTAAAAACTATAATTTACCGAATCCCTCAGATGATACAGACCCTCCAGAACTGGTTTATGTGGTTATATTAGATGAAACGCATTTGGATGCAATATTTAATGAAAAAGTTGAACAGATTTCAGCAGAAGATATTGAAAATTATTCTATCGACCATGGTGTCCAGGTGCTGGAGGCGAATTTAAAGGCAAACCAATCGGTTGTGCAGCTCACGACTACGGAACACCAAAGGGATGTTACTTATATATTAACGGTTAGCAATATAAAAGATTTAGCCACGAATCCAAATGTTATTCAAGATAAAAATTCCTATTCTTATCAACTGAATTCGGCGGACGGTGGTAACACCAATACACTTGTGTTAGTTTCAGTAATAGTAAACGGGGCAACCCAAATTGATGTGAATTTCAATGTTCCAGTTGAAAAATCTTCAGCGGAAGATAAGAATAATTATTCTATTACTCCTAATATTGAAATTATGGGGGCGGTGCTTGATGCGAATTTATCTACCGTGCATCTAATTACATCTGAGCATGTAGAAGGTGTAGAATATACTCTTACTATAAATAATATTAAAGATCGGGCACAAAATCCAAATGAGATAGCTCCAAACAGCGAAATGAGCTATACCTATACTTCTGATGGTGATTTTTCACAAGACCCCGGCGATACGGATGGGCAAACTCCACAATCGTTTGTATTATTTCAAAATTACCCCAATCCATTTAATCCAGAAACTGAGATTCGATTCTTTTTGGATAAAATTCGGAATGTTGAACTAAAAGTATATAATCCTTTAGGTCAGTTGGTTAAAACTCTCGTTAAAAACAAAATTTCAGCAGGCTTTCACTCAGTGGTTTGGAATGGGACTAATAACAATGGTATTCGAATGCCAAGTGGAATCTATATCTACAGTCTTGAAATCAAGCGAGATGTTTTAAAAGGAGACCTTTTAGTCAATGTATCTTTGGAACGCCGAGTTAAAAAAATGACTCTCATTCGATAAAATTTTTCTTCCTCCCTCGTAGAATGGCCAGGAACTGCTTCAGAGGTTTCCTGGCCTTTTTAATTTAATTCTAAAATATATATTGACTGCATGGTATTTATTTATTATATTTTAAAGCTTTTAGAGGATTACACTTATTTTATATTTAGTTTGATTAAAAATGAACAGGAAGTTTAATATAATTTTCCTTTTAGTAATTTTCTTCACCTTCACCTATCAGACTTTCCCTCAAATTCAAAAGCGCGCCGTGATAGATACTTCCAAGTTTAATCGCTTGTATGAAATTGAACCCAATCAATTTTTTCAAGGAACAGCACCATCTTCTCAGAATTATGTAAAGAAGAGTTTAGGCCTCGAAGGAGCCGTTTCTACGGGTGAGGAATCCGCATCCAAACCATTAACCCTTTACGGTTTTGATCTATTTAACAAAGGAGGCCCTGACGTTTTTAAAGCAGAAGCAGGATTCTTTGCTTTACCACCCAATTATAGAATAGGTCCGGGGGATAGAATTGGAATTTATCTCTTGGGAAATGTCCAGGAAAATCGCCAAGTAACGGTAAATGTGGAGGGAAAAGTTTTAGTGCCACCCACTGGCGTATTGCATGTTTGGGGTATGAGGATGGACGAGTTTAAAAACCTTCTAACCAAAAAATTCTCACAATATTATGACAACTTCACGGTAGATTTAATGCTATTGCAGCCAAAAAACGTTTTGATTTCTGTGGTTGGAGATGTTGTTCGACCGGGCAAATATATATTAAGCGCAATGAATACTGTCTTGGATGCTGTTATTTTGTCTGGAGGCCCCACTGAAAAAGGTTCTCTTAGAGAAATACATCTAATCCGCGATGGAAAGCTCTTTGCCTCGGTTGATTTATATCAATTTCTCATGAGCGGTAAAAAAGATTATGATTTCTTTTTGGAAGCCGGAGATCGTATTTTTATTCCTTTGTCTGAAAGCAAAGTTACTGTTATAGGAGAAGTGAAACGCCCATCCATTTTTGAACTTAAACCCGGTGGAAATGAAAGGTTAACCGATGTGATTGAATTAGCAGGGGGACTCACAGAATATGCTTTTGAAGATAAAATAGAAATCAGCCGTTTAATGAATAATGGATATCGAGAACTTTTGTATGTTAGCGCTCGAGAAATTGCTCAAGGCGACTCTTCTCAAAATATCTTATTACAGAATAAAGATCGAGTGCGGGTTTATTCAAAATTAGAACAGATTCATAAACGAACGGTTTCTATCTTCGGAGAAATTCGAAGACCAGGTACTTATGTATTAGAAGATAATATGCGCTTAAGTGATCTTATTCTCAAAGCTGGTAATCTGACTAGAAAGGCGTACACGTTAGAAGCTGAAGTAGCCAAAATTGATCCTGGTAAGCCTACAAAATTTCTTAAAGTAGATTTAGATAAAATCACCAACGGCAGTAATGGTCAAGCGGATATACTTCTTGAAGAAGACGATCAAGTTTTTATTAGGCAAATTCCTGAATGGGAAGTAGGCTTAACGGTAGATGTGAAGGGGGAAGTGATGTTTCCAGGCAAATATTCTATTGTTAGGGACAGCACTTATTTAAGTGAAGTATTGCATAAAGCAGGGGGCTTTACTAAAGATGCTTTTCTACAGGAAGCTTATGTTTTGAGAACCAACACACGATTCAAATATGACAAAGAATATGAACGATTAAAAAAAATGCGACGAGATGAAATGAGCGACTTGGAATATCAATATTTTGTCATGAGACAGAACACAGCAGAAATAAACCAGGTCGTTGTGGACTTCGAAAAATTGGTGTATGAAAATGACCGGAATGAAGATATCATTTTAGAAGATGGTGATGTCATTATAATTCCTCGAGTACCGCAAGTGGTCACGGTCACAGGGCGGGTGGCAAAACCAGGGGGTGTTACATTTATTCCAGTCGCAAATATGGCCTATTATTTAACAAAAGCTGGCGGCCCTTCTTGGGACGCCAACTTAAAAAAAACCAAAATCATTAAAGTAACTGGTGAAGTCCTTGACGATGAAGAGGTTAAAGATTTCGAACCCGGAGATATTATCTGGGTGCCTCGGAAATCTGATAAAAAATTCTGGCCGATTGCTCTTCAGACCGTGACAGTCATGGCCCAATTAGCTTCCATATTTCTCATCATCGATACTGCCATAAACCGATAATTAGTTATGGACAACTCATCTAAAAAATACGACAGTCCAACTGACGAAATCGATCTACTAGATTACTTAACTGTAATCATCAAACGGCGTCGAATGATCATTCGAAATTCTCTTATAGCGGCGGTGTTCATGACTATCCTTAGCTTTTTGCTGCCAAGTACTTATACGGCTACTACTACCCTTTTACCTCCGGATAAGGGGGATCAACAAGGACTTAGAAGTTTACTCACAAATACTCCTATGTCATTTTTTAATCTACCCGGACTCCAAGCCAATTCTTCGGAGCTTTTTGTGGAGATTTTAAAAAGCCGAACGGTAGCAGAAGGGGTTTTGAAAAGAAAGTATAAATATAAAAACCAAAATCAAGATTTATTTGAAATTTGGAATTTAGACAGTAAAGAAAAAGAAAAAACTGTAAAAAGACTCCATAAAAAGGCCAATATTATAGCTAACGAACAAGGGGTCATTCAGATATCTGTTGAATTAAAGGATCCTAAACTTGCGGCCCAAGTGGCCAATGCTTTTGCTTCAGAACTCGATAAAGTGAATCAAGAAAAAAGTGTCTCAAAAGCTAAAAATTCGCGCATCTATATTGAAGAACAGCTCAAAAAAACAGAAACGAGCTTAAAAAATGCATCGCAAACACTGGCAGAGTTTCAAGCACAACATAAAGCTGTAGCTTTAGAAGATCAAACTAAAGTGGCCATAGAAAAGGCCGGGGAAATAAAAGGCACTATCATGGCTAAAGAAGTCCAATTTGAAGTGGCCCTCCAAACCATGAAGCCAGACAACCCTGTGGTGATTCGGTTACAAAAAGAATTAGAAGAGCTAACAAAACAGTATGAACATCTCCAATTCGGTAATGATGTCGCCTTAGAACAACAGCGAGATTACTTCATACCCTTTGCCAATGTACCCGAGGTGGGGCGGAAGTTGGCTGAATTAATACGTGAGGTTAAAGTCCAAGAAACCGTTTGGCAGTTATTAAACCAGCAGTATTACAGTACAAAAATCCAAGAGGCTCGAGATACCCCAACTGTACAAATATTGGACGAAGCCGTGCCTCCCGAAATACGTACCAGCCCCAAAAGAAAACTTTTAGTTCTGGTGGGTTCTTTTTTGACTTTTTGTTTTAGCGTTTTTTTGGCTTTTGTATTAGAATATGGCGAGCGGATTAGACAGAGAGAAGAAGAGTATAAAAAAATCAAACACATAATTAGGCAATTAAATAATGATTATCAAGAAATTAAAACTACAATCAATAAATACTTAACAAAAATTAAGAAAAAATAATGAAATTTAACCGCATATAATAACCACATAAAATTCTTACTGAACACAAAATTTTGAAGAAAAAGGGTTTATGTTATTTTGATTATTTCTTTAGGCTTATCAATAAGATAAGCACTGGGAGGCTTTAAAAATGTTTAGCTAAAATAAAATAAAAGGGGGTGCTTTTCACGGCAATACCAATAGGGACATAATTTATTTGAACACCCTCAACGTTTATCTTCCTTACTCATTTCATTAATATTTGTTTTTCTGCGTTCTATTAATTACTCGGATTTTGACTTGGGATTATTTTTGAAAAGCAACCATGACGTAGGTGCAAAAAGGTAGTTAACTAAAAATCTTAAGTTGAAGATTTTGAAATTGCTATTGCTTAAAGTTGAAATTATCTGTTTTTGCACCAACGTCAATCATTATTAATAAAAATGTACAAGGACAATCAGCTTTGACTAAGCCTCTTTTAAAAATAACAAATTTTAGTATCTTGATTTATCTTATTTTCAAACCTATTCCCCTGGCGTCTCAATCGGTTTATGTCCCATTGAATCACTGGGCCTATGATTTTATCGAGCGCTTTGAAGCCAAAGGATTCATCACCCGAGCCCTTAATGGTACCCGACCTTACAGCAGGATTGAAATGGTAGGCTATCTTTTGCAAATTAATGAAAAGTTGAAGGCCGGCTATTACTTAAATTCTGTGGAGTATAATCAATTGGAGTTTCTTCGTTTTGAATTTAAAGAAGAGTTTGAGCAACTTACAGGTAATAACAGCATCAGCTACCCAACTAAGTTGGAAAAAATTAAAGAAAATAAAATAATTAGAAAAATTCTCCCATCTTTTATCTATAAAAATAACCGGAATTTTTTACAAATTAGAAAAGAGGCTATTCAGGCGTATTTTGATCCAATCTTTTATCAGCAATGGCTTTATGCTAACCCGGATTCCATATCCGGAACAGAAAAAGTTTTACAACGAACTCACGGACTTACTTTTTGGGGGAGTTTGGGCCGCCATATAGGCTTTTTCTTTGACTTTCGGGACACCAAAGAATGGGGCAGTAAAGCCTATCCAAGAGAGTTTGATATTACGGCAGAAGGTCTGGGGTTTGTGAATGGCTATGGCACACATCTCTGGCACGATGAAACAGTGGCCTATTTGGTATTTGAGGTTCCCTATTTGCAAATCATTTTGGGTAAAGATTTTAACTATTGGGGTCCTGGATTTAATGGGGCTCTGGGTTTGTCAAACTATGCTACTTCTTATGACCAAATAAAACTCCAGACCAAATTTTGGCGCTTGAAATTCACTTATATCTGGGGGTTCCTTCGAACCTTTCCTACCCTTTTAAATGAGAATGGTGGAACCAAGTCCAAAAATTTGGTGGCTCATAGACTGGAAGTTGATGTGGCCAAATGGTTGGATATTGGCCTTTATGAAACTGTTATTTTTGGAAATCGACGATTTGAATTGGCCTATATTAATCCGATGAATTTTTATCGTTCGGCTGAACACTTCCTAGGGGATGATGACAATGCAGCCATGGGGGTAGACATTGAATTCTTGCTTATCCCAAATGTTAAACTTTACGGTGAACTGTTCATTGATGATTTGTCAACCTCGAAATTAGGAACGGGTTATAATGGTAACAAAGTAGGCTTTTTAGCCGGTAGCTTATGGGTTGATGCTTTTAAAATCCCTAATTTAGATACACGGATTGAATATGCACGAACCAGACCTTACATATATAGCCATAGAAAAGAAATTAACAAATACACAAACTTTACCACCGGTTTGGGACATTGGATCGGTCCCAATGCTGATGATCTGTTAATTCGAATGCAGTATCGATTGTCTAAAAGTTTCTTTATTGCTTTTAATTTCGAAACCTATCGTCATGGGGCAAACGAACCTAATAGAAATGTGGGAGGCGATATCAACCTTCCGGTTGAAAGCGGGGGCGAAGCCTATGTTGAGTTTTTAGACGGCATTCGTGAAAGAAGAAATCGCTTTGGCTTTGAGGTCAGTTACGAAATATTTAGAAATTTCTATTTGGGTTTGAATTTCAATACCGGGTCTTCCAAAAACATGCTGCTACCCGATGGGAACCGGGGCCCGGTAGGTAGAAGTGAGCTTTTGTTTAATATTGGTCTGAATCGGTGAGGGGTGACCAGTGAATAGGGGAAAGTGAATAGTGAATAGTCAATAGTGAATATAGACAGTGAACAGTAAGCAGAGGACAGTGAGCAGTAAGTAGGGGACAGTGAACAGTAAGCAGTAAGCAGGGGATAGTGAACAGGCTCCAATTTTCACTTTAACCTTTTCACTATTCACTATTCACTTCTCACTGCATACCCTATACCTAATACCCTAAAACTAGAAAGGTAAACCATGCAACCCATCCCACAAGCTGACTTGAAGGCACAGTACGAAACTATAAAAGATGAAATAAAAGAGGCGATCGAAGCGGTCTTGCAAAGCACCCAATTTGTTCGAGGTCGATTTGTCTACGAATTCGAAGAAAAGTTTTCTAGCTACTGTCAAAGCAAATACGCTGTTGGTGTTGGTAATGGTACCGATGCTTTGTGCTTGGCTTTAAGAGCCGTGGGCATTCGACCCGGTGATGAGGTCATTACTGTACCGTTTACTTTTACCGCCACAGCCGAGGCCATCCACTGGGTGGGCGCAAAGATTGTATTTGTAGATATTTCTCCTGATAACTATACCATGGACCTACAACAAGTTGAAGCGAAAATTACCGAAAAAACCAGAGCTATTATTCCAGTTCATTTGTATGGCCACCCAGCCGATATGGAGCCTATTTTAAACTTTGCCAAAAAATATAATCTGAAAGTAATTGAAGATGCCGCTCAAGCACATGGGGCGCTTTATAAAAATAAGAGAGTCGGCTCGTTGGGACATGCGGCAGGCTTCAGTTTTTATCCCGGCAAAAACCTTGGTGCTTATGGCGATGGGGGTGCCGTGGTGACCAACAATCCCAATATTGCAGAAAATGTCAAAAAATTGGGGGACCATGGCTCTCTTAAAAAATACCAGAACGACGAGTTAGGATTTAACAGCCGCTTAGACAGTCTTCAAGCAGCTATTCTGCAAGTAAAACTTGCATATCTAGACAAATGGAATCAAAGGCGACGGGAAATAGCAAAGCTTTTCGATCAGGCGTTTCAAGATCGGGAAGATGTCATTACGCCTAAAGTTTCACCCTGGGCAGTGCCGGTCTTTCATCTTTATGTGATTCAGGTGGAGCATCGAGATCCTCTCAAACAGAATTTGAATAAAATTGGCATTGGCGCTGGGGTGCATTATCCCAAGCCTCTGCACTTACTACAAGCCTACCAGTTTCTTGGATATTCCAAAGGTAGTTTTCCCATTTCAGAACGACTGGCCGAGAAGGTTTTGAGTCTGCCAAACTATCCTGAAATGAGTGATGAGATGATAGAATATGTAGCAGAAAACGTGAAGAAATTGGTATCCTAAATTTACTTGATATAAGTTATATCTATAAATATAAAGATTTTGTGGGGAGATTTTAATGAAAGTTCTCATAACAGGGGGTGCAGGTTTCATTGGTTCTCATCTTACAGATGCCCTGCTTAAAAATGGACATACCGTTACCATAATCGACGATCTTTCTACGGGTCGAATGGAAAATATCGAGCACGTGAAAGCATTCCCACATTTTCGTTTTGCGATTGAAACTATTATGAATGAGACAGTGATGGATCGTTTGGTAAGCGAATGTGATGTAATTTATCATTTAGCCTCTGCCGTAGGGGTTGAATTGATTGTAAGTCGACCTGTTGAGGTTATCGAGCGCTGTGTTTTAGGAACTGAAATAGTACTCAAAATTGCCAATCGTTATAAACGGAAAGTACTCATCACTTCAACTTCTGAAATTTATGGTAAAAATACTAAAATTCCTTTTAAAGAAGATGATGATCGACTTCTCGGTCCTACGATAAAGAGCCGATGGAGTTATTCTTGTGCTAAGGCCATTGATGAATTTTTTGCGTTAGCATACTTTAAAGAAAAGCAATTGTCCGTGGTAATTGTTAGATTATTTAATACCATTGGTCCACGTCAAACAGGCCGATACGGAATGGTGGTACCACGTTTTATTGTTAATGCCATAAAAAATAAACTGTTGACCGTTTATGGAAATGGTAGTCAATCGCGTTGCTTCGCCTATGTTAGCGATGTAGTGGATGCTTTAATTAAACTCATGGATCATCCTAAAGCACTCGGGCAAATCTTTAATGTTGGAAGCACCGAAGAGATTACAATCATGGATTTAGCGAAAAAAGTTAAAAAAATAGTAGGCAGTAAATCAGAAATAATCACGGTCCCGTATGAAGATGCTTATGAATATGGTTTTGAAGATATGGCTCGACGCGTACCCGATTTAACCAAAATAGAGAATCTCATTGACTATCAACCGAAAGTAAAATTGGATGTGAGCATTAAACGCATTCATAACTATTTTCTTGAACAAAATTCTAATGGGAAAAAAGAAACAATGAATGACGTTGTTGTAAAAACAGGATAATATTAAACTTAAGCAATCTTAATTTCAATATTTACAACTTCAGATTTTTAACAAGCAACCTTTTTGCACCTACGTCATGAATTATTTATCTTTGAGA
The DNA here is from genome assembly GCA_046758365.1 of bacterium. GTDB lineage: Bacteria > Zhuqueibacterota > Zhuqueibacteria > Oceanimicrobiales > Oceanimicrobiaceae > JBHIAC01. The sequence goes on from JBHIAC010000011.1 coordinate 33,294, forward strand.
AAAAATTCTAGGGTTTTGTGATTTACTCCATAAATTAAAAGGGATTAGAATATGATACAACTTGCCCAAATCGGCGTGGGATATTGGGGCAAAAACTTGTTGCGGAATTTTTATAGTCAACCACAGGCCTGTGTAAAAAAAATATGTGATTTGAACAAAAATGTATTAGAGAAATTATCTTTCGAATATCGGGATGTGACTCAAACTGTCCAAGCAGAAGAAATATTTGAGGATCATGAAATTGATGCTGTTGTTATTGCTACACCTGCTGATTCACATTTTTCATTAGCTCAAAAAGCTTTAGAGAGCGAAAAACACATTTTTGTAGAAAAGCCGCTTGCCTTAACGAGTGTTGAGTGCCAAAGGCTTAATAATTTAGCCCTTGAACGTAATCGTATTCTCATGGTAGGACATACATTTCTTTATAACGCTGCCGTAAATAAGGTTAAGGAATATATTATTGAAGAGTTGCTCGGAAATATTTATTATATATACTCCCAGCGTTTAAATTTGGGGCGGATACGCCAAGAGGTAAACGCTATGTGGAATTTTGCTCCACACGATATTTCTATCATTCTTCATTGGTTGGATAAATTACCCCATAAGGTGAGTGCGAGGGGTTACACATACATTCAAGATGAAATTCCGGATGTGGTGTTTCTCCATATGGAATTTGAAAACGGGGTTTCAGCGCAGATTCACGTAAGCTGGTTAGATCCTGGTAAAATGCGAAAAATGACCATAGTTGGCAGCAAAAAGATGATTGTATATGACGATGTAGAGGTTAATGCTAAAATTCAAATCTACGATAAAGGGATAACTAAAAAAAACATCTCTGCTTCACTAGGCGATTTCGATAGTTTTGGGAAATTTCAACTTATTCATAGAGCAGGCGATCTGTTAGTGCCTAAAATTGATTTTGTCGAGCCTCTCAAAGTTCAATGTTCCCATTTTTTGGAATGTATCTTAAAGGGCAGGAAACCTATTACTGATGGTGAAAGTGGCTTAATCGTAGTAAAAATTCTTGAGGCCGCTCAAAAATCTATAGAAAACGATGGTAGGTCGGAGACTGTAATTTGGTAGACATAATTGGAAAATTATAAGATCTATAAAAATACTAGAATAGGTCCCAATTTCAACATTGGATTTTATGTCATTTTAGGTCATCCTCCTCGAGGTAAATCTGAAGGGGAGATGAAAACAATAATTGGAGCTAACGCCATTATCCGTTCACATACAATAATTTATGCAGGAAACACCATTGGTGATAATTTACAAACCGGCCACAATGTAATGATTCGGGAAGAAAATAAAATCGGTGATAATGTGAGCATTGGCACCAGTACTATTATCGAACACCATGTGATTATAGAAAACAACGTTCGGATCCACTCGCAAACGTTTATACCAGAGTATTCAATATTAGAAGAAGGTTGTTGGCTAGGACCAAATGTGGTTCTCACCAATGCATTACATCCTTTATGTCCCAAAGTACCGGAATGTATTAAAGGTCCTACAATCAAAAAAAATGTTAAAATTGGAGCCAATGCGACCTTATCACCAGACATCGTAATTGGTGAAGGGTCTTTAATTGGATCAGGTTCTGTTGTTGTAAAAGACGTACCATCTGGTGTTGTTGTGGCTGGGAATCCTGCAAAAATAATCAAGAATATAAATGAGCTTAATTGTCCATACGATTTAATTGAAAAACCATATTGAGTTTGATATTAAATGAATATCTTGGTTATTTCTGAATTTTTCCCCAATAATTTTCGTAAACATGAAGGCATTTTTGTTTTTGAACAAGTAAAGTGCCTTAAGTCTAATAATATTATCAACGTTATTGCCCCAATTAATCGTTATTTACCTCTTAGAAGGTATCAAGATATTAGAATTAATGGTGTTAAAATAAAAAAGATTGAAAATATTGAGGGAATAACCATATATCGCCCAAAGACATTAAATTGGCCTGTGATTGGTGAATTGTTTGTCCCTTATCTTATTTTAATAAAAATTTTATTCTATGTAATCTACCATAGAATAAAATTTGAAATTATTCATTGTCACTGGGCTTATAGGGCCGGTTTTGTTGGAGGGTTACTCGCCAAGATATTTAAAAAAAAATTGATTATTACTACATATGGTTCGGACATCAATATATGGATTCATGAACCAATAAAAAGTAGGAGAATAATTAGGAGTTTAAGAAATTGCCACAAAATAATTTCTGTAAGTCAAGCTCTTCAACAGAAAATGATACAGTTTAAAATAGCTGAAAACAAAATAGAAGTGATTCATCAAGGAATCGATCTTAATTATTTTAGGCCCATGGATAAAAATGCAGTTCGTAAAAAATTAAATCTTCCTAAAAATAAAAAAATAATACTTTGTATTGCCGACTTTTTCCCCATTAAAGGTCATGAAAATTTAATTAAAGCTATTTCCCTAATAAGAAATAGGCAGGATATTTTGGTACTCTTAATCGGTGATGGTCCAATGAGGAATAACATTAAGCAGCAAATTATCATAAAGAAAATTTCTGTTGTAATTAATATGGTTGGGAAAAAAGAGCACAAGGAAATCCCAAGCTGGATTAATGCTTCTGATGTGGTGGTCCTTCCGAGTCACAATGAAGGTCTACCAACAGTGGTTTTAGAGTCATTTGCTTGTGGAAAACCAATTGTAGCAAACAAAGTTGGCGGGATTCCAGAAAAGATAAACGGTTCTGATAATGGCATCTTAGTGGAAAGCTGTAATGTATATGAACTAGCAAGAGCATTATCTAAAGCACTTGATCAAAAGTGGGATTCTCAAAAAATTGCGCAACATTCACAGGATTATTCTTGGGGAAAGATTTCAAATAAGATTCTTGAGGAATATGAAAAGACATTAGCTAATGGACATTAGAAAAGATAGTTTTATAACCTACTTTACTAGACTTATAACATTTGTCGTTCAAATTGTTACAGGTCTTTTATTAGCGCGAATCCTTGGACCAGAAGGCAGAGGAGAATATGCCTTATTGGTTATTGTTCCCACCATGGCAGGTATATTTTGCAACATGGGAATTGGAACCTCCAATGTTTACTTTGTCGGTAGTAGAAAAATAAAGTTAGATAAAATCATATCAAATTCATTGACTATTGCTTTAATAATTGGCGGAATTACAATACTAATTCTAAATTTCTTAGCTACTGAGATTACAATTAAGATTTTCAAAGGAATTCGTACGGATTACTTTCGATTGGCTATTATATCTATCCCATTTCTTTTGTTATATATTTTTTTAATGTCTGTGATTCATGGTCGGCGTGATTTTGTAAGATATAATATCTTAAATGTTCTGAGACCAGTGACTTTCATATTAATTTTTGTTCTTTGTTATCTTATTTTTAAATTCAAGGTATTGGCAGGTATCATTGCTTGGGATTTTGCAGCGATCATAGCGGCTATCGGCTCCATATTTTTTGTAAAAAATTTGACTTCGCTCCGGTTAAAATTAAAAATAGATTTTGAAGCTTTAAAACAAATTCTCAAATATGGATCCAAAGTATATCTTGGCGAAGTCGTGACCTTTTTAAATTACAGATTAAACATTATGTTTATAGGATTTTTTCTTAATCCAACTCAAGTAGGTTATTTCGCCATTGTGATTGTTATCGCAGAAAGCTTATGGTTTATGTCAGCCTCGGTTGGCGTGGTCATGTTTCCAACTGTTGCTTCTATGGATAAAAATAAAGCCGCTGAAATAATGCCTAAAGTAGTACGAAATATCTTTTTCGTTACTACGTTAATGGTTCTTGCTTTGTCAAGTATTGATAGGTACATAATCTCTTTGACGTTTGGAGAAGCGTTTCTCCCTGCTTTAAAGCCGTTGAGACTGTTATACCCCGGTATAGCGGTATTCAGTGTTATGAAAATAATCTCAAGTTATATTTTAGGGCAGGGGAAACCCAATGTAACTATGAATATTTCTATTGTAGGTTTAATAATTAACATAGCTTTGAATATTATGCTCATTCCTGTATGGGGAATTAATGGAGCTGCCTTTGCGTCTACACTGAGCTATTTTTTACTGACCCTAATTGAAGTGATATGGTTTATTAAAACGACAAATATAAACTGGACAGATCTTTTAATTATTGAATGGTCGGATTTAAAAGTATATCCCCGGCTTGTAAGTGATGTTAAAAAATATCTGTACAATTTAATCCTACTGAAATGAGCCAAAGCAATATTTTAGGTAACTATTATATTAATTTTCAATCAGAGTATAAGAAAATAAGTAATGGAAAATTGGGGCCATTTGATGAACTTGGTATACCTCAGGTTGATTATGACAGGTGGTATAAAAAAAATAGGGTTTCGGAAAAATCGGTTAGGTATGGGATTCATTACACGCCAGTAACTATTGCTCATTTTGCTTTTGGGAAATTTTCAAAATTAAGTTCTAATGGAAACAAAGAAGATGAAAAAGAAAACTATTTAAGAATAGCAGATTGGTTTGTTAAGAATATTCATAAAACCGGAAAAGGATTTGGGGTTTGGCTGCATCATTTCCATATGCCTATCTATGAATTGAAGCCACCCTGGGTCAGTGCCATGGCACAGGGAGAAGGTATTTCTGTTCTTTTAAGAGCTTATCAGTTAACATACCACCGGAAATACCTTGATATTGCCAGACTAGCATTAAAGTCCTTCAAATTTAACCTTAGAGAGGGTGGTGTTTATTCTGTTGATAATGATGGAAATATCTGGTTTGAAGAATATCCGACAAACCCACCCTGTCATGTATTAAATGGGTTCATCTTTGCGCTACTAGGATTGTGGGAATATTTTAAATTAACCGACGATAAGAATGCTAAAATTCTCTGGGAAAAAGGTTTATCTACTTTAGAAAAAAATATTCACTTATATGATTGTGGCTACTGGACAATTTATGATCAATTTACTAGACATCTAGTTGGAAAAAAGTATCATGATTTGCACATCCAGCAAATGAGGATTCTTTATGAAGTAAGTAACAAAAAGATTTTTTCCAAATATTATCATAAGTGGAATGATTATAAAAATAGTCCAATTTGTCAACTGAAAAGAATTATTATACCCCGATTAAAAAAAGATTATATATCCAGACATTTAAAAAGAATTTCTTTTATGAACCATGAATAACATTCTGGTTGTAGCCTATTACTTCCCACCATTGGGTGGTGGAGGTACGCAAAGAACATTAAAGTTTGCAAAATACCTCCCTAATTTTGGATGGAATCCTATTATTTTCACGGTAAAAAATAGCCATTATTTAGTAATGGATTCCACATTAGTAGATGAAATTCCAAAAAATTTACAGATTGTGAAAACCTCTGCTATTCTGCCTGCGAGATTCTTCCGTAAAGCGATGGGGTATTCTGTCAATAAGCAGGAAAAAAATTATCAATCTGACTCAAAAATAACTTTTATAAAAAAAGGCATATTAGCTTTTTTAACATTTTTTAAGAATATCTTTTACACGTTATTATTTGTTCCTGACGAGTATATTGGATGGCTTCCATTTGCAGTTTTAAGTGCTGTTAAACTAATTAAAACAAGTAATATTGGACTCATTTTTACAACCTCTCCTCCTAATAGTTGCCATCTAATCGGATGGGCACTGAAATGGTTTACAGGAAAATTTTGGGTGGTTGATTTCAGAGACCTATGGGATCAATATCCCGACAATTACAATCCGTTTCATCTACAATTTAAAAGAAGACTAGATGACTTCCTCGAACGAAAAGTAATATTCAAAGCAGATCGAATTATCGTTGTATCAGAAGTGATGAAAACACAAATAGTCGAGAAATATCCCGAAGTGGACAAAAACAAGATCTCCATCATTATGAACGGTTATGACTCTGAAGATTTTGAATCATTAAGTCCAATTTTGTCACCAGATAAGTTTGTTATTGTACATTCAGGTACTTTGTTTCATTGGCGAAAAGCTACCCATTTTCTACAAGCTATCAAAAATCTTCTTGAAAAGGAGGACTTTTTTAAAAATCATCTTTTAATAAAATTTCTTGGAATTGTAAACGTAGAAGATCAAAATGCAATTAAGAATTGGGGATTAGAACCATATGTTCAAATTATGGATTATTTACCACACAAAGAGAGCTTGCGACACTTATTAGGGGCAGAGCTTCTGCTTTTGATTGTGGGGGACATCCCAAATGCTAAAAATATGGTTACAAGTAAGGTGTTTGACTACATAGCTGCAAAGAAGCCTATACTTTCCTTAGCCCATGATTGTGTAGTAAATCGAATAATCCAAAAGAATGAATTAGGGAGTTGCGTTTCTCCATACAATGTGAGTGATATTGAAAAAGCCATTGCGTACTACTTCCGTCAATATATTAATAGTGGTATTCCCTATACTTCCAGCTTTGATGGAAATAATTTTCAGAAATATCAACGCCGTTACCTCACGGAAAGGTTAAGTCAAATTTTGGAAGAATTGATTTCTTAATGGAAGCCCTTAGAATAAAAGTACAAAATCTAAAAAGGGGAGAATTGTATTCACTTGCAATTTTTTTAGGTTTTAGTCTGTTCATTTTCTCAATGTATTCAATTATATCTCCACTATTAATTTTGTTCTTTATAGCAATTATATTATTACTTTCAGTCGTTGGGAGTTTGATTACGCATAGACCACTGTATGGTCTCTGGCTATGCCTCATTTTATTCTATTTTTTACCTTATTCTGCTATTGATCCAGTTGTTAGAGCAACAGGAAGGTATTTTTCTCTATTTTCGTCTCGAGTGGGGTTGTTGAGTCTTTGGGATGTAATTTTGATAATATTACTTTCCATATTATTTTTTCGTAATTCTATTTCTGGTAAAATGACATTTGTTTATTTTAAAAAGAAAGAAGTAAGTTATTATTTATTCTTTATGTTCATCGCTTTTTTAATGGGTTCACTGCATATCGAAGGCAGTTTTTTATCCTACGGCACCACAGAATTAAAACGTACCCTGATATCATTTTCACCTATATTTTATCTACTTTTAATTTCATTTATTACCATAAATTTTATCAACTCTAAGAAAGAATTTGATCAAACATTAAAATTTATTTGGATTCTTACCATCCTCTTGGTTATGTATGGTTTCGTTCG
>JBHIAC010000012.1:0-40004 GCA_046758365.1 bacterium
CTTCCATAGATAAAAAAACCTGGAATAGGATTGAGCTGCAATTAACTGAAAGCCTAAAAATATTCGAAGAGCTGAAGATGGAACACGAAATCGGCAGAAGTTGTCTTGAATTAGCGCAATTTTATCAATTAAATGAGAATAGCGGTGAGGCACAGAAATATATTTTTCGGGCAAAGGAAATATTTCAAAAACTTGGAGCAATGGGGGATCTTGATAAAGTCAATAATCTAGAAGTAAAATGAAAATAAACAAGCCTCTCGGCTAAATCGAGTACAAAAATCATTAAGAAATGACTGACCTTTACTAAACTTCGAAAGTTTAGTAAAGGTGTAACTCAAAAGAAAAGGAGGTTGGAATGGAGTCAATTGATAATATTGCGATGGAAGAACAGGAGTGGTTAGAGAATGTCTATCAAGGGGAAAAGATGCCGGAATTGACACTAAAGGTTTTTATTGTTGGAACGGTCATTGGTCTACTGCTTATCTCATCAAATATTTACCTCGGCTTAAAAACTGGAATTACGCAAGGTGGTTCAGTCATCGCCGCAATAATCGCTTTTGCTGTAATCAAATCATTTAAAGGCAAACTGTCTATTTTAGAGAATAATAATACCCAAACAATGGCTTCGGCCGCTGCTAGCTTGGGCATTATGGTTAGCACAATTCCTGCTTTGATTTTGCTCGGCTATGAATTCAGCGGCTTTCAACTTTTCATTTGGATATTTTTTGTAAATATTTTGGGAGTTCTGTTTGCCATTCCTCTGCGAAAACAATTCGTCGTTATCGAAAAACTGACATTTCCCAGCGGCACAGCCTGTGCCGAAACAATTAAGTCCATGCATGCTTATGGAGAGAATGCATTAAAAAAAGCTAAAGTTCTTGGAATAACTGGTCTTATTTCTGCATTAATCTCCTGGTTTAGAGATGGAATACCGGCAATTATTCCTTCCATTACGATGTTACCTGGAAAGATTGGGAGCTATGCGCTTGGACAGCTTAATATGGGGATTAATTGGAGTCCAATGTTATTTGGAGTTGGCTTTTTAGTTGGGCCCAGAATAGGCATCAGTCTTCTTTTGGGAGCTGTAATCAGTTGGGGAATTTTAGGACCATTACTTGCAAATGCTCAGATCATCGAGGGCGTTGCGTACCCACAGATCAGGAACTGGACGATGTGGGCAGCAATTGCATTAATGGTATCATCAGCCATTGTTTCTTTACTGGTGAAAGGAAATACCATTTCAAGAGCCTTTAAATCCTTGAGACAGTCCAAACTTGAAAGTGCACACAATATTGAAATCTCCTCCAATTTGTGGTTTATTAGTATTTTCTTGGTGGCAGTCATTATTTCAGTTGTTATGCAAGCGATTTTTGATGTACCTTTTTGGATGACATTGATCGCGATCATTGTAGCTTATCTTTTTTCGGTTGTTGCCGTGAGAACGTATGGAGAAACAGACATCAATCCCGTCGGTGCGATGGGTTATGGCACACAAATACTTTATGGGGGCATTGCACCTGGGAATATGATGACGAATGTAATGACGGCTGGAGTTACCGCATCTGGGGCTAATCAATCTGCCGATATGATGCAGGATTTTAAGACCGGGTATCTTTTGGGCGCCACTCCCAAAAAACAAACCTATGCACAATTTATTGGGGTGACAATCGGTTCAATCGCCGCGGTTCCGATATTCTTAGCTATGACCAGTGCTTATGGAATTGCCACTGAAGCGATGCCTGCACCGAGTGCGCAAACATGGTTTGGAATGGCGAAACTGCTTTCGCAAGGATTTTCAGCGCTTCCGCCTTACACATTTATAGGTGTTTTGTGCGGTACATTTTTAGGAATCGTATTAACTATATTTGAAAACACAAGATGGGAAAAATATATGCCTTCTACTTTTGGAATTGGAATCGCGATGTTCCTACCCGCATTTTTTTCTATTTCTATTTTCTTAGGGTCAATCATTAGGTATTTAATAGAACGGAAATTCCCTAATTGGATGAAAAATCACTTTGTGGCTTTGGCTTCAGGTGGAATAGTCGGAGAAGCTGTGATTGGCGTGTTGATTTCGATTCTGATGGTTTCTGGTTTACTTTGAGATTGCTGTTTTTGTGGTCCCTGAGAGAAGTTTTGATTATTATAAGGTTGGTGTAAGCAAGAAGTAAGTGTTTCCCTAAGCCATTACTTAAATTATCATCTCTCGCAACTTTTTCGCTCGACCTCGGCTCAGGGACAGTTCCGTACCATCTTTCAAAATTACCTGGTAACTGCCATCACCCACAGCGCGCAGCTCTTTTATGCGATCCAGATTCACGATGGTCGAACGATGAATACGCATAAACTTATTTTCGTCCAATTTAACTTCCAGTTCGCGCATGGTTTGATTCACCAAATGCTTGGATTTACCAACGTGAAGACACACATAATCATCCATGGCTTCGATCCAATCTATTGTTCCGGTTTTGATCGGTGTCAGGCAACCACTTTCACGAATCCAGAATCTGTCCACGGATTGCCTTTCCTCACGAAGATGATTCAACAGGCCCAAAATCTGTTCAGAAACACCTTCATGAGTTCCAAGTCCTTTCAAAGCCCGATGGACCGCCTGGTTGAAACGCATTCGATCGTAAGGTTTGAGCAGGTAATCTACTGCGTTAACTTCAAAAGCCTGGATGGCATACTTGTCATAAGCCGTAGAGAAAATGACCATAGGTATTGTGTCCAGCCGATTTAAAACATCAAATCCCGAGAGTTCCGGCATTTGAATATCTAAAAATATTAAATCAGGTTTCAGATCGTTGATGGTTTTCACAGCTTGAGCACCGTTGCTGCACTCGGCCACAATCTCCACCTCGGAGTGGTCGGATAAATATTCCTTTATCATCTCCCGGGCTAAATCCTCATCATCCACGATAACAGCACGAATTTTCTTTTGGCTAATAGTCATAACTGTTTTAACACATTTTAATGATAATCGAAAAACAAAATTTGACCGTCATCTCGGAGATGACGGTCAAATAACTTATCTTTGGGGAATTTTAATGATTACCGAGAAACCCTGGGGTTGCATATTTTTCACCTCCAAACCGTAGGCATCGCCGTAGATGCGTTTAAGTCGTTCATTAGTATTTTTCAATCCCAAGCCCTTTTCAAAGATTTTAGATAAGTTTTGTTCTGTAATCCCTTTACCTGTGTCTGAGACTTCGAGATTTAAAAGATTACCATTTTGATGTGCCTGTATGTTTAATTCGCCTCCTTTAGCTATCTTTGAAATGCCATGCTTAATGGCATTTTCTACGAGAGGTTGTAGTATCATACTGGGTACTTCGGTCTCAAGAGCCTTGGAATCTATCTCCTGATGGATGTAGAGCTTGTTGCCAAAACGAACTTTTTCAATATCCAAATAATTGTGAATGAAATCTAATTCTTGCTTTAAAGTTACAAATTTTCTGACGTAACCGTCCAGGGAATAACGAAAGAGTTGAGCTAACTTGGCATTCATAGATCGGGCTTTCTCAGGATCTTTGGCAATTAAAGCGTTGACGGAATTTAAGGCATTAAAAAGAAAATGGGGATTGATTTGGGATTTCAGGTTTTGCAGTTCCATATTTTTTGCTAGGAGGCTTAACTCTGCCTCTATAAGTTCTTTTTCTTTTATTTTCTTATAGAGATTAATTATGTAGAATATACCTACTAAAAAGCCATACTTTGTGATTCCGTCTAAAAACTGCCAGAGGTGAACACCTTGAGACCACATGAGTCGTGATATAAATTCACCAATAATTAACCAATACAATGAAAAAGTGGATGCCAACCATATTGCCGAAAATAAAAAACTACTAAAAATGTGAATACCAAAAAATAGAAATATTCGAGATTTATCAAACGGGAATTGTTTACAAAAATACCATAAAGGAATAGATAAAAGGGCCATGACATAGTTGTATATAGCAGAGGATATCCAAGCGTAAGGATAGTAAAGTTTTTGCTGGATGGATAATATGCCAGCATTGAGAAAAGTGTAAGCCGTCCAAATAATAAATCCGATAAGTATATTCTTTAATAATTTTTTCATGTTTAAATCTAATAAATTGGCTTTAAAAAAACAATACTGAGTGCTACTCCCAGCGAAATGTTTTGGCGGACAAAACCACACCAAAAATCAACAGAGCAGAAAGTATCACCACTTCCTTAACATGTACATTCCAGCCATCCCCTATCCAAAGCCCTCTCAGTAGGTTCACGACATGTGTCAGGGGCAGGATCTGGGCATAATTTCGAATCGTTTCTGGCAGAACTTCGCGCGGAATCGTTGCACCTGAGAGAAAAATCATGGGATAAAAAAGAACCATGGCGACGATTTGGGCGCTTCTTGCTGTGGGCATCAAACCAGCGAGTACAAATCCAAGAGCAAAGAAACTCAAGCTACTTAAGATGAAGGCCATGAGTACGTTGAAAGGATTGCCATCGAATCTTAAGCTATACACAATCTTAGCAGCGACAATTAACAGGGTCATCCCAAGTGCGGTCATCAGGAAAATTACCGACCCCTGGGCTGTCAGGATAGTTTGTGGGTGTAAGGGTGTGGCCTTCAGACGTCTGAGAACGCCTGTCTCACGATATATAGTCAAAACAATGGTGAGGGATAAAAGTCCACTAGTAGCAATAATCATGGCTGTATAAGCTGGCACGGAGACATCTACAGAACCGTAACCACCAAAAAAAGATGTAGGTTTGTTGCCATAAATACTGCCAAATAGAAACAACATCATGAGCGGGAAGGCCAAGGTAAAAAACGCGGCCATCGGTTCCCGAAAAAATAATTTCATTTCTGTCCAGGTTAGTTTCAATAAACCCCGCATGGATCTACCTCCTTAAACTATATATTTTCTTATAGGATTATACCTTCTATTTAGCCAGGTACAAATCCGTCGAAGAATAAATCCGAATATCAAATATCGAAATTCTAAACAAATTCAAATAACAAATTTTCAAAACATCATTTGCTCAATAAGGGCACGGGTTTCGAACCAAACGGTTTTGGATTTTAGAATTTGGTCATTTGGATTTTGTCCCGTATTTCGTGTTTCGAATTTATTTTATGTTTGTGATTAAATTCAAGTTTCGATGTCTTGATTAATCACGCATTTCTTTACCGGTCAGCGTTAGAAAGACATCCTCTAAACTGGGCTGTTCGGTACGCAGGTCACGAAAGTGCACACCATTAGAGGATAGGGCGTTCACCACATCCACCACCAGGGGATCTCCCTGACCATAGACCACAATGCGTTCGCCAATCTGTTCAACGTGTCGGACGGTGGCTAATTGGCGCAGCGGATTGAGGTCGAAAACGCCATCTACCGAGAAAACCACACGATTTTCAGCCCCGAGGTTTCGAATTAAATTCTCCGGCGAGTCAAGAGCCACGATGCTACCATGGTCAATAATGGCGACCTGGTCACACAGCCTTTGGGCCTCCTCCATAAAGTGAGTCGTGAGAAACACGGTCTTACCTTGATTCCGAATATCTAGCACTAGATCCCACATAGTACGGCGAGCCTGTGGATCCAAACCAGTCGTTAATTCGTCTAAAAACACCAATTCGGGATCATTGACCAGAGAGAGGGCTATGAAAAGACGTTGTTTCTGTCCCCCAGAGAGTTTGCTATAAGAGGCATTTCTCTTATCCAATAATCCCATTTGTTCGAGTAAGGTATTCCAATCATTAGAGCGAGAGTAAAACGAAGCGAAGAGGTCTAGAGCCTCCCAAACTTTAATGTGACGTGGAAGCTCAGACTCTTGCAATTGCACCCCGATGCGCTGTCGAAGAGCGTACCCTTGCTTCTTGGGGTCAAGCCCCAACACCTGGATATTTCCTCCTGCCGGTTGCCGTAAGCCTTCAATGCATTCGATGGTGGTGGTCTTACCCGCGCCATTAGGCCCCACCATACCGAAGATTTCGCCTTCATAAACTTCGAAGGAAATATCGTTTACGGCTACTACAGACCCATAGGCTTTACGTAATTTTTCTACTTTTACGGCTGCTTTCCTGACCATAGAGAACTCCAATAAGATTATTTCTTAAATTATTCATTTAGCTAATGTGTTACCAAATACAAGCACAAAAATAAGTAAAAGTCGCTTTACTTTTTCACAGTACATTTTGTTATTCCTCCTATCCTTGTGTAAACATCTCTTCAATTACTCACTTTTGTTTCACTGTTGTTCTAATTGATTCTGCATTAACTTAGCGAAACCATTTTGAGGATCAATCTTTAACGCTTCCTCTAAGTTTTGTTTGGCTAATTGCCATTTCTGTTCGTCCAAATAAAATTTTCCAAGCCACGCCAGTGCCTCACTATGGCCCCAATCAGGAAGTCGTGCGTCCCCCAGTTTCTCCTTTTTGAATAGCTCGACCGACTGCTTCATCTCTTCCAGTGCCCTGGTTTTACTGCCACCAAATTGTTCAGGAGTGTAATAGGATGAAATGGCCGAAATTAGGGCCACACGTGGATTTTTATCATCGATTCCCTTCGCGTCCGAAAGTGCAGCACCACTTTTATACCCCAGGGTCATGCCTAAAGCAGGATCCGTGCTGATTTTCTGACCGAGTAAAGAAGAAAGCAGAGCATGGGAATCAGCAAAATTATCTTTTAATCCAATAGAAGCTTCGAGATGCTCTATTCCATCGTCAAGATATTTTATAAGCAAATCCCTTTTATTTTGTTCTTGATAATAAATTGCAAGTCTATAATCTGCATAGCCTATATAATAGTGGGTCAACCATTTCATCTCTTCATTTTGTAGCAGTCTTTCGAAAAGGGAACGGGCCTCCATTAAAATCGTTTCATCCCATTTATGGACACCTTCTTCGATAAGTTTTTTACCTTTACTGATTAATTCGTCAAAATCATCCGAGGGACCTGCTAATGGTGAGCCTACTATTGCAAAATAAATTAAACAAATAACAAAGATTCTGAATAGTTTTTGCATGTTATCCTCCTTAGAAATTAAATGATTTTCAAGTCAATCGGAGCTACACCTTTACTAAACTTTTGAAGATTAGTAAAGGTCATTCATTCGGATTGACACGGAATTTTACAGTTAATTTTTGTGGTAATAAATTTATTGAAAATTAATTGTGATCCCAAAATATACGAACCGGGAATAGTTCGTGGTTCTTGGTGTCCGTTGGCTGTAATCAAACGAATAATCATAACCGAGCACATTTTGACGATTCAGCAAATTTGATACAGCCAAATAAAATATAGCAGCATTGTTTCCTTTAAAAGGGTAATAATAGCTCAGGCTGCCGTCGAGCCGTTGATAGATAGGCAAGCGCTCTGAGTTAACTGGCCCTTCAATCGGGATGTAAAAATCGAATTCAGGGTGACGATTAGCCTGCATCACTGGTGTAAAAGGTCTTCCTGTGGCATAACGATAGGTTAGACCAACTGTAAGACGCTGAGTGATGCTGTATTTACCAACCACAGTTAAATTGTGGGTTATATCAAAATAAGAGGGTGCATATTCTTCCACAAGTCCTCTTTGGGTTTCGCGCGTTTGTAGCCTTTTTGACTGAAGAAAGCTATAAGAAATCCAGCCGTTCAGTTTATCTTGAAATAGAATGCCGTGTTTAAAAAACAAGTCCACACCACGGGCAAAGCCATAACCTTTGTTGATAAATTCTAAATCATCATTTTCGATGACCAAAGCGCCGTAATCTTTGTAATAAATTTCCGCCCTGAATTGCGTTTCATCCCATTGATATTCATAACCCAAAATGTAATGAACGGCGCGCTGGGAAGCTAAATTAGGATTACCATAGTCTGGCGCATAAAATAAAGGCGCAGCAAATTGATGATAGATCCCCCAGGAAGCCCGTAAATAGCTATAACCAGAAACTTGATAATATAAAGAAGCCCTTGGATCAAAAACTGTTTCAGCCGATAAATTTTGGTGATCTGCTCGCATACTGACTTTAGCGAAAATTCCTCTGGCCAATTGAATTTCATTTTCTACATAACCACCAGTGCGAATAGCATCGTATTTCGCATCGATTGAAATGGATTCGGCATCAGGATCAAGAACATCACCCTCAGGGAGCTGGCCCACAAATCTGTTGCGAAGTATCTCTCGTTCTACACCAAAGTTCATTTTATATTTTGGACTGAATTCTTTTTCGCTGTCAAGACGAAACTTGTAGGTCTGGTCTTTTTGCTCCAAATCCAGCACACCTAAAGTACGGTTGCTAAAGTAATCGTTCAATGATATGCTGGCCTGTAATAACCAGTTTTTACTGACGAGTTCCGTCCACTGTAAATTGTAAAGCTGATTCAAATCGTCGCTATTAAATAGGCCATCGAATGAGGGCTGATTCACCTTTACACCAACTTGATTCTTAGAGGCAAAGGCAAAAAATTTAAGTTGACCGGTTGCTGAGTAATCATAATTCAAACTAAAGTTAACATCTGTACCTCTTGGGTGTTTGGTAAAATCTGAGTATCTGCCATTTACGCGAAACATGAGTCCTGTGGAGCTGCGGTTGCCGGAAAAACGCAACCCTAATTTTTTATTTTTAAGCGGTAGCGCAATCCGTGCGGAAGTAGCTGCCAAACCGATATTCAAATTGTACATTGGCTGCAAAGGACGGTTGAGGCTCTCCATGGCCAGAACACCAGAGAGAGCATTGCCATATTTCGCTGAGAAGCCACCGCTGGAGAAAAACGTGCCGCTGACAAGAAAAGGTGGAATAGTACCAAAAATACCACCAGTTGGAGATTCAAAACGATAAGGATGCACTACGGTGGCTTGATCCAAGATTATCATGGTTTCAGAAACATCACCGCCACGAACAAACAGACCGGAGCCTTCATCTATTTGTGCCAATCCAGGAAAGGTTTTGATGGCTAAGAAAATATCTGCCGCTGCACCAGGGGTGGTTAATATATCCAATCGTTTTAAAGTAACGCCTTTTTCATCTCCAGAGCTGAATGAGCTGGCAGTGATGATGGCCTCTGGCATAGGGATGGCTTCTTCTCTTAGAATAATTTTAATTGGCCCAATTTGATCTTTAGAAAGGTCAATTTCTTTTATACTCTGTTCAAACCCTATCATCGAAGCGATTAACACGTGCTTACCCGTTTTTTTCGTTACAATTTCAAAATAGCCCGTGGAATCGCTGACGTCCCCATCGAAGCTGTTTTTTATAAACACATTCGTATAAGGAATTGGCGCTCCTTTCTTATCTAAAATTACGCCTGTAATTTTTGTGACATTTTTAATTTGAGAATAGGAGAATGGGGTTAACAATAATAAGAGTAAAACAAATCCTATAATTGAAAAATCTCTCACAAAATAGGTCATTAAATCTACCCTTACTTGTAAAGAAATTGCATGAGCAATTTAATTATAACTAACTCTCAAGATAGGTAAATATACGAGGTTTTGAAATACAATGTAAATGAATTTCGGTGAATTGCGGTATGTGTCGGTGAATTGCGGATATATAAATTCAAAAAAAGGTAAATGTTATAAATTTTTTATTTAATCTTTAAATTTAGGAATATTTTTATGATTGATATTGTTACCTCTATCTGAAGTGTACAGAATATTTTTAGAAATTTTTACTAATAACCCCATCAAAATAAAATTTAAATTCGCTAACTATTTTAATTTTTTCCTCTTTATAATTAAATAAATTAAATTAATTAATGAAATTAGGGAGGTACCTAATGAAAAGAATCAATCTATTAACAAGTCTAATGGCAGTGGTGTTAGCAATAGTTGTTACTTTTGCCATTGCTAATCTTGGTGCTCAGGAAAAAAAGCATGAGCCCAAGCCACTTACTCAAGAGCAGAAAATGATGATGAAAAACATGGCTATGAAAAACATGGACAAGTTCATGTCCAATAAAGAAGCCATGATGAAGCTGCCTAAACATTTACAAAAAACCCAAAAAGAAACAATAAAGCATGGTGAAGAATTATTCAATTCTAATACGGCTCTCAGTACCAACGGTCAAGCTTGTGCTAGTTGTCATCCAGGAGGTGGCACTACTGGAGGCGAGGCTGAAACCCCAATGAAAAGCGAAGTTACTGGGCAAACCTATAAACTACCCATTCCCAGCCTCATCGGTGCTGCTGCAACTTTTCCGAAATACAAAGTTCCCAACGACGCGGTGATTACGGTGGGTGATATGGCTAACAACTGCATTATGATGTTCATGGCCGCTCAACCATTAGACCCCAAAGGCAAAGAATTTAAAGCTTTAACTGCTTATGTTACCTCGTTGAGTAATGATGATAAGGTGTCCGTTGGCGAGGTACCCGAAATGATGAAAAAGATGATGATGGAAGGGATGAAGTAATTAAATAACGAACTCTAATGAACGCGGTGATTTTTAATTTTGCGGGAAGGATCACCGCGTTTTTTTTGTTTAAGATAAGAAAATTTAGCAACACTAGAAAGAAAAGGAAAAAATGAATAAATTTGTTACTATTTTATTACTATTTTTATTTATACATCTTTCAGCGATTCAAGCACAAAATGGAGAGAAGGATAACCTTTGGAGTGGAACACCACAAGAAGCTTTTTTAAAAAGCGAGATAGTACAAACATATCAATGTACAAGCTGCCACACCATTGCTGAACGTGGAGGAACCGTTGGTCCGATATTAAATCAGGTGGGTAACCGCCGCACGAAGGAATGGCTAAAGGAATGGTTGAAAGATCCCCAACAAGTCAAACCGGGTACGAAAATGCCTAAGTTTGATTTTACTTCTGAACAATTTAAAAAGGCTGTAGATTATTTATCAAATATGAAGAAGGAGCTTAGAACTGATAAAATCCTTGCCAAAGATAATTCTCTCGTTGAAAAGGGTGAACAATTATTTAAAGAGTATGATTGCTTAGCCTGCCATCGCCATGGATCAGAAGGTCGATTTGTGGGGCCTGATCTTACTTGGGTAGGCCTTAGGAAAACGGAGTCTTGGGAGAAAATTTGGCTCGCCGATCCCCCTGCATTTAAGCCTGATGCATTTATGCCCAATTTCCATATACCCAAGAAAGGCATCGAAGCTCTTGCAGAATTTTTACATACGCAACAAGGTCATAAAAATTCAGATTCTCAGGAATGGGAATTCCGAACAAATTTTTTCCTGGGCAACAATGCCAATGAAAGAGGAGAATTAGTGTTTAAGCGCTTTGCCTGTTGGGCCTGTCATGGAGAAAATGGCCGAGGTGGAATAAAAAATCCCAATATGGCCCCAGTTGAATTAATCCCATCTTTGAAACAAACTACGGTTAACTATACAGAAACTGATCTTTTGGAAAGACTGAAAAAGAAATCAATGCCAGAAGCCCTAGACCCGTCTAAGCCGCCTCCACCTTTCTTTTGTCCAGATTATGGTAATTACATGGAGGCATCGGAATTTAGCGACCTCTATGCTTATTTGAAATCTTTTGCACCTAAAAAACGTAAATGGCGATTTAAATAAAATAAGGAGTATAAACTGTGATAGTAAAAAGATTAATTAAAAAGATATTAGTAATTTTTGTTATTTTCTTTGCTACTCTATTTACTTATGTTAATAAAAGTACATCTAATGAAAAAGTTTCAGAAAGCAATTCTAAAACAGCATTAATAGTAAATGGGGGCAACATTACAGGGGACGTTAGGTTTCCCGAGGCCTATCCTGAGCGGGAAAAGATAATCATTACTAAAGACCATCAAGTTTGTGGAGCATTTCAATATTCCGAGGACTTTGTTGTTTCAGAAGAAAATCGTGGTCTTCAAAATGTAGTAGTTTCTTTATTGAATGTAAAAGCTGGAAAAAAAGCCTCAGTAAAAGCAATAGCAACTTTAAATCAAAAAGGTTGTCGGTATATTCCCCACGTACAAGCGGTGCCAGTAGGCACAACTTTAGAAATCTTAAATAACGATGGCGTTTTACACAATGTGCACGCTTATTTCAATAGCTTAGATCCAGGTAATACCGTTTTTAATAAAGCGCAACCGAAGTTTCTCAAAAAATTTGAACAGACTCTGAATAAAGCTAGTATTTATTACTTTAAATGTGATGTTCATGACCACATGAGCGCTTATATCGCAGTGATGGATCACCCATATTATGCCGTTACGGATGAAATGGGTAAATTTACCATTTCCGATGTCCCAGCAGGTTCCTATAAGATTCAAGCTTGGCACGAAGCCTTAGGCACATTAGAAAAAAAAGTTACGGTTGTGGCTGGTAAAACCGCTGAGGTGAATTTTGAGATATTACCCAATGAGTAGTTAATTTTTTCGAAATTTAATCTATTAAAAAGGCATTGACATTTCGTCAATGCCTTTTTATTTTTTTCCAAAAGGGAAAGACAATCGATTCTTTTTTTATAAATAATTACAAAAGTGATCAATTCAACCAAGATTTTATTCAATCGCTTGAATTATACTTCTTTTTTTTGTATTTTGAGACTTCTGCAAAATAGGGTGTACAACCTTTAGGTTGAGATTGTCATAAGCAGGCTGAAGCCTGTACACCCATTTTGAGTATGCTTTAAATTAATTTTGCAGAAGTCTGTTAGATAAAAAACAATGGAGTCATTAAGTCATAACGCTTCGCTGTCATTTATAGTCATTAGTTAGGTTTGAAGTCAGGGTTCAATGACGCTGAAGGCAAATGACACAATGACTGAATGACTATTATGATCATTGAGTTCTGGGATATTATTAGCCATTTTTTCTTGCCCAAAAAAACAAAGATTTAATTGGTAATACAATAGACTAAATAAATCATGGCTTTATTAGACTGGCTTATATTATTTGTATATTTAATCGGCATTGTTGGATTAGGGGTTTGGTTAGGAAAGCGTCAGCGAACGACCGAGGACTATTTTCTTGGGGGTAGAAAAATGGGGCCAGCTATCATTGCTACCTCACTGGCGGCCAATCAGGTGAGTGCTATTAGTTTAATCGGCGCACCGGCTTTTGTTGCACTCAAAACTGGAGGAGGTATAAAATGGCTTCAATACGAATTCGCGGTTCCTTTAGCCATGATCGCTATTATGTTTTTACTGGTACCTGTATTTCGACAGCTCTCGGGGGCTTCAGTCTATGAATATGCCGAACATCGCTTTGGTACAGGGACTAGGCTTATTTTATCTGCCCTTTTTATGTTCTCACGTGGTCTATCAACAAGCGTTATTCTTTACACTTCAGCGCTGGTTCTCGCCGTAGTCCTTGATTTACCTATTTCGACAACGATGATCATCATGGCGGTAGTTGCAATTGCTTACACGACCATTGGTGGAATTATGGCTGATGTTTACAGCGATATATTACAGCTTATAATTTTGTATTCAGGGGTGCTTGTAGCGCTGGTAGTGGCTTTGGATTTTCTAGGTGGAAATATTTCTTCTATTTATATAGAGCCAACCCGTCTCAATGCCGTAGATTTTTCTCATCACGGGTTTGGGGATGGACAAACCTTTGCTTTTTGGCCTATGTTGATTGGGTGCTTTTTTCTTTACATGAGCTATTACGGCTGTGATCAAAGTCAGGCGCAGCGTCTTCTTGCCACGCCAGACCTCAAGCGTACCCAATATGCCCTAATGCTCAATGGCCTAATCCGGTTTCCTGTGGTGTTTACTTACATCTTATTTGGGGTCGTGCTGGCAGCTTTTATTCAATTACATCCAGATTTTGGTTCCCTACTCCAAGGTAAAAATCCTGATTATCTTGTACCTACCTTTATGATTAACTATTTGCCTATAGGTTTGGTTGGCCTGGTAATGGCAGGACTGTTTGCGGCCTCTATGTCCAGCATAGATTCTGCCTTAAACTCTCTCTCGGCTGTAACAGTTACAGATTTTGTAATACGATATAAACCTGAGTTACAAGACAATTCCCAGAGCATGCTACGCCTATCCCGTTTCATTACTCTTTTATGGGGAATATTTAGTGGTGCAGGAGCCTACTTTGTAGCTCGCTCTTCGGCCACAGTCATCGAGGTGGTGAACATGATTGGATCAGTATTTTCAGGTCCTATTCTAGCTACTTTTCTTGGTGGAATTTTGTTTAAAGGATTATCAGGGCCTGGAGTGATTGTAGGGATCATTGCTGGAACAGGTTTGAGTATTGTAATTGGACAAACCATTTCAAGTATTTCCTGGCTCTGGTGGGGTCCTATTGGATTTTTCACCACTTTGATTGTTGCTTCAGTTTATTCTAAGTTACTGCCAACTGAAATGGTTCGCTCTGAAAATTGGACATTAAAAGCCATTTTAAAATATAATGTGAAACAAAAAAGATGGACTCAGGATAAAAGAGTGTATATATTAATGATCTACACCCTTTGTATTATAACAATAACATTGATTGTTTCGGCTCTCTTTAAAGAATTATTTAATTGATTGATTTGTAAGCAGATGGTAGTAAACTAATATTGAAAAATGGATTCCATAAATTACACAGATATGCTAATTTGGTACGTGGCCTTTCTATTTTCAGCCACGGCTCATGAAGCCTCTCATGCTTTGGCCGCTTTGAAGGGCGGAGATATAACGGCTTATCAAGGCGGACAAGTGACATTAAATCCTATACCTCATATTAAGCGTTCACCCGTAGGTACCGTAGTTGTCCCTTTGATTTCTTACTTTTTGGGTGGTTGGATGATAGGCTGGGCGAGCGCTCCATACGACCCGACTTGGGCGGAAAGACATCCGCGTCGTGCTGCTTGGATGGCAGCGGCTGGGCCAACTGCTAACTTTTTAATTGCCATATTGGCGTTTATTTTCATTAAGATTGGCCTCGCAACTGGAGTATTCGAGGCTCCAGATTTTGATAAAATTACACTTTCTAGTATGGTTGTTGCAGAGGTTGGAATCTGGATTGTCTTAGCAAAACTTTTAAGTATATTTTTAATGTTAAATCTAATTCTATTTATTTTCAACTTATTTCCTTTCCCACCACTGGATGGCAGCAGTGTGATTACTCTGTTTATGTCCGAAGAAATGGCTCTGCAGTTCAGAAAATTTATGAGTCATCCCGCCTTTTCCTTTTTAGGCATTGTTCTTGCCTGGCGATTTTTTGTTTTGGTATTTAGAGAAGTATTCATTCTTGTATTTAAATTGATTCACTCCGGTACTAACTTTTAATTGATATTTTTTATCTCAGAAAAATAAGTTCGAATTTAATAAATTTTACATTTAATTTTTATTAACATTTTAACTTAAAAACATCACAAAATTGTTAATTTTTTCTTCATTTTTATATATTTTCAGTATGTTATAGGTTGTACCATGGTGAAACGATTGACTTTTTTAAAGTATCTGTCATAACGCAATTCTTGACAAGGAGATATCATGAAATCATATCTTAAAATTCTGACCTTTCTTTTGTTTTTTTTAATAACTGAAATTTCTTTTGCACAACAAATTATTATCCAAACTGTACAGGTGAATGAAAATCTGGAAATATTTTTTTTGAATGATATAGATATACTCAGTCCTTCATCAGGCCCTATAATATTTCGGATTATTCTTGAAAATCAGTATCCGGGAACACGAGATGTCCAGCTTTTATTCACTATTAAAAGTGAAAATTTTGGAATTCTTTTAAATGGCTCAACTAACTCTTTTCCGTTAAGCCC
The DNA here is from genome assembly GCA_046758365.1 of bacterium. Classification (GTDB taxonomy): domain Bacteria; phylum Zhuqueibacterota; class Zhuqueibacteria; order Oceanimicrobiales; family Oceanimicrobiaceae; genus JBHIAC01. The sequence continues at coordinate 15,658 of JBHIAC010000012.1, forward strand.
AGGTATTACTGAATTAACAAATAGAGATTTGTTTAAAGAATCCGGAAATTATAGTCTTCAAAGTACTAATATCTCTTCAGCGGCTGAGAGGTTGAAAGATAGCATTCTATCGACCGGAAAGCTTCCAACAGATACCTATGATTTCAGAACTGAAGTAATCGATCTAACAAGTGGTTCAAATGAGTCTCATTCAGACCAATTTCGAGTAAGAATCACAAATCCTAATAAATTAGATTTAATCTATCCTGGTCATCCCGCAGATAGACAAATTGAAGATTGTGTGGAAATTTATACCAATCTTCCGCAATTTCGCTGGGAATCGGATATGAGGAGATTTCGAGTTATTATTGCTGAAGCTCGACCGAGAGAAGATCCTGAAAGCGTTTTGAACCAAGAGCCAAGATTTGAAAGACTTTTTGCTATTAGTAGTGACAGAACGTTAGATGCGACTTCCAATGAATCTGAACTTGCTGATGAAACAATACCTTCAACATCATTTCAATATCCATCTACTGGTGAAATTTTAACTTTGAGACCGGGCAGAACTTACTATTGGCGTGTCTTAGGTCAAGTTGAAACATCCAGCGGCACTTTTGAAATTAAAAGTGAAATTTATTGTTTTAGAATAGGCAAACTGGATCAACTGGGAGTTGGTAATGAGCAGTTAGAATTTGTCTTAAGAAATTTGCTAGGGTCTGAGTACGATCGTCTTTTTGGCGAAGGGGGAGAGCTTGAAGGCTATCATTCCAGGCGCATTGTCTTAAATGGTAAAGAAATTACTCTTGCAGAATTGCTCAAAAGGCTCAATCAACTTACTTCAAAATTCTCCGGCTATAGGGTTGAATAATATATAAAAACTTTTAAAACTTTATTTTGTGAGGACAACATCATGATAAAAATTTTCAAAATCTTTTCTAAAATTTTGTTATACATGACATTGATTTGTCCATCTCTTATTGCAGCAAATGACAAAGATGTAGCTTTAATGTTAAAGACCAAAGGCAAGGTGGAATTGAACAAGCAGGGGAGGCAGAACTGGGCTCCAGCCAGGCGAGGTGAGAGATTAAACTCTGGCGAAGTCATTCGAACCGGGGATAATTCTCTGGCAGCTTTAGTTTTTACTGATGACAAAACACTCTTAAAGGTTCGATCAAATTCAAATATTACCATCCATGGTAAGAGAGAGAAAAAACGCATCGTAAAAAGATTAGCTTTAAGTTTTGGTGAACTTTGGGCCAAAGTAACCCAACAGAACACGAAAATGAGAGTTGAGACCCCTTCAGGCGTGGCTACGGTCAAAGGCACTGAGTTCAACTGCTTGTATAAAGAAAATTTCTATGTCTATTGTGTGGAAGGATTGATGGATATATTTAATGAATTTGGAACGCTTTTGTTAGGGGCTGGTGAAATGGCTCGTATCGTTCAGGGGACACCCCCTGAGCGATACGAGGGCAACCCAAATGAAATTTTCGACATGAGCGGGGATGACGAGGGCTTAAAACTTGAAATAGAATTTGAAGATGAAGAAGGAAGCAAGAAAAAACTTATTATTGAATTTTAATACCTCTGGTTTAGAATAATTTAAGCAATTTTTCGAAAAGACAATCTATTTAAGAGGCTCTCAATGATTATTAAATCGCTTTTAATGGGTTTAACTTTTTTAGTTTTTACGACCGGGGGATTTTCATTTGAATATAATGAACTATCTGAAACCGTGTCGATACAGGGAAGAATAATACACGTCCCAGTTTCCTCGATGAGGGAAAATGAGAAACTGGTGGTAGAAGCGAGAGTGGATGGCAACCAGGAGCCTGTGGTATTCATACGTCTTTATTTCAAATCAAAAGGAGATCAATCATTTGATTACATTGAAATGAGAAAGGAAACCTCGGGATATTTTGGTGAACTCGAGCCTTCGAAATTTTCCCCGCCAGAATTAGAATATTTCATTTTAGCCCTGTTATCGGATCAAACAGTTATTACTTATCCTGAATGGAATCCTTATGGAAATCCAATTGTGGTTTCTATCGCTTCACAAATGGCTCCTGTTCCTGAACCCGATTCGGTCAAACCTGATGTTTCTGAAGTTGTTCCACTAGAATCTGCTCCGGAAAAAATCTCACCAAGTCTTCCGGAAGATGAATATTTGAGTGATGAATCGCCTGTATTAATCCTAAGTCCCGAAGAAGGAGAAAAATTTAACGTTGGTGAAGAAGTGGTTATTGCCGCATCGTTTATAACAGATGAAAACACAATTGATATTAATAGTATAAACCTGTTTGTCGATGATTCCAACGTTACTATTGAAGCTGAAATAAGCGAAAATTTACTCACTTACTCAACTTCGGTTTTAGAGCCGGGTAATCATCAAATATTAATTCAGGGATATTATACATCGGGTGTAGAGTTGTCTCCTACGATTTGGTCTTTTACTATCGTAGGAAAACAAAAAAGAGCATCTTCTGAATCCATCGTACGGGGAAGAGTCTTTGCTGAGACCCGTCAGGAGAATATTAGCACCAAGGGATTTGATGACAACATTATAGGAGGCAGTTTTTATGGTAAGTATGGTATAACGAAGTTTGATGCCAGACTATATTTAACCTCTCGAGAAAGTAAAAGATTTCAACCTAGAAACCGCTATTCGATAAATATTGAGCTGCCTGTTCTTGGAGTTACTTTTGGTGATACATATCCGCGATTTAATGACCTGATGCTGTGGGGGAAAAGAGTGCGGGGAATTTACGGAAGGTTACACTTGGGATTTTTTAATGTGGATGTCGTGCACGGTGAAACCATCCGCCAGGTAGCTGCAGAACGAGAGATAGTTATTAATCCGACAACCAATACTCCTTTCGAGAATATAGCAGGTGAAGACTCAACCGTCCTGGTACCCACGGGCATCCATCGTCAGAGATTGTTTGGCATACGTCAAAGTTTCGGAAGCGGTAAAAATTTTCAGTTGGGATTTAATTTTTTAAAAGTAAGAGATGATACAACATCATTAGCATCTGGAGAGTCAAGCCAGTCTCCTCAAGATAATTTGGTAATTGGTTCGGATTTGCTCATCGCTTTCGACCATCACCGATTTGAGTTAAGAGGGGGAGCGGCATTAAGTTTTCTCACCAAAGATATTTCAAACGGCCCATTAAATAAGACAAAGATTGAGGAGCAATTTGGGGTAAATTTACCTTTCGATCCAGAAGATTTTAAAGATTTTTTAATTATAAATACCAGCACTGTACCGCTGGACCCGCGAGACCTTTCTTCTCTTGCCTGGAATTTCAACTTCAAATTTGATTATTTTAACAACAATTTTCAATTTGGATATAAATCCATTGGTTCGCAATATAATTCTTTAGGAAATACCTTTTTGCGAACTGATCTTCAGGGGTTTTTTGTTCGGGATCGATTCAGGTTATATAAAAACAAAATCTATTTAAATTTCGGCTTTGAAAATTATGATGATAATTTCTCAAAGGACAATGAAAATCCAATAACCAAATTAAAAACATTTAATTACGGCTTTTCAATTTATCCAGGGCCTGGATTGCCTAATTTAAATTTCAATTTAAGAAATCATGATCGAAATAATAATAAGACAACACTGGATAGTTTGTTTACTACGAATCAATTTAATCCAACAGGTCAGGATACCACGTTAATTGATAACCGTGAGAAAAATACTACCAGAGATTGGTCTGTGCAAGTCAATTATGATGTAAATCTCTTACAACTGAACCATTCGATTACATTGAGTTATATCACCTCAGATCGAGATGACCGTTTTCGAAGTAATTTGTCTAATGTGGCATCGAATATACAATTGTTTACCGTCAGAACCGAGTACCAATTTCCACTCACCACGACTTTTAGTTTTGCCAGAAATGACAACAAATTTGCTGCTGGATCAAATACATTTAATTTCAAGATGCTGGGAGCTAAAGCTGAATATTTTCTATTCAATCGTAGGCTTAAAACATATTTTAGCACTAATTTTACTACCGCTTCAGGAACCACGGCCATAAGTGATTCCACACAATCTGTTACGGATTACAAACGGACCGCATTTAATATAGGCGCGAGTTTTGAAATCGCACCTGGCCATAGTATTTTAGTGGATGGCCATATTATCCGATTTAATAATAACGGTGGTACTCTCAATACAAACACAAAGGTCCTGTCCCTTGAGCCATCGTTTACTGATAGGATTCTTCGTATTTATTATGAAAAGAGATTCTAGAACTTTTCGATTGCGGAGTAGTTTAAAGAGGCAGTGGATGTTATTCTCCTGCCTCTTTTTTTGTGTAAATTAAGTGAGGATCACAGTGCTTAACCTAGTTAAACTTTGGCATCTTAAGTGGTTATTTGGCGCTTTTATCGCTTTATTTTCGGCAATACTTGCCCTTATTCTCTCTAATTTATCGCAATTCGAATCTTTTGAATTAAAGACCTACGATGCCAGGTTCAGTCTGCGGGGACAAATGGATACCCAAGAAGATAACATCTTAGTTGTTGCTATTGATGACCAAAGCTTCGTAGGATTAAGAAAGAAATGGCCTTTTCCAAGATCTCTTTTTGCTAAAGCTATTTTAAATCTCTTCGAAGCCGGCGCTAAGCTGATTATTCTGGATATTGAGTTTACTGAACCAGATCAAGATAGACGTCAGGATCTGGTGCTTGCTGGAGCCATAAAAAGAGCCGGCAACGTGATTTTATCGGGAAAGTTAGTGACTGAATTTGCCTCTAATGGCATTGTTAATACCTACCCTTTACCCCCCATTAGTATTCTTTTAGATGCTGGTGCAGCATGGGGCTTTATCAATATAGATGAAGATCCAGACGGTTTTATTCGGCGTTATTTGCTTTTCCAAAAGCGTCCTGATACCATTTATTACCCATTGAGTATTCAAGCTTTTTTGAATTTACAGTCCAGTAAGAGAGCCAGAAAAAAAGTAATTATCGAGAATGACGGATATTTTTTACTTGGAAATCGCCGAGTCCCTAAAAAAGATTTTAATTCAATGCTTGTTAATTTTCGAGGCCCAGCAAAATCTTACACCACTTATTCCTTTTCATCAATTCTCGACGATGCAGATTTTGATTTGTATGGGGATGAAGATACAGATATTTTCGAACTACATAAATTGGAAGAAACATTCAAAGATAAAATTGTCTTTATCGGTGCTTCAACTGAAGAGCTTCAAGACACTAAGTTTACTCCTTTTTTTAAATATAAAGGGAAACAACGTAAATTACCTGGTGTTGAATTACACGCTAATGCTTTAAGCACTTTACTTAGAGGAGATTTTATTGTACCTCAGAAATCTATCATGGTTGTACTCATGGTTTTTGTATTGTCCTTATTGACTATGGTAATTACAAAATGGCTAAAACCGTTTAGAGGCATGTTTGCTGTCATGGGCATCATTTTAGCCTATATAATTTGGGGCTTTTATTCTTTTATTCATAATTTGGTCTGGGTTCAAATTACAGCCCCCGCTACTGCCATAATATTAAGTTACGTTGGAAATGTTGTACACCAAGCTCTAACCGAACAAAGAGAAAGAATCAGAATTAAAAAAACCTGGCAGCATTTTATGGCTAAAAGTGTAATTGATAACATGTTGGATTCTGGTGAAATGCCAACCTTTGGGGGGGAACGTCGAGAATTAACGGTGCTTTTTTCTGACATACGAAGTTTTACATCATTCACGGAGCAGCATTCTTCTCAAGTCGTTGTTCATAGTTTAAATGAATATTTATCTGACATGGTGGATGTTATCTTTGAGAATGAAGGGACACTGGATAAATTTGTGGGAGATGAAATCATGGCTATTTATGGTGCCCCCCACTATTATAAAAACCATGCAGAAAAGGCCTGTATAACAGCTTTAGAAATGGTTGGCAGATTACGTAATTTACAAAAAAAATGGTCACAAAATAATCAAAACTTTTTTCAGATTGGTATTGGCATCAACTCTGGTAAAATGATTGTGGGTAATTTAGGATCATCCCAGCTATTTGATTACACGGTTATTGGGGATGAGGTTAATTTGGGAGCTCGTCTGGAAGGCGCCAATAAGCAGTACGGTACTACCATTATAATTAGTGAATTTACTTACAAAGCGGTTAAAAGAAAAGCCATTGTAAGAGAATTAGATCTGGTTCGAGTTAAGGGGAAAAAGAAACCGGTTAGAATCTATGAACTGCGTGGAATGGGAGCTATTCCTTCCATTGAACAGGATCTTATTGTTGATGTTTACACACAGGCTCTAAAGTATTATAAAGAACGTAGATGGTATCAAGCATTAACCGAATTTAAACGGATATTTCGATATTTTCCTACCGATGGACCATCCCGTGTTTATGTGAAACGCTGCCTCGATTTTATTGAACAACCACCTCCAGAAAGCTGGGATGGCGTTTATGAATTTACTACAAAATAATCCCCAACCTTAAAGCTTGACAATAATCTATTTTTGTCGTATATTTTTATCAGAAATTTCGATGATAGTTTTCATGTAAATTAGGTTTAGGAGAAGAGAGTAATGTTTGTTGAGTTGAAAGAAAAATTAAATAGTTTAAGTAAAAGACTCATAAACTTAAAGGTGTGTCTTTGACATTTCTAAAAGGGAAAAGGCTATTGCCGAATTAGAGAAAAAAACCACTGAACCTGGTTTTTGGGATGACTCCGAAAGTGCTCAAAAAATAATGCAGGAGATGAGTTACTACCGGGAGCCAGTTGAACAATATAAAGAACTCCAGACGAAACAAGAAGATTTAGAAGTTTTATTAGACCTGGCAAAGGAAGAAGAAGACTCTGAGACCTTTAAGGAAGTCGAACAGGGGCTGCAGCAATTAGAACAAAAAATTGAAGAATTAGAATTTCAAAATATGCTGGGGGATAAAGACGCCGCTAAAAATGCTTTATTAACCATTCACCCTGGTGCAGGAGGTACGGAATCTCAAGACTGGGCCCAAATGCTCCTGCGCATGTACATTCGATGGATTGAGGAAAAGGGATTTGCTTACGATATATTAGACTTACAGACTGGAGAAGAGGCGGGAATAAAAAGTGTCACCGTAGAAATCCTGGGGAAATATGCTTACGGGTATTTAAAAGCCGAGGCCGGGGTACATCGACTGGTCAGAATATCTCCTTTCGATGCTAATCGACGTCGACATACCTCCTTTGCTTCAGTCTTTGTTTATCCAGAAGTCGAAGATACGATAGAAGTGAAAATCGATCAAAATGACTTAAGAATTGATACATATCGTGCTAGTGGTGCTGGTGGTCAGCATGTAAACAAAACAAGTTCAGCGGTGCGAATTACCCACATTCCGACTGGAATTGTGGTTCAGTGCCAAAGTGAGCGATCCCAACATCGAAATAAAGAGAGTGCCATGAAAATTCTTTTGTCAAAACTTTATCAGAAAAGGAAAGACGAAGAGGAAGAAAAGCTTTCGAAGATAGAGAAAAGTAAAAAGGATATTGCCTGGGGCAGTCAGATTCGTTCCTATGTTTTTCATCCTTATAATTTGGTAAAAGATCACCGGACTGGAGTAGAGACCAGTAACATTCATCGTGTCATGGATGGAAATTTGGATGAATTTATTCATGCTTTTTTGATGACGAAAAATGAAAAAGCAGGCAAGCCGATCGAATCAGAAAATTCTAATTAGAGAATGATTGTGGCCCCACGTGGGAGGAATCATTGTCCTCAACCAGTAGTAGACCCAGTTTCGTTGAAATTAATTTAGCAGCCATTACCCATAATTTAAATGAAATAAAGAAAAAGGTGGCTCCTGCAAAAATAATGGCGATTGTTAAAGCCGATGCTTACGGTCATGGTTTAAAAGAAGTAACTAAAATTGCCATAGAAAATGGGGCTGCTTATTTGGGTGTGGCTCGTTTAGAAGAAGGAATCATTTTACGAGAATACAATTTTAAGGCACCAATTTTAGTTTTAGGTGGGTTCTTTGAAAATCAAATTGAAGAGTTTTTAAATTTTGATTTGGAATTGACGCTCTATGATATTTGCCTAGCGAAAGCTCTTTCTATTAAAGCAAAAGAATTTGGAAAAATAGTTAATGTTCACGTTAAAGTTGATACAGGCATGGGGCGATTAGGGATAGCTTGGAAAAGAGCTGATGATTTCGTACAAAAGGTTTTGGAATTAAATCATCTGCAAATTGTAAGTATTTATACTCATTTTGCTAATTCAGATGAAAAAGATAAATCTTTCGCTATGACCCAGCTTAATCGATTTGGACATGTGTTAACAAACTTAGATGAGAAGAATATAAGAATTCCTATAAAGCATGCAGCTAACAGCGGCGCTATTTTAGATTTACCAAATTCTTATTTTGATATGGTTCGGGCCGGAGTTATAATGTACGGTTATTATCCCTCTTTAGAAACTTCAGAAAGTATGGCAATTAAGCCTTCCATGTCCATAAAGTCTCGGGTGATTTATTCTAAAGAAGTTGAAGAGGGAACCTCCATTAGTTATGGTCAAACATTTAAAACGAAAAGGAGAACAAAAATTGCCACAGTTCCTATTGGATATGGCGATGGTTTCAATCGACTACTTTCAAATCAAGGAGAAGTGCTCATTCAAGGACAAAGATTCCCGGTGGTGGGCCGGGTTACGATGGACCATATTATGGTAGATGTTGGTCCTGAAAGCGATGTAAAGAACGGGGAAGAGGTAGTTTTGCTTGGTCGGCAGGGTAAGGAAGAAATTACTATTTATGAAATTTGTGAAAAATTAGACACGATCCCCTACGAAGTTACTTGTTGGGTATCTAAAAGGATCCCGAAAATTTATAAAAATTAAAAACTGTTTTGATGCACGGTGAAAAAGTTATGAAAAAAGATTACAAAGATATATCAGATAACATGTTTTTAGCAGCAGCGTTGGAAGGGCATGCAGATTTTATTATAACTTTAGACAAGGGTCTATTGAATTGAAAGAACTTTCATGGCATTCAAATTATTACTCCAAAAGAATTTTTAGATATTCTTAAAAGTATCTAAGACGCTGACCTTTTTTCAAAAGGTTAGTGTCTTTCTAAACTGAACAAACGCTAACCTTACTTAAAGAAGGTCAGCGTTACCTAAGAGAACAGAGCATGCACGATAATAAAGAAAATATACAAGCAGAAGATTTAAATGAAGTAATGCGGGTTCGTCAGCAGAAACTGCAACGCTTACAGGAGCTCGGAGTAAATCCTTACCCATATAAATTTATTCGGACCGATTATTCAAAGAATATTCGGAATAAGCCGAATAGTTATTTAGGGAAAAAGGTTTCCTTAGCCGGTCGGCTTATGTCCATTCGAGGACACGGGAAAGTGGCTTTCGCTCATGTGATGGATTCTAAAGGGAAAATTCAAATTTATGTTCGACAGGATGAAATTGGTGAAGCAAATTACGAGCTCTTTAAGCTCTTAGATATTGGCGACATTATTGGTGTTACCGGGGAAGTATTTGTTACCCGTAGCGGTGAAACAACCATCAAGGTTTCACAACTTGAGCTTTTGTCCAAAACTCTGCGTCCACTACCCATTGTAAAAGAAAAAATCCAGGGGGATGAAAGAATAGTTTACGACCAGTTTGCAGATAAAGAACTGCGATACCGACAGCGGTATGTAGATTTGATAGTGAATCCAGAGGTCAGAAATGTGTTTGTCACCAGATCCAAAATCATTACCGCTATGCGAAATTATTTGGATAAACAAGGATTCCTTGAAGTTGAGACCCCGGTGCTGCAGCCCATTTATGGAGGTGCCTCAGCCCGACCCTTTGAAACTCACCATAATGCTTTGGATATGAACCTGTATTTGCGGATTGCAGATGAATTGTACCTAAAACGGCTCATTGTGGGTGGCTACGATGGTGTCTACGAAATTTCAAAAGACTTTCGAAACGAAGGTATGGATCGCTTTCACAATCCAGAATTTACCATGATGGAGCTTTATGTTGCTTATCAAGATTACATTTATATGATGGAACTTGTGGAGCAGATGATTAGTACTTTAGCTGTTGAAGTCTTTGGCGAAGCGAAAATTACTTATCAGGGAGAAGAAATTGATTTAACCCCACCTTGGAAACGGGTAAAAATGTTTGACGTAATTCGTGAATATACGGGTAAAGATTTATATGGTAAAAAGTTAGAAGAATTGCGTAAAGCGGCTAAAGAATTGGATATTAAAATAGAATCTTTTTGGCGCGAAGGAAAAATAATAGATGAAATATTCAGTGAACTAGTTGAACCTCATTTAGTAAAACCAACGTTTGTGATGGACTATCCCTTGCAGCTTTCACCGCTGGCCAAACGACATCGGGAGGATGTGCGGCTGGTTGAAAGGTTTGAACCTTTTATTGGCAGAGGGGAAATCGGCAATGCTTTTTCTGAATTAAATGACCCTGTGGATCAAAAAGAGAGATTTTTAGCTCAAAAGGAACTAATTGAATTAGGTGATGAAGAAGCCCAGATTTTAGATGAAGATTTCCTCAGAGCACTTGAATATGGGATGCCGCCAACGGCCGGTTTAGGGATCGGGATTGACCGATTAGTTATGTTATTTACCAATCAGCTTTCAATTAGGGATGTGCTATTTTTCCCGCAAATGCGGCCTGAAGGAATTTAACAGATGTCTTACGAATTTTTCATAGCTAGTCGATATTTAAAATCAAAGCGAAAAACAGGCTTTATTTCGCTCATAACTTATATTTCAATTTTTGGGGTCATGATTGGTGTGGCCGCTCTAATAATAGTTCTATCTATCATGAACGGTTTTGAAAGCGAGGTTAGAACACGAATTATTGGTTTTGGCGCCCATATTAGACTAAGAACTTTTCACAACCAAGGCTTAGAAGATTATAATAAAATTGTTAAACAAATTGAGAATTTTAATCACATCATCGGTATTTCTCCCTATATTAATGAAAAAGGTTTAATTATCAAAAAAGATAGAAAATCCGGCGTGGTCATAAAAGGCGTTGATGGCAATACTATTGGACAAGTGTCTGATATTGAAAATGATGTAATTTACGGAACTTTTGAAATTGGAGAAATTAAAACCGATGAACAAAAACTCCTACCGGGAATTGTATTAGGTCGCTATTTAGCAGATAAATTGGGTGCAGGTTTAGGGGACAAAGTGCAAATTCTGAGCCCAACCGGTATAAGTCCCCTAATGAGTCGGATGCCGAGGTTAAGAACATTTCAAGTTACCGGATATTTTGAAACAGGAATATTTGAATTTGACGATGTTTTTGCTTATATTTCTTTAAAAGAGGCCCAGAGACTTTTTGGATTGAAGCATAATGTATCGGGTTTAGAGATAAAGCTAAATGATTTAAACCAGGCAGACAATGTTTCTAACAGAATTGATGCATTACTTGGTTATCCGTATGCAACTGTCACTTGGTTTGATATGAATAAAAATCTCTTTTCTTGGATGCAGATTGAAAAATGGGCCGCCTTTATTATTTTAAGCTTGATTATTATGGTTGCCGCCTTTAATATTATAAGTACTCTTATTATGGTCGTCTTGGAAAAGACTAAGGAAATAGGCATTTTGAAATCCATGGGGGCCACCTCTTCGGGTATTATGAAAATTTTTATGTTTGAAGGGCTGGTCGGTGGCGCCATTGGGACGATCTTGGGTTGTATTATTGGTTATGCTCTTTGTTGGTCTCAGTGGAAATATCAATATTTTTCATTACCATCTGATGTTTACATTATTAGTGCTTTACCAATTTTAATGAAAGTAAAAGATTTTATTCTTATTTCAATAGCTGCTATTGTACTCTGTTTTTTAGCAGCTGTTTATCCAGCTTGGAAAGCGGCTCAATTAGATCCAGTGGAGGCAATTCGTTACGAATAAGAGATGTCTACGATTGCACCTATATTAATTACAAAGGATTTACATAAATCCTATCCCATGGGCAAAGGAAGTATTCATGTTCTCAAAGGGATTAATTTGGAGGTTAACGAAGGTCAAATTGTGGCCATTGTAGGTCCATCAGGTGTGGGGAAAAGCACACTACTTCATATTCTTGGAACCCTTGATCGCCCAACAAGAGGGAGTGTTGAAATTAACCACACCAAAGTGTTTGATTTTAATGATAAAGAATTAGCTGCTTTTCGAAATAAGACTATCGGTTTTGTTTTTCAATTTCATTATCTTTTGCCGGAATTTACGGCGCTTGAAAATGTAATGATGCCTAAGTTAATTGCTGGGTTTGAAAAATCTGAAATGAAAAAAAGAGCTAAGTTTCTTTTATCAGAAGTTGGATTAAAAGATCGTTTCAACCATAGACCTGGCGAGCTTTCTGGTGGAGAATTGCAGAGGGTGGCTGTGGCTCGGGCTTTGATTAATGAGCCTAAAATTGTCTTAGCGGATGAACCTTCTGGAAACTTAGATCAAGGAAATAGTCAGGCCTTACATGAATTGCTTTGGAATTTGAGCCAAAAATACAAAAGGACCTTTATTATTGTTACGCATAACCTTGAACTGGCAGAAAGTGCTGATAAGGTTGTTGATTTATTTGATGGACGTATCAAGAACGAACATTTGTATCAATTAATCTAGTATGTTGTGCCAACTTTGCAAAATTAATAAGGCTGTTGTTAAATTAACTCAAGTCATAAATAATAAAAAAATTGAAATAAATCTCTGCAAAAAATGTGTAGAAGAGAGGGGAATGGATAATCCTATAACAGCAACATCACAATTATTTGGCAATTTTTTAATGGCTCTGCTTGGTGAAGATATTTTCAAACGTCGGAAGGAGATAAGAAGCATAAAATGCCCTGGATGTGGTATAACTTGGGATGATTTTCAAAATACTGGCCTATTTGGGTGTGATATTTGCTACCAATCATTTCACGAGGATTTAAAAGTAATTTTGAGAAGAATTCACGGAAGTAACCAACATATAGGAAGTCGCCCCAAAGTACACAGGCACGTTGTAGACGAAACGGAGTTGGAAAGGCTGCAATTAGAACTCAAACACGCCATCGAAAATGAACATTTTGAAAAGGCCGCAGAACTAAGAGATATCGTTCGAGACGCGCAAAGGGAAATTGATAAAAGAGATAACAATGGAATCCGGAGATGAATTCTGTTATGCCTCAAAAAGTAAAAGATGATTCAGCTACGACTGTTTTATCAAAAAAAATAGATGACTTACTCTGGAGTTTTGGGCACTGGCTTACCCATGAAGATGAATACTCGGATATCATTTTATCTTCTCGTATAAGAATAGCTCGTAATATAAAAGGATACTCTTTTCCAAATCGCGCTTCAAATAATAATTTAAATCAAGTTGTTAAAAAGGTTAAATCTGCCTGTTTAAAATGTAAAAGTTTGCATAAAGCGATCTATATTGAAGTTGATAATCTATCTGAATGGGAAAAAAGATTTTTTGTTGAAAGAAGATTGGCGAGTCCACAATTTATTGAAAAGACGCGACCGTCTTTACTGGTCGTGGGGCCTCTGGAAAGTCTGAGTATTATGGTTAATGAGGAGGATCATCTTAGAATTCAAGCCTTAGATGCTGGTTTGGGAATAAAAGAAGCTTGGAAAGTAATCAGCCGAGTGGATGATGAGTTGGAAGAAAATTTGCCGTACAGCTATTCAAATCAATTTGGATATTTAACTGCTTGCCCAACGAACACGGGTACGGGCATGAGAGTTTCGATTTTTATCCACCTCCCTGCTTTAGCCATGAAAGACCAGATCAATTCTGTAATTCAGCAACTACCAACCTCTGAAATAGCCATTCGTGGGTTTTATGGTGAAGGCACCGAGCCGGTTGGCAGTATTTTCCAGATTTCCAATCAGCTTACATTAGGCCGAACTGAAAAAGGTATGATTGAACGACTGGAAATGATTGCCAAAAAATTGGTTGATTTAGAACGTAAAGCTCGAAAAGAATTACTAAAAGAAGATAAAATAAAATTAGAAGACTCCATTTTTCGAGCGCTGGGAATTTTAAAAAATGCTCGAATCATTAGCTCATTGGAAGCTATGAATTTACTTTCTACCCTACGGTTAGGTACAGAGTTGGGATTGCTAAAAAATATCAGTCGAATAGCTTTGAATCAACTTTTGGTTTTGGTTCAACCTGCTCATTTGCAGAAAATTTATAACAAAAAATTGAGTGCTCGTAAGAGGGACATAAATCGGGCGAAATTTATCAGACAAAATTTACAAGTTTAGAGCAATAGAAACTTTGTGGTGAAATAAATCGTTAGTTAATTTGAATACATAATATATGGAAGCCTTTTCTTTACATATTTGTTAGAACTAAAGAGAACTATAAAAATGATTGAATACTTTAAGAAATGGAGTCAGAAATATGAAAAATAATTTTTCAAGTAGAGTTCAAATGGTGATCCAGTTCTCTAGGGAGGAGGCTTTGCGGTTAGGTCATGATTACATTGGCACTGAGCATTTACTACTGGGCCTTATTCGGGAGGGCGAAGGAATAGCTGTTGAGATTTTACGTAATTTGGGATGTGATCTTGATGAAATCAAACATGCAATCGAAGACTCGGTGAAATCTGCTGGTGAAACCATGACTATTGGTAACATACCTTTTACCAAACGAGCCGAAAAGATCTTAAAAATGGCCTATGTGGAAGCGGAAAAATATAAATCCGATATCATCGGTACCGAACATCTTCTTTTGGCCTTGGTTAAAGAAAAGGATGGGGTGGCGGCTCAGGTACTTCTAAGTTTTGATGTCACTTATGATACTGTCAGAGAAGAATTAGAAAACATCCTGCGCGGGGCCCCATCAAGCCGTGAAGTCGGTCATCAAAAATCAAAAACACCAGCCCTTGACCATTTTGGTCGAGATCTAACTGAGCTGGCGCGTAAAAGCGAATTGGATCCCATTATTGGTCGAGACAACGAAATTCAACGGGTTGCTCAAATTCTTAGTCGTAGAAAGAAAAATAATCCCGTACTCATAGGTGAACCCGGTGTGGGTAAAACAGCGATTGCCGAAGGCTTGGCGCTAAGAATCATTGAAAGAAAAGTTCCAAGAATTCTTCACAACAAACGGGTAGTTACATTGGATTTGGGCGCCATTGTAGCCGGTACAAAATATCGTGGTCAATTTGAAGAAAGAATGAAGGCCATAATGAATGAGTTGTACAGGGCTAAGGATGTGATATTGTTCATTGATGAATTACATACGATTGTTGGGGCTGGTGGCGCCTCAGGATCTCTGGATGCATCGAATATGTTTAAGCCGGCCTTATCGCGTGGCGAGCTTCAATGCATTGGCGCAACAACTTTGGATGAGTATCGTCAATATATTGAAAAAGATGGGGCTTTAGAAAGGCGTTTTCAAAAGATCATGGTAGATCCGCCTTCGGCCGAAGAAACTCTTCAAATCCTTGTGGGCTTACAAGATAGATATGAGGCCCACCATAAGGTGAAATATATCGATGAAGCTATTAAAGCGTCTGTCAAACTCTCTGAACGCTATATTACCGATCGATATCTCCCAGATAAAGCAATTGATGTTCTGGATGAAACTGGAGCCCGTGTGCATTTGGCTAATATTGTTGTGCCTAAAGAGGTTACCGATTTGGAGGAAGAAATTAAGAAAGTTAAAAGAGAAAAGGATTCTGTAATTAAAGCTCAAGAATTTGAGAGAGCCGCGGTATTGCGGGATCAAGAAAAAAGATTAAACCGGAAACTGGAAGCTGCTAAGCGTCGATGGAAAGATACCGAAGAAGAATTCATTGCTACGGTCACTGAAGATGATATTGCCGAAGTCGTATCTATGATGACCGGCATCCCCATTAAAAAAGTAGCCCAATCTGAATCTGAAAAAATTCTTGGAATGGAGAATGAACTGAAAAAGCACATTGTTGGACAGGATGATGCTATCCATTTACTAAGTAAGGCCATTCGAAGAACACGTGCCGGACTTAAAGACCCTAATCGCCCAATTGGCTCTTTCATATTCCTTGGACCCACCGGGGTTGGCAAGACAGAGCTTGCCAAAGAATTGGCTCGTTATCTTTTTGAAGATGATGATGCTTTGGTAAGAATTGACATGTCAGAATACATGGAAAAATTTTCTGTTTCTCGGCTAACCGGAGCGCCTCCAGGCTATGTAGGATATGAAGAAGGGGGTCAATTAACAGAAAAAGTGCGACGGCATCCCTATTCTGTGGTTTTATTTGATGAAATTGAAAAAGCTCATCCAGATGTATTTAATATTCTCCTCCAAATTCTCGATGATGGTCAACTGACTGATGGACTAGGGAGGAGGGTTGATTTTAAAAACACGATTTTGATTATGACTTCTAATATTGGCGCCAGAGAAATAAGAAAAGGGGGGAGCTTTGGATTCTCCTCTATTCCAGATACCATAGATTATGACTCAATGCGTCATAAAATAATGGATGAAGTCAAACGATTATTTAATCCAGAATTTATAAACCGTGTAGATGAAATCGTGGTATTTCGCTCTCTCACGAAAGAACATATGTTAGAGATCGTGGATATAGTTATCGAAGAAATGCTTGACAAGGTGCAAGACCGAGAAATTGAAATTGAACTCACCAAAGGGGCTAAAGAATTTATCGTTGTACATGGTTTTGACCCTGTATTCGGAGCCCGTCCTTTAAGAAGAACTATTCAAAAATTCATTGAGGATCCAATTGCTGAAGAAATCCTTAAAGGTAAATTCACCGATGGAAGTCATATTTTAGTTAAGAAAAAGGGGGACGGGTTAGATTTTACAGAAGTAGCGCGAAAGAAAACTAGAGTAAATCATAACCAAAATAAACAAAAACCAAAAGCAGAAGAGATTGAAGGTTAGATTTTCTATAAATTAATTCTCTCACTAAACCTGAAGACAATATTAGTTTTTCGAGTTTTATGACTTTGATGCAAAAAGCTAACCTTCTTTTAATTTACTGTATTTCCGCGATTTTTTAAGGTTAATAAATGATAGCCTCAAAGGTTAATATTAAAGCATTTCGATCTATATTTGAATTGAGCCTTCCTGTTGATCCCAAAGTTACCGTGATGATTGGTGCTAATGAAAGCGGTAAAACCAATTTACTCCGCTCTATTGAAGCATTTAGGCCGAACTTTCCATTAAATATTAATTTAACCTGTCAATATTCGGATTATTATTATCAAGGAAAGTGTCCTGAAATTACAATAGAATTTTCACAAATCTCTCGCGAAAACAGAAGAAATCTAGTCCCTCTGTACGAAGCTTTTAAGGATGTAGAAAAATTTCAAGTGAAAAAAGATGGACCAGAGTTGTCTAATTATCACGTTTTTATAAACAATGAAGAGATTCAAGTAGCTAATATTAAGAGACTTTTAAATTATTTACCCAAGATACTTTTCTTCGATGACATTTCTTTAATTAAAAATTACGTAGAAGTGGATGCTCTCTTAAATGGAGATAAAAATCATACAACGGAACGAAACTTACTTAAAATTGGCGGACTACAAAATAATTACGAACTTATTTTTGAAGACTCCACGCGAGGACGGCGAGCCAGCGAAGAAGCCGGTAAATTGATTACCCAACAAATTCGTCGTGTCTGGTCTCAAGAGCCTACTATTGAAATCAAACTCAATGTAAATGGAAAAGTTTTGTACATAGATATTTCTGATGGCACTACGGTATTTGACACTCCGGAGTCTCGAAGTCTGGGGTTTCGCTGGTATCTTTCATTTTACATAAATTTTATTGCTCAGACATTTGATGCAAAAGCAAATGAATACTTTTTCTTGCTTGACGAACCTGGAATTCATCTGCATCCAGCAGGACAAAAGGATCTTACAAAAGTCATGGAAGATTTGGCCATAAAAAATCAACTCATTTATACAACCCATTCCCCCTTCATGATAAACAGAGAATTTCCCCAACGTGTTCGTTTGGTCACTAAAGGAAGGGAAGGTACCAAAGTAGATTCTCATGCTTATCGAGATAATTGGAAACCGCTACGCCGTTCTATTGGTCTGATGATAGGAGACCTCTTCTTTTTTAATGATAGCAGTTTGATTGTTGAAGTTCCCTCCAAGAAAATTCCCTTGGTTAAAAAATTTCGTTTTTTCAAAAATAATGCTCGTCAGAACAATTAGTCCGGTTTATGAACTCACCGAGTAAGTCCATTTGTGACGTTCCTGGTATTCGAGTAGGACATGCACATAACGATTTAGCCAAAACGGGTTGTACGGTTATTATTCCTGAGAATGGTGCGATAGGCGGTATTGATATTCGCGGTTCTGCACCGGGAACCAGAGAAGTCGAGACTTTAAAGCCCGTGCGTTTAGTACCTAAAATCCACGCTATCTTGCTTACAGGAGGCAGTGCCTTCGGCTTAGACGCCTCGGGGGGTGTACAGCAATTTCTGGAAGAGAGAAATATGGGTTACGATGTCGACGTAACCAAGGTCCCGGTAGTTCCATCGGCGGTAATATTTGATCTTCGAGAAGGGGACCCCAAAATTCGTCCAGATAAAAAAATGGGATACGAAGCCGCCTCCAATGCCAGCATCAACAACCATCAAGAAGGGAGAGTTGGGGTAGGTAGAGGGGCGACGGTTGGGAAAATTATAGGTCATGAACACTGTATGTTGGGTGGGGTGGGAACTTCTTCGGAAAAGTTAGGGGAGATATATTTGGGGGTTTTGGTCGTGGTGAACGCTCTTGGAGATATTGTTGAACCAACTTCTGGGAAAATTATTGCAGGGGCTAAAGATCCGCAAACCGGGGATTTCGTGAATACGGTAGAATTTTTAAAAGAACATCATTTAAATCCTTTTCAACCTTCAACAAATACTACATTAGCCGTGGTCGCAACTGACGCCCAATTAACTAAAGAAGAAGCTATTAAGGTTGCGCAAATGGCTCAGGATGGAATAAGTAGAACCATTCTTCCGGCTCATACACCTTTTGATGGAGATATTGTTTTTTGCTTATCTTTGGGAGAGAAAAATGGTAATGTGATGTCAATAGGCTCCGCAGCGGCAGAGGTAGTTGCTGAGACTATTGTTAGAGCTGTCAAAATAGCCAATAAATTGAAATAGACTATTCTATAAGTTTTTATTATGGCGGGAGGAATCATGATTTTTACATATAAGGTGATATGAATCAAATTCGTATAGGTGTGAGAACTAATATTCGGGATGGTTCGATTCTTCATGTGACTGTGGATAAATGGTCGCTTAATATTGGAATCCAAGTAACTGTGGGTCACGGGACAATTCTGCATGGTTGTACAGTTGAAAATCACTGTTTAATTGGAATGGGAATTTATCTTTTTGCCGAAAATAAAAATGATACCCACCAAAACAAGTATTCCTGCCAATAAAGACCAATAAGTATGTATGCCCCAACCATTAGGAAGGTAACCTGAAAAACTTGCAATTATTCCTACGAGAATTGCATAAGGCAATTGGGTGCGCACATGATCTACATGGTCGGCAGCAGAGGCCATAGAAGATAAAATCGTCGTATCAGAGATTGGTGAACAATGATCTCCTAATACGGAACCAGAAAGAACAGCGCCAATTGTTCCGATTAAAATTTCGTGGCTTATGAAATCAGACATGCCAGACTCGATGGGAAGATTGAAAGCAATTGGAACTACAATGGGTGTTAAAATAGCCATCGTAGCCCAGGAAGTTCCTGTAGAAAAACTAATAAAAGCAGCAATAACAAAAGTGACAAATGGAATAAAATGAGGAGACAGTATACCTTTGCTTAATTCTACAACATAATCGGCTGTGTGGAGGTGATTACAGATATCCCCTATTGCCCAGGCTAAAATTAAGATCATAGCTGCTAATAACATTGATTTGTATCCGTTTATGGCCGCGTTGATAGATTCAATTATATTTAAAATTTTTTGGGTTAAAGCCAAAATCATTGCTACAAATAATCCCGAGAAAGAAGCCCACATAAGAACTGCAAAAGAATCAGCTTCTCCAAATATTTTTCCGAGAGGCGCTGTTTTAGCCGCTTCTCCCAAAGCTTCTCGACCATTAAAATAAAGACCTAACAGAGTGACAAGAATTACAATAAGAATGGGGATTAATGCATTATACCACCTTAAAGGGGTATCTTTATCTGCGACAATATCCAATGCAGCGCTATCTGTTAAAGGCTGAGCGTCATCTCGTAGAACTTTGCCATAAGTCTCTGCTCTAATTTCAGCCTGAAGCATAGGGCCAAAATCACGTAAGGTGATTCCAATTAAAAATACAAAAACTATAGCCAGAATACTGTAGGTTGCGTAGGGGATGGATTGAAGGAAAATATGATAGGCATTATGAGATACGTTCAGGCTTTTAAAGGCTTGATCGATGAGTCCGATTTGAAAGCCTATCCAGGTAGAAACTAAGGCAAGCGAGGCTACAGGCGCAGCGGTAGAATCCACAATATAAGATAGCTTTTCCCGCGATATTTTTAATCGATCAGTGAAAGGCCGCATGGTGTTGCCGACTATCAGCGTATTGGCATAATCATCGAAAAAAATGAAGATTCCCATGGCCCAGGTCGCGAGTTGTCCGCCTCGTGGATGATTTGCATATTTAGATAGTTTTTGAACAATCCCTTGAGTGCCGCCAGACTTGGAGATTACACCGATCATACCCCCAAGGGTCAAACTAAAAATAAGAACAGAAGCATGATCGGAATCAGCCAAAGAATGGATAAGATAGGTGTCTACTGTTTTCATAAACCCGAGAAAAGGATTGTAATCAAAAATAAAAAATGCTCCCAACCAAATGCCACAAAAAAGCGATAATAGAACCTGACGGGCTGCAAAAGCCAAAGCAATAGCAAATAGGGGCGGTAGCAAACTCAAAATCCCCGGAATCACTCGAATTTGTGCTTGTGATATAATTCCTCTGGCTTCAACACTAATGGATTCATTGCCTGTTTCTTCAATCCTGGCATCCGGGATGGATAAAATCCCTTCCTTAAATTGGTAGCTTTGGATTCTTACGGACTCACCTGTTTCTGTTTCAAAGACAAGGCCTTTCACGTTAGCCGAGCCATTAAATGACTGTACCGGCTTCCCATCCTTTTTCAGTGCTGTTATTTTTACTTTAAAAGGGACTCCTCTTAAAGCTAAAGTCGGTAATTCAATGACAATTTGTTCAATCTCGTTGCTGAGGGATAAATCTGAAGCTTGCTTTTCTTGAGATTTAGCCCTATTTGCAAAATTTAGATGGGTAATAAGTAAAATCAGGAGTAAAACAAAATTTGGAGTTAGCCTCATTAAAGCTCAAAGTTAATAATTGTCAGTACCGTTTATCAACTTCAATTATGTACAGAATCAATTGAATATTAATAATTTAGATAAATAAATATAGATGTGTCTAAAGTTGAGCATCATTATACGAAATAATGACGAAAAAGTAAAGAGTAAAGTAGCTCCCCACAACATAAAATTGGAAGTGTTTGTAGTTGATTTTCGATAAAAATTTATTATATTGCTTTGATACAATTTTTAAAAATTTTCCTCCTACTTTCTCTTTGCATAATGAATCGATTTAGTTACTAGAGTCGGGATTTTGTAAATGTGGCTAAATATACTATTACAAAGATTAGCCTATATACGATTAACTTTGCAATTTTTCTGTATTAATTGGAGAACCGCGGTATTTTTATTATTCGCTTGCAGCGCTTTTGCATCAGATTGGACTGAAAAATATCTGCATCGACCAGCAGATAATTTAGATTTGTTTCCATCATTTGGGAGTTATAAAAGCTCCACACGTCAATTAATTAATTTAAATGGAATTTGGCAAGCCCAAAAAAAGGGGGAGAAGACTTGGAAAAAAGTTTGGGTGCCTGGTGCCTATGACTTTGAAGGCGAAGTTGAATTTAAGCGGTTTTTCGAATTGGACTCCAGTATAGTAGGCCACTCATTTAAATTGGTTGTATTTGGTATTAATAATCGATGTACCATTTTTGTTAATGATGAATTTCTTGGTGGTCATATCGGCGGGCATGTTTCATTTACTATCGCACTAGAGAGTCAAAATTTAACCTTTGGCGCTCAAAATGAAATTCGGATATTGGTGGATAATAAGCTCCTTCCAAGAAATAGTCTGCCATTAAAACACAGCCCTCGAACCACACGCAATTATGGGGGAATTTTTAGAGATATTTTCATTGTGGCTGTGCCACAAATTTTTATAGACAATTTGCAAGTGCGTGAAATGTTCACTGATGATTTGAAGCATTGTCAATTATTGATAAAAGCCTTATTGAAAAACAGATTAAAGCATAATGTAAAAAGTGAAATAGACAAAAAGGTTTTTACTTTCTTTGTGGAATTGTGGGATGCCAATGCGAGTCAAATAATGACCAAGTCGCCTATTGAGTCAATTTCATTTGACAGTTTGGTGTTACAAAAGGATATGATATTAAATGTTGAAAATGTTGACTTGTGGAACCCAGAACATCCGCGTTTGTATGAATTGAGAGCTTATTTGACTCAAAATAAAGAGATTTTAGATCAATTTAGTATAAAAATAGGTTTTAACAAAATCAATATTGATGGTAATCGTTTCCTGTTAAATGGTCAGCATTTTAAACTATTGGGGATCGATTGGTATGAGGACTTTCCCAAATTAGGTCCTACCGCTGGCTGGAATACTATTAAGAATGAATTTTATCAAATGAAAGAATTGGGCGCCAATGCAATAAGAGTCGTTGGAACCCCACCGCATCCTTATCTGATGGACCTGTGTGATGAACTGGGCATCCTTGTTTTTCAGGAACCCCCGTTAAACTTAATTCCTGAAGCCCGTTTTGAAGATCAAACTTTCACTGAACTGACCATAAACTATTATCAAAAGATGTTAGAAAGAGATACTCATCATGCCTCTTTGGGAGGATGGGGATTAGGAAGTGATTTACAATGGCAGCAAACAAATACTCAGAGATTTTTACAAAATTTAAAAGAAGTGATTCAAGAAAGCTCTTCTCGACCCACCTATACTGTTGTCCGCTATTCTCAGCAAATTTTTTGGCCCAGTGGAGCAGACTTGGTCTTTCTAGAGTTTTATAATAAAGAATCGGCTGATATATTGTCTTTTACTAACAAATGGATTACAAAATATCCAAATCAAGGTTTCGTTTTTTCATTTGGCTATCCATTAATTAAGTGGGAAAAAAACTTACTGTTTCCAAAATTTAAAGATAACAATCGCACCTTCACCCTCTCGAAAAATTTAGTTCCTGTATCTAATGAATTTCAAGAACATCAAGCCTATAAATTACAGCAGGTCTTTTTAAACCTGGAATTATTTTCAAAGTCAGCAGGCGCATTTATTTATACCTTTGCCGACTGGACTGAAGCACAACCGAACCTAATTTTCGGACGAAATGAAAATACCTTAATAAACACATCAGGTGTCGTTGATATAAATCGTGAAAAACGGATTGCCTTTGATGTGATTAAGTCGGTATTCAAAGCGGGCCAACCACAGCAACGGACTCCTCGGATGCCTGCAATGCAAAGTCCAATAGTTTACACGATAGGCGGTTTGGCCCTAATTTTAATTTTATTGTTTAATTTCAACAGGAGTCGTCGGCTGAGAGGCAATTTACGTCGAATCTTTTTGTATCCCCATGGATTTTACACTGAATTAAAAGAGCACCGAAAAATATCCGTCTGGCATACTTTTCTTTTGGGTATGATTACCTGTACTGTTTTGAGTATTATTATTTCAAGTTTTGCTTTCAGGTTTCGGCAGGATTTAATTTTTAATGAAATTCTTAATCTTTTTTTTAGAAACGAAGTCATCAAACTAAAATTAATTTGGCTAATTTGGAATCCCCTAGGGTTTATAATAATTGTAACCGGTTTATTTTATCTAATTTTTTGTTTGTTGATTCTTTCATTAAGAATTACCTCGTATATTTTAGGTCAAAGTTTACCAATAGGTCAGTTTTTTACTTTGGTTTTTTGGGCAAGCGCTAATTTTTTATGGCTGCTTCCTACAACCCCTATTTACTCCAGAATCATCAGCCGACCTAATTGGATTGTACCCGCTATTTGCCTCTTACTCTTATTTATTTTGTGGTATTTTGTTAGAATATTTCGTGGGTTAAAAGTGGTATTCTCTTTATCTTACTTTAAAACAGGGCTTTTGATTGTCATTCTTTTTATGATACTCATGGGCGGATTAGGGTGGTATTACGAGCGGAATCATGCGTTGTTTGATTACTTCCCTTTATACTGGAATTTTATCGTGAAGTCAGTGATATAAATATGTTAATTTATTTAATTGTAAAAACTTGTAGATAATTTATAT
>JBHIAC010000013.1:0-39451 GCA_046758365.1 bacterium
CAAACAGGTCTAAATCACCATCGTTGTCAAAATCTGCCCAATTACAGCCACGTGATTCACCTCCATCATTTACGATAATGCCCTGAGTAATTTTTGTAAAAGTGCCACTGCCATCATTATTATACAAAAAGTTGTTTTCAAGTGTACCATTTGCGACAAACAAGTCCAGATAACCATCGTTATCATAGTCGCCCCAACTACATGCTTGAGAATTGCCGCCATCGTTGACAATATCACCATCTGTGATTTTGGTGAAGGTACCGTCGCCATTGTTTTGATACAAAGAGTTGTTTTCTCCAGCGGCATTAACCACAAATAGGTCTAGATCGCCATCATTGTCGTAATCGCCCCAACTACTTCCCAAAGAGCTTCCACCATCGTTGACAATATCGCCTTCCGTAATTTTGGTAAAAGTACCGTCGCCATTGTTGCGATATAAAAAATTGTTTTCACTATTAGTATTGGCTATAAACAGGTCTAGGTCGCCATCCGCGTCGTAATCGCCCCAACTACTGCTGAAGGAAGAAGCTCCGTCGTTCACTATATTGCCCGTAGTAATTCGGGTGAATAATGTATCTTTAGCCGCAACACCAGTTCCACTTAAACTCACCGTATCTGGACTACTCTCAGCATTGCTGGTAATAACTAAAAAGGCGGATTTACTACCCTCGCTCAGAGTTGAAAAGCGAATTGTAATCTTTAAGGAAGCAAATCTTCCCAGTGTTGCTTGGCCACCACCACTTTCGATGGTAAAATCTTGCGCATTAGTCCCTGTGATGTTGGTGCTCTTAATGGTTAAATCACCATTACCGATATTAGTCAGAGTAACAACACTATCTATTTGATTAGTGATAAAAACCGTATCAAAAATAATAGAATTATTGTTTAGCACTAATGAAGGAAAGGGAAAGTTATTATCAAAGGCACCCTGAGCCAAAATATCAATCGATTTTAAGCGGGTTACACTATTTGCTGGAGAACTTCCTTGAGCAATGAGCATGGCTGCAACAATTTCTTGAGAATCACCTGGTGCTATCGTCAAAGGACCGGAAACCACTATAATGCGTTTGTCAGCTCCCACACTATCAATCCACCCAGTTCCAGTTTCTGGATCACCAGGATGAGCAAATGGACTGGGTTGTCTCGTAGTTGGGTCAATAATGGGCTGGCCAAACTTATCAAATCCTTTCATATAGTTATAAGCTTCTTCACTTGAAGATGGATCATTCAAAATAGGAGGATCGCCTCTAAAATTTTTGGTAAAAGCTGTCATATTTAGATTATTAAAGTTGGGTATTTTCCTTCCAAATGCAATGGCAGTGTCTCCTGGGGAAGGTACTATGGGACCTTGTAATAAATCAAATCCAATAGCTGGTGATGCAACTCCATAAACGCTATCCGGGCCATCATTCCACATATAACCTAATCCTAAAGTTGTATCACAACCTGCAAGATCATCAATATAAGAGCCTATATCAAAATCTGACCACAGAGCAATGTAGGTGCTGTCCATTGTATTGCCACTTTTATTTATGAATAAAAATTTTATGAAGATCATATCTCCAATAGCATCTGAGCGATTATAAGCCCAAATTAGATTTTGAATTTCAATGCCTAATGACTGAGTACCCAATAAGGAATCATGTGGTGAGCTATTAAAATCATTAAATATTGTCCATAATGTTTGATCCCCTAAAAGCAGAGGTTTTCCCAATTCATTAACCGGTGCGCCATCCTCAAAAGGCCACTCTATATAGTCAGGGTTTCCCGATGGGTTAAAGAGGTCAGTTTTGCGAATTTTATAAAAACGGTATTTGTCAAGATTTGGATCATCGGGTACACCAGGAATTGTAGGATTTGCAGGATCCCAATTAAGTACTTTCCCTGGCAGAAATTCCGACTTAAACAGCGCTACTGCCGTACGAATTGTATCACTCACTTGCCCTGCAATCCAAATACCAGAGGCAAAATTGATAGTTTGGCCAGTACCTTTCGGCCATTCTGTTGCTGGTACATTCATAGGATTCTTGAAAGTAGCAAATTGGCCATCATTGCTTGAGTAATTAAGTATCCTGTTTGCATCTACTGTTACAACATCGTCGATAAGAAACGATTTAAATAAATTTCCTTTCTTATGACGTTCTATAAACATAAAGCCTGACAGTATAAGTGTTAATATAGAGACTACAAAAAGCAATAATATTTTTTTCATTACAACTATCCTAGTTTATACTCTATACTTATTTATTCTGGAGGTTCAGGCGGTTTCGGGAGTTCACCCAAATCGGCGCCAGAGCTTGAGGCTTCTTCGGTAGATTTTCGGCTGTCTTGTCCGGGTACAAAATTAGAACCCACGTTGCTTCCTAAATTTTGCAAGCGATTGTTAATCAAATCATTCGGGCTTGTTACCGGGACAATTTCTTGGCCTTCTATTTTTACTATTTGCCCCAGGACGTCTTCACTACTACCGCCTGCTTGGCTTAAACTTTCTGCTGCTTCGGATTTGTTTGCAGCAGCCTTAAAATCAGGGTCTAGTTTTATCGCCTCCTGGTAGAATTTTACCGCAGCGTTAAATTGCATAGCATCTTCTTTTTCAAGACCTTTACAAAATGCGAGAAATGCCTGGATATTTTTAGTAGGAATGTGCTGGATGTTATCGCGCTCTTGGGGTGTCAATTCTATTCCCATCTCTTCAATGACATTAAATACTAAATCTTTTTCTAATCTAAACAGGTTTTCCAGTGCATCTGATTGACTGGTAGCATCTGGGAAATTGTGATTTATTATATCCCAAGAGAGTACATCCACCTGCAACTGTTTTTTCTTCAGTATATTAAATGTGCCTGCAAGGATTCTTCCAGCCCCCAGCAGTTTTCCAAATCGTGGGGCAGATTGTTTATTAATAAGCTCTGTTTGAGCTAGCTTCAATTCTTCTAACAGTGTTTGCATGCGAATTCGTTCGAGCAATTGTAACTCCTGCACTTGTCCCAAATCAATGATAATCATTTCGCTCAAACCTTTTCCTAATGGAGCGTACTGCTCATCCTTTCCTTGATAAATCAACGGAAATATAGCAATTGTTTTTGAAGTCATTCTATCTTCACTCAGTTGCTGCTCTTGCTGCAATAGGGTGCGAATTTCCTGCCGTATGATTTCACGATTTAATCTGCGATAGCGCCCTTCCATTAATCTTCGATAGGGAGAAAGACGAGAAACTTCGATAAATTTTTCATGAATCTTTAAGGCTTCCTGGTTTTTGTTTTGAAACTCCAGGGTCATCCCCAAATAAAACATGGTCTTTGGATCATTTGGATTATATTCATAGGCTTTTTGTAAATAATCAATTGCCAAGGAGTATTGCTCTGTTTCAAAATAAATGACCCCTAGGTCCTGTAATGCTTCTGAATCTTCAGGATTGGTTTTAAGTTTTGTTTCCAGCTTATTGATCTCACTTTGATATTCTGATATATCCCTCTGATAACGTACTGTTGCGCATGATACACAGAGCAAAACTAAAATTATAGACGAGTTCCATAGAGTTTTAGATTTCCAATTCATCAAAAGCCCCTCCTATAATTGAGTGAGTTTAAGTTGGTTATGCTCACCTATAAAACTAAAGGTCGAATTGCTATCATCATATCTTTTGCTTTTTGAAAATTAGGAGCCACTACCAGAGCTTCTTCTAATTTATTAAAGGCCTCCTTATACTGTTCCAGATTGGCCATGGACATAGCATCACCGAAGAGGGCTACTGCCTCAATGGGAATTTCATCCTTGCCTAGTTCGTCTAACTTTTTTCTTTCAACCTTTTTAATATCTATATCCAGATTTTTTGTAATATTCAAAGTCAACTTTTTCACCAATTCGAATATCTTATCCGGCTTCCCTTCTACCGAGGCTGTTTTGAAAATTTCGCCTGTTTCGGTTTTCACTAAACGAGCATCGATTCGAAATTTTTTGCCAAGTCGAATGAAACTTCCAAACACAAATGAGTGAGCGCCTAAAAATTTTCCAAGCTGAGGGGCATACTCTGGGTCCATGATATTTTTGCCACCGACTTTTTTCTCTGTTAATTCAAGCTCTTGAATCAGAAATTGAATGCGTTCTCTTTCTACCACGCGCAAATTGCTCACAACGGCAAAATCGCTAATTAAAATTTTTGCAAGTGCATTTCCAAGATTTTCATATTTTTCAACATCATCAATTGAATTGTTTTCAAAATCCATAATGGCTATTGTTTGAACACTGGGTCCCTGAGTGGAAACCTTTAGAGACAACCCAGCCTTTTGCCGTGTTTTGTAGTAGTTAGCCATTAATCGTTGATGGGGCCACCACTGATCATTGGGTTTGTAGTTTGGGTCTTGTTGCAGGATTTGAGAAAATATTTCTTCAGCCTCCTTGTCCTGGTTATTGGAAACAAAGGCTACTGCCAAATATTCCGAAGCTTCAAGATGGTCTCTCTTTGGTAGGGATTTTGTAATTACCAGTCTTTTTAAAAGTTCAATAGCTTTTTGAAATTGACCGTCATTAAAAAGCCGTTTCGCTTCTTCAAGTTCTTTATTTTTTTCAGATTGATTAACAGAGGTTTGTGAAGAATATTGTTCAGTTGTTTTGTTAATCTCTGAATTGAATAGGAATTGTCTACCTTCTACCAATTGTACACTACCTCGCCAATAATAAGTAGTGATTAACGTTGCAAACAAAAGAAATCTTTGAAATTTATTCATTTTATTCTCCTTTTTAGTAGGTATTGCTTGTCTATCGCAATTCATTTTTGAAAAATACGAATTTCAAAGTAGCTTCCTCACCGCTTTGAATTGTTATTTGCTGCTCACCATTTTTTGAGGTATATCCAAACATTTTAGCGCTTATCTTATAGATGCCGCTTTTTAGTGAGATAGTTCTTGGAGTTTGTCCATTGGCTTCGCCATCAACAAAAATATTCGCAATTGCAGTTTTCTGTGAAGTATTTTCTACAATGACTGCTAAAACCCTTAGCCGTCCTAAAGGCTCAGCTTGTAAACCGATATTTATTCTCTTCTCTTCATTAGGCGTTATTGTTACTTGTGTAACCTTGTCTACATAACCGGCTGAAGTCAACCGAACCTCATATTTCCCGGCTGTCAATTCAGCAAAAGAATAAGGTGTTTTTTGCCCTGTGAAGTTTTCATTAAGATATATTAAAGCTCCCTGAGGCTCTGAATCCACAAATAAACTGCCCACAGCTTTGCTCAGCGGTTCAGATACACCCTGAGGCTCGGAATTCAAAGACAATGTACCAACCGCTTTTTTAAGCGTAGACGAAATTTCTGCTACTTTTTCTGTTGAAATAGTTATTAAGCGTTCAACGGTTTGGAATCCGGCTTTTTTTAATTGAATTTTATGTGGGCCAACAGAAACGCTTTCTAAAATCGCAGGGGTCTTAAATCCGGTATCTTTCAAGTCTAAAAAAACCGAGGCTCCAGGAGGTTTGCTTTTTACAATGAGAGTGCCTAAAATAGGTGAAATTGGAATGAGTTGGACAGATTCTGAAAAGGTATCATCTTTGGTAATTGTAAGATCTTTCGACCAGCTCTCAAAACCTTCGAGAGTTAGTAAAACTTCATAGGTTCCCTTTTTTAACCGCAATATTTTTGGAGTCATTGCTCCTAAAGATTCACCATTCAATGAAATTGCGGCTCCTGCTGGATTAGATTTTACATTTAAAAAACCGTAATCTGGCTTAAAAATGTTCTGAATCTTTGAAGAATTCGTGATTGCTAAAAGCGCCAAAATCAGAATCAGAGCCGTTGTTAAAATCGTTTTTGGATTCATAATTATTTCAGTTATTTTCTTACCAGGCGGAATTACAGGCGGACCTTTCATTGCAGCATCATCAGGTTTAGTCTTTGTGCCTGTTTCTATTTTATTGACTATTTTTTTCCGCTTTGTTGATGGACTGATAAATTTTGTAGAGACTTGATCCTTGGAAGTAAGACTCAGATGGCATTTTTTTAAGTCCTCCATTAACTCCTGCATTGATACATACCTGTTCTCAACTTTCTTTGCCAATGCCTTATTTATAATCCGTTCCAGATCATCTGGTATTTTGGTATTTAATTGGGAGATTGGTATGGGTTCTTCATTAACGATTGAATAGAGCATGGACATCTCATATTCACCCTTGAAGGGCAATTGATTGGTCAGAAGCTCGTACAGGATAACCCCCAACGACCAAATATCGCTTCGGTAATCGGTCTCCCGGCTGCTAACTTGTTCTGGTGACATATAAGCAGGGGTACCCAGAGTGGTGCCAGTTTTGGTAATTCTCGTAGCCCCACCAAGTTTTGCCAGACCAAAGTCCACAATTTTTACAAATCCTTCTTTCGTGATGATGATATTCGCTGGTTTAATGTCCCGATGTACAATACCCATCTCGTGTGCTTTGGCCAAACCGTGTGCAATCTGAATGGCAATTCCAATTGCCTCTTCAATCTTCTGTCCTGCCGAGCGGGATTCAAGTTTTTTATGTAGCGTCTCGCCCTCATAATAAGCCATGGCGATAAACATCTGTCCATCTTCAGTTTCATCAATTTCATAGATAGTGCCGATTCGTGGGTGATCAAGTGCTGAAGCCGCTTGTGCTTCATGAATAAAACGATTTTTAGCTTCCTGGTCGCGTGTCAACTCCTGCGACAGGAACTTGAGGGCAACGATTCGGTTGAGCCTATTGTCTTCAGCTTTATATACCACACCCATCCCACCTTCTCCTAATTTCTCCAAAATTTTATAGTGAGAAATTGTCTTACCTATCATTTATTAGCCACACCTTTTCCAGATGAACCATTTTTTATAATCTGTACAATTTTTGCTACTTTTAAAGTACCTTCTCTGTAATCTTTTTTACTTGCAACCCTGTTAAAATTTCTTTAAACTCCATCAGGATTTTTGTATATTAGTTTCATTTTAATTGATTCAAGATACGGTAAATATGTATTTTAAAAAAGATAAACTCAAAATTGTTTATGATAGCGGGTGTCCCCTTTGTATACGAACGGTCAAAATTTTAAAATTACTGGATTGGTTGGGCAACTTAGAATATAAAGATTTAATGATTTGGGAAAAGTTAAATAAAGAATATCCAGCTCTTGATTTGGAAAAATGTCTGCAAGAAATGCACGTCATATCGCCTAAGAGTGAAATAGCTTCAGGGTTCTTTGGTTTTAGAAAAATATGTGCGCGATTAGCTCTCGGATGGTTAATTTTACCTTTTCTATTCATTCCAGGTATGCCCACCTTGGGACAAATTATCTATGTTAAAATTGCAAAAAATAGAAAAAGACAAGGTGTCCGCTGTACTCGACACAGTTGTGTTTAAAAATCTATTTATGACGTTTGTGCTTTGCACCTAAGTCATTGTGTAAAATATAGTCAATACTTTAACAGTAAATTTTTTAGCAGCCATCATCCCCTCTAAGATCTTTTGTAGAATTTGTCAAAATTATAATAGAAAGTCAAATAGTTTTTGTTTTATTCTATTACTGTCCTACAAAATATTTAATAATTCGTTGTTCATTAGCCACACCTGTTGTTATTTTTCACACTTCTCTTTTATATTAATCCTTGTTAAGTTCTTAATTTACAAAGAAAAACAAAATACCTACATATTGGCACACCCTTTGTAATTAAAACTAACCAGAAAGTTCATTGAATGATCATTCAATAATTTGGAGGTCAATATGAAATCGAAATTTATTGGAATTCTTGCATTAGTTAATATGATATTAGTCTTAGGAGTAATTTCGCTTTTTTCTCAAGAAGAAAAACCTGAATCGCGATTTTCACACAAAGGATTGAAAGCAGCACTTGGATTGGGTACTTTTGAAGCTACTTCTGACCGAGGTCTTAGCGAAGGGGATGGTGGATTCATAAGTCTTGGTTATGATATAACTAATAGGTTTTCTCTTTGGCTTACAGCCCTTGGTGCAGAACATCCTCGGAAGACATCGAATACTATACTTGTAGAGTTCGGGGGACTTGAATTGAATCTTCAGCATAAATTTGCAACTAAGTCTCGACTTCAGCCTTATGGTAAAGTAGGTGTGGGTGTGTACGGTCTTCAAAATCAGGGTTCAGATACGGTTATAGTTGGCGCAGGGGTTAACCTTGGAATCGGAACTGATTTATTCTTCTGTAAGCATTTTGGTATTGGTGCCGAATTAATGTTCAAAAGTCTCGATTATTCTCTCCAGTATGTGGAAGAGGAAGACAATTTTTCTGAAATAAAGCCGCAATTGGATGGGGATACCGTTGGGTTTATGATTACTTTTACTGTTCAATAATTCTCCTCTAATCCCTCACCGCTTCCTTCTAAAACCCCAGTTTTAGTGAGCTGGGGTTTTCTTTTTGCCTGGAACTGCTAATTAGAATAGTTATCTCTGTTTAACTTGAGCTGCTTCCCATCCGAGAATAGCCTTTTTTCTGGCTGTCCCTCCTTGATAGTTACCAAATTTACCGATTTTTCGGATGACTCTGTGGCAGGGGATAATATATGAAACAGGATTTCGCGCTATTGCGCTACCAACCGCACGGGAAGCACCGGGCCTTCCAATGTGAAGGGCAACATCTTCATAAGAAACGACATATCCAATGGGGATTCTTAGTAAGGCTTCCCAAACCTTTATTTGAAAATTAGTGCCATTTAAAAATATATGGAGTGGTCCAGGTTTCTGCGTAATTGAAGGATTAAATATCTGACTTATCAGCGGTCGAGTAAGATTTGGGTCTTCATATAGTTTTGCATTCTTCCAATGAGCTTTGAATTTTGCCAGTGCTTGTGGGCGATTTCCATTTTGAACAAAGGATAAGCCACAAATACCCCTATCGGTAAGTGCCAGCAAACACTCACCAAATGGGCAGGCATGAAATCCATAGACAATGATTAATCCTTCACCCTTGGTTTTGAACTCCCCAGGGGTTACGGCCTCACAAGTTACAAATAAATCGTGCAGACGACTGGGACTGGATAAACCCGTCTCATAGGCCGCATCTGAAAGATTTTTAGATTTTTCCAGCAGGCTCTTCGCATATTCTTTTGTTAAAAATTGGATGAATCGTTTTGGGCTAATGCCTACCCATCGACTGAAAAGGCGCTGGAAATGATATTCGCTTAGGTAAACGCTTTCCGCGATTCTCTTCAAACTCGGTTGTTTATGAAAATTCTTTTCAAGGAATATTATTGCCCGTTCAATACGTTGATAATCTATGGATGCTTGTAAATAGTTTTCTGAATTCATCTGTAAACCCTCCAATCAATTTTTTAAATATAGTCATTTCAAAGGAAATGTACCACCCATTTCTTGCTCATTTAGCAATCTGAAATTCAATATTAATGAACCATAAAATATTATATTACCTATTTTTAAATTTTAAATTATGTTGATTTTTTCACAAACTATAATATATTATTGATTACAGTCAAATACAAAAAACACCAATTTAATTTATTAAGGAGGAAAAGGATGAGTTACGATTTTAATAAAACCGTGAATCTCTCTTTTGACCAAGCCATTCAGAGAGTCACTGAAGAACTTCAAAAAGAAGGCTTCGGGATTCTAACTGAGATTGATGTAAAAGCAACTCTTAAGAAGAAGTTGGATGTAGATTATCGTCCTTACAAAATTCTTGGGGCCTGTAATCCACATTATGCTTATCAAGCTTTGCAAGCAGAAGATAAAATCGGCACCATGCTGCCTTGCAGTGTCATTGTCCAAGATACGGGCTCAGGAGTCGAGGTGGCTGCGATTGACCCTAAGGCTTCCATGATGGCTGTTAAGAATCCTGAACTGGAAGGTTTGGCTGAGCAGGTTCAGGCGAAATTGAAGAAGGTCATTGAAAGTTTGTGATTTTCTTCCTAGCGCAATTGCGCAATGTTCGCAAAGGTGTGTAGTTAATTCCCATGCGTCCTGAAAATCCTGTACATCCTGTCTAATTTTTAAATAACCTCGAAAATCTATTTAATATTTACGAGAATTTTATTTAAAAATTAAACCTAATATTTATTCAAACGGATTTCAGATGAGCAGTAAAAATCAAAACAACAAGACACAAGACCGGCGAGAGCTCATTAGAAAAATCCCCAAGACGGATTTACATTTGCATTTAGATGGCTCTATTCGTTTAGAAACCATTATTGAGATAGCTAAAAAAGAAAAAGTAGAACTCCCAAGTTATACAGTTGATGGACTGAATGAATTGGTATTTAAGGATAATTTTCAAAATCTCGAGGAGTATCTAACAACATTTGCTTATTCCAGTGCTGTGATGCAAAAGCCGGATTATCTGGAACAAATAGCCTACGAATTGGCTTTAGATAATCAAGCTGAGGGCGTTAGGTACATTGAGGTTCGTTTTGCTCCGCAACTGCATATCAATAAAAATATGGATATGAAAATGGTTATTGCAAGTGTTAACAAGGGTCTAATAAAGGCTCAAAATGAGTTTAATCAGCGACAGGAAATCATTCAAGGTAAAGAACCGCCTTTTTACTATGGAATTATTGTCTGTGCTTTGCGCTCTTTTGGTGCGTATTCAGAATATTATACCAGTTTTATCAATGTACTTTCTAACACAGATATGAAGACGATATTTAGCCTTTGTTCTCTAGAGCTGGCAAAAGGGGCTGTAAAAATACGTGATGAAAAGGGTATACCCATTGTTGGGTTTGATCTTGCAGGTGCAGAAATAGGAAATCCGGCAAAAGATCATTGGCGAGCTTTTCAATACGCCCATGAAAATTTTATGGCCAAAACGGTACACGCAGGTGAAGCCTACGGTCCACCCTCCATATTCCAGGCCATCACCGAATTACATGCTGATCGCATCGGACACGGCTATTATCTTTTTGATACCACGAAAATCGATGATGACACCATTGAAAATAAAGAAAAGTACATTGCAGAATTGTGTCAATATATAGCCGATCGCAGAGTTACCATTGAAGTCTGCTTGACCAGTAATTTACAAACTAATTCATCTCTCAAGAAAATTGAAAACCATTCTTTCAAAAAAATGCTTGAGTACGAATTAAGCGCCAGTATATGTACGGACAATCGAACTGTTAGTAAAACTACGGTGACGGATGAAATCATGTTGGCACTGCGAAGTTTTAACATGAGCCCCACGACTTTGAAGAATACGATTGTTTATGGTTTTAAGCGTAGCTTTTTTCCGGATATTTATGCAAAAAAACGCAAATATGTGAGGCAGTGTTTTGATTATTATGAAGAATTGGTAAAAGGTACCGCATTAGAAGTATAAAATGAAGGCGTCTGTAACAAGTAATTAAATGGAGGCCTGAAATGATTCAGAGAACAAATTAAACCATAACTGCTTTTGTCAATAATTTCTTTCTGCTTGTCATATTAAATGACAGAAACAAAGTCTTTTAGCAATGCAATTTTAAAGAATGCAGCAAACGCGAAAGTTACAGTAATACCGAAAGGCGTGCTCTACATGGTGACAAGCGCGTTTGCATTCAGCCTTATGAGCTTGCTTGTAAAAGTAGCGGGACAGCGATTACCAAGTCAGGAAATCGTCCTGGGGCGTGCAATTATAAGTTTGATCTTGAGCTACTGGCTGATTCGCAGGGCAGGAGTCCAAGTGTGGGGAACAAATCGAAAACTCTTGATTGTACGCGGTATTTTGGGATTCATTGCATTGAGCTGCTTCTACTACTCAGTTACCCACCTTCCCCTTGCCGAAGCGACGGTCATTCAGTACATGCATCCAGTCTTTACCGCAATCATGGCGGCGTGCTTTCTTGGGGAGCGTATTGGTAAGATTCTCATTGCATCAAGCATCCTAAGTCTTGCAGGTGTAACTTTCGTGACGCGACCGGCGATACTATTTGGTGGCACCGTGGTGACCCTTAATCCGGTTGCGGTGACGATAGCTCTCTGTGGATCAGTATTTAGTGCGGCTGCTTATGTGGTCGTGCGCCGGCTCAGTTCCATTGAGCATCCGCTGGTCATCGTATTTTATTTTCCGCTCGTTACAGTTCCGGCAACGATACCCACGGTTGTTCCGTTAACCATCTGGCCGCAGGCATGGGAATGGTTAGTTCTGTTAGGCATCGGGCTCACGACCCAAGTTGGTCAGGTCTGCCTGACACGGGGCTTGCAGCATGAACCGGCTGGTCGTGCCACAGCGATCTCCTACTTGCAGGTAGTCTTCGCTATCGCTTTGGGAGCTTTCTTCTATGCCGAGTATCCTGAACCCTTAACGGTCTTGGGCTCACTGCTTGTCTTAGGAGGAACTTTGGTAGTCGCCCGCCAGGCCGGGCAGACTATCCATTAAACAGTGTTTGAACGAAAACTGTAGATTATGACCGTCATTGCGAGGCGTTTTTTGCCGAAGCAATCTCATGCCTACCTAATAGGGAGATTGCTTCGCTGAGAAACCCCGAAAGCATTCGCATAGACATCAACTTAAGGAATTCATGCTATATAAGAGCTAAAACGTCACTTTCTCGTTCCAAAATTTCTATTTTGGAATGAAATGGGGGAGAAACTCTGTTTCGAATTACCAATTTAGATAGACGAAACAGAGTTTCTAAGACAATT
Organism: bacterium; assembly: GCA_046758365.1. Taxonomy (GTDB): domain Bacteria; phylum Zhuqueibacterota; class Zhuqueibacteria; order Oceanimicrobiales; family Oceanimicrobiaceae; genus JBHIAC01. Next base: position 12,603 of record JBHIAC010000013.1, read on the forward strand.
TTGTTCCCAAACTGGAGTTTGGGAACAAGTTTGTCGCTTAAGTTGATGCGCATGCGAAAGCATTCGGGGCAATGACAGTAAAAATTGTGTTTTCGTTCAAACACTAAATAGGTATTTTAATTTTAATTTCTAAAGCTGTTTTTTAATATTTTAATAGATTAGGTGTCTTTCGATGGTAGAAAAATTCCCTCCGGTTGAAAAGGCCGATGAAATGGGTTTATTGGCGGTGGGAGGTGACCTTGAAGTCGGCTCGCTGGAATTAGCATATCGAAACGGCATATTTCCTTGGCCGGTAGAAGGTCTACCTCTTATATGGTTTGCACCGCCTTGTCGTGTTATTTTGGAATTTAACGAATTTAGAATCCCTAAACGTTTGCAACGTTATTTAAAAAAGGCTAATTTTAAATTCCGTGTTGATACAGATTTTGCAGGCGTTATTAAAGCTTGTGCAATTAGTAAAAATCGCAAGAGGCAAAAAGGAACCTGGATTACTGAACAAATGATTCAGGCCTATATTGAGTTTCACAAATCCGGATTCGCACATAGTTTTGAAACCATAAATTCCAAAAATGAACTTGTGGGGGGACTTTACGGGGTTTTAATCGATAGGTATTTTGCTGGTGAAAGCATGTTTTATAAAGAACCCAACGCTTCTAAATTTGCTTTAATTCAAACTATTCAGTACGTCAAAAATTTAGGAATTACCTGGATGGATGTTCAAATACTCACGCCTTTACTTAAGAGCTTTGGTGCAAAAGAAATCCCCCGAGAACTTTTTATGGAAAAGCTAAAAAAAGCCATTCATAGAGAATCGGCTAATTAGTGGCACAATTAATAAAGGATATCCATTCCATTAGAAGGATACGGTTTAGCTTATTGATTAAAGATTAGAGGACAAATGTCCATATTCCAATTCCCACATTGAGAGTTTCTGCAGCTTCTTGTTTTGAGAATCATTCATGAAACTAATTATTTTAAATATAGGTGGAAACTCATTATTGAAATCAAGTTAAAAAAGCAGAAAGTAGTAAATAGTGCTTTTTTGAAGTTTATGAATTTCCTACAACAGTTCAATATTGCAAGATGGTAAGCCTTTTTTGTTACATTAATTTCTGTTGACTTTTGCTGCGAATTTTTGTAAAATTTAATAATGAATCATGGCCCCTCTCAAATTTGGGAGGGGTTATTTTTAATTTGAAAATTAAATAAATGACAGACTCAGATATTATAAAAGCTAAACAAGCCGCGGCTGAGAAAGCTGTATCTTACCTCCAAGAAAACATGATTGTTGGGTTGGGTACAGGTTCAACTGCGTGTTCTGCCATCCAACTTATTGGCCAGAAAGTTGCAAATGGACTTAAAATTCAAGGCGTTCCTACTTCTTTGGAAACTGAAAGATTAGCCAAAGAAAATAATATTTCCCTGCTGTTTGAGTTTGGACAAATTGATATAACCATCGATGGCGCCGATGAGGTTGATGAATCTGGCAATCTAATCAAAGGTGGCGGTGGGGCTTTAACCAGAGAAAAAATTGTGGCCGCTGCCAGTAAAAAAGAAATTATCATTGTGGATGAAACTAAACTTGTGCAGACCCTCGGGCGATTCTCTTTGCCTGTTGAGGTGCTTCCATTCGGCTGGAAATTTGTTCAGAAGAAATTGCAGTTATTAGGCTGTAAGGCAAATTTGAGAAAAAAAGGTGAGGAAATTTTCATGAGCGATAATCAAAATTATATCTTTGATTGTATATTTCATAATATTGTTCATCCTAAAGAATTAGCGATCGAAATAAATACAATTCCTGGGGTTGTTGAAAATGGCCTCTTTGTGGATCTTGCCGATTTAGTCATAGTTGGACATGCTGACGGGAGCACCGAGGAAATAGTTTTCTGAGTAGATATTTAAAATAATTTGAATTAATTTTCGCATTTTATTTATGAAAAATTCTTTTCTACCACTACTCGAAGAAAAAATCGTTGTATTTGATGGGGCCATGGGGACCTCTATCCAGAAATGCAATCTTTCCTCCGAGAATTTTTGGGGGAAAGATGGCTGTAATGAATATCTGGTTGAAACGAACCCAAAAGTCATCGAGGAAATCCACGCCAGCTTTTTAGAAGTAGGATGTGATGTCATCGAGACGAATACATTCGGTGCAACCTCTATTGTCTTGGCAGAATACGAGTTAGAAGATAAACCGTACGATTTAAATCTCAAGGCCGCTCAGTTAGCTAAACTAGTCGCCTCCGATTTTTCCCAAAATGGACATCCTCGATATGTTGCAGGTTCCATTGGCCCAACAACTAAACTTCCTTCTTTGGGCCATATATCTTTTGATGATATAAAAAACGCCTACTACCAGCAGGTCAGTGGATTAGTAGACGGCGGAGTAGACATTTTGTTAGTTGAAACTTGTCAAGATATTCTTCAAGCCAAAGCAGCACTGGTGGCCATTTTTGAATATTTTGAGAAAGCAGGAATAAAACTTCCAGTCATGGCTCAAATTACAGTTGAAACCACAGGAACTATGCTCTTAGGCACCGAAGTCAGTGCAGCTCTCGTAACTTTAGCTGCTTATGACATAGACATTATCGGAATGAATTGCGCTACAGGTCCAGCGGAAATGTCCGAACATATTCGAGTTTTGTCGGCAGGTGCCCCCATGAAATTGTCCTGTCTTCCTAATGCTGGTATACCCGAGAACCGCAGCGGTGAGGCCTATTATAAACTTAGGCCTAAAGAGTTGGCCTTACATTTGAGGCATTTTGCTAAAGATTTAGGGGTAAATATCGTAGGGGGCTGCTGTGGAACCACACCAGCCCATTTGGCTAAAGTGGTTGAGGCGGTCAAAGATTTAACACCTAAAAAACGAGATCCTCAATTTCTTCCTTCGGTATCGAGTCTCTACACATCTGCCACCATGCAGATTGAACCGCCACCAGTTTTGGTAGGGGAAAGAACTAATGCCAATGGCAGTAAAATGTTCCGAGAGCTTCTTCTTGCAGATAATTTTGATGCCATGGTCACCATGGCAAAGAAACAGGTCAAAGAAGGGGCACATTTATTAGATGTGTGTGTCGCCTACGTGGGGCGGGATGAGAAGCGGGATATGATAGAAATTATTAACCGCTTCAACACCCAAGTCACTGTACCGCTTATGATTGATACCACCGAACCACCAGTGGTCGAAGAAGCATTGAAGCGAATTAGCGGTAAAGCCATTGTTAATTCTGTAAATTTAGAAGATGGTGAAGAACGCATAAAACGGATGCTTCTTTTGTGTAAAAAATATGGAGCGGCTGTAATTGCCTTGACCATCGATGAAGAGGGGATGGCCAAGACTGCTCAGAAAAAGTTTGAGATAGCCAAGCGTATTTATGAATTGGCCGTGAACAAGTACGGCTTGCGGCCGGAAGACCTCATAGTCGACACGCTGACTTTTACTTTGGGCAGTGGTGATGAAGAATTTCGCAAGGCTGGCAACGAAACGATTGAGGCCCTCCGATTGATTAAAGAGAATCTTACTAAGGTAAAAACAATTCTTGGCGTAAGTAACATTTCCTTCGGTTTATCAACTCACGCGCGCATTGTGCTGAACAGCGTGTTTCTTCACTACGCTATCGAATATGGCTTGGATATGGCTATTGTAAATGCGAAAAAAATTCTTCCCCTTTACAAAATAAATGTGAAGGAGCGCGAACTTTGCCGACAACTTATCTTTGATAACAGAAAAAATGGATTTGATCCCTTAGTGGCTATCATGGAGTATTATTCAAAGGGTGAAGGCGCTGCAAAATCAAAGGAGAAGGAAAAAAAGACGCCAAAGACCCTTGAAGAAGCGCTTAAGCATCGGATAATCGACGGGGAAAAACAGAATCTCGAAAAGGATTTAGATAAGGCCTTAGAAAAATACACCGCATTGGAGATAATAAATAAGATTCTATTGGATGGTATGCGGGTGGTAGGGGATCTTTTTGGTAGCGGTGAAATGCAGCTTCCATTTGTTCTGCAATCCGCTGAGGTTATGAAAGCAGCCGTTCAATATTTAGAACCGTTTATGGAAAAATCGGAGGAAGATAATAGAGGAACTTTAGTAATTGCCACTGTCAAGAGCGATGTTCATGACATCGGTAAAAACCTAGTGGACATCATCTTAACCAATAATGGTTATAGAGTGGTCAATTTGGGAATAAGTTGCTCAATAGAGACCATGATAAACTCAGCGGCTAAACATAAAGCAAATGCTTTAGGCATGAGCGGTTTGCTGGTAAAATCAACGGTTATCATGAAAGAAAATCTTGAAGTGCTAAATGAGAGAGATATCAAAATACCGGTCATTTTGGGCGGCGCCGCCCTAACAAGAAGATATGTGGAAGAAGATTTAAGAGCCATTTATAAAGGTCAATTAGCCTACGGAAAAGATGCTTTTTCCGGATTACACTTTATGGAAGCCCTTACAAGTGATTTAACCATAAACAAGAAACTTGAAAAACACCCTCAGATCGAAGGCGCGGAAAGCTTATTGGGTCAAGAAGCAAAAATTTCAGCTACGGAAAACGAACAAGCTTCAAAAGAGGTCTATAAGTACTATAGGAGTAACGGTGCGGCTCGTTCTGATGTTAAGAAAGATGTGCCCATTCCCAAAGCGCCATTTTATGGGACAAAAATTGTAACTAACATTAGCTTGGACAAAATTTTTCCTTATATAAATAAAATTGCTCTCATACGGGGTCAATGGCAGGTTAAACGTGGCAGATTGCGCTCTACTGAATATGAGGCTATGTTAAAAGAAAAGATTTATCCAAAATTTGAAGAACTCAAACAAAAATGTAAAGAGGAAGCATGGCTCCAACCAAAAGTGGTTTATGGCTATTTTCATTGTCAGTCCGAAGGAGATGATCTAATTGTGTACAAAGAGGATGAGAAAACAGAATGGCTCCGTTTTAATTTTCCTCGTCAGACGGGAAGTAGACATCTTTGTCTGGCAGATTTTTTTGCTTCAAAAGATTCGGGAAAAATAGATGTGATAGCTTTGCACGCTGTAACCGTAGGTAAGCGTACTTCCGAAATTTCAGAAAAGCTTTTTAAATCAGATAACTATACCGATTATCTCTTCTTTCACGGTTTGAGTGTGGAGACTACTGAAGCTTTGGCTGAATATTGGCACCAGCGCATTCGACTGGAGTTAGGGATTGCTGATAGCGACTCCGAAGATATTCGTAAATTATTTACCCAGCATTATCAAGGTTCTAGGTATAGTTTCGGATACCCCGCCTGTCCAAATTTAGCAGATCAACTAAAGCTCTTTGAATTGTTAAAGCCAGAAAGAATTGACATTGAATTAACAGAGACCTTTCAATTGATACCGGAACAATCGACCACAGCCATAATAGTCCATCATCCTGAAGCAAAATATTTTAATATAAAATAAGCTTGTGAAAAAGGCTAATCTAATAACTAGATGAAGTGATTCTTTTATTGGTAATGAATACTATAAATTTCTATTTTCGTAGATTATTATTTATTTAATTAATTTATCACTTAATTTTTAGTTACAAAATAATTTAAGAATGTAAAAGTTGTTAAATTCTGCTAATAATATAAATAATTTTAATTTTTTACTTGACTTTTTCAATTTTTCAATTAAATTTGATATTTAATAATTTTTCCCTCGTCAAAGAATCTTCCTTTTAAACAACAACATTGGAAAACTTCAAGGTGAAATTTAAAAAATCTAAATTTGAACTTAAGGAAACTCATTCTTTATCAACTAATCGTTTCGAAATAATGAATGATTCAAAATTATCACCTGATATTCCGACCTACAATTTGAATAAACTTCCAAAACATTTTAAGAAAAAGATTTATCAAGGATTTGAACCGCGGTTTGTAATCATCCTATTGACTTCTCTATTTATGCATTCTGCAATATTTTTATATTTATCATATAATTTACCTGAAAAATATAAATCCAATATTACTGAAAAAGTACGCAAGCAATTTGTGAACTTGCTTTTGGAAGGAAAAAATGAATTATCATCGGTAATAGAAAAAGTAGAAGAAGAAAGTCCAGAGGAGGATCAATATTTTAATTTGCTTGAATCATTTAAAAATGAATTTGACAACTACGATCCAACAATTGATGAGTTATTGAATTTTACAAATGCGGCTGCTCCTAAAACAACAACACCCTTGGCTGAAAGAACCCGAGTCAATAGAAAGGTGACCGGGGAGAGAAGAAAAAGGGCTAAAGAAGCCATATTTGAAGAAGTTGAAAAGATAGGGTTATTAGGTGTCATTACTTCTGAAAGTGGAGTAGTCTCTTATGCTGAGATTGCAGACATTTTACAGTTTGCCGACTCTACTGCAGGGGATTTAGAAAAAAGGTTAGCTTTTTTAACAAGCTTACGAGTGCCCCGTGTTGAAGCTTCTTTGGGATTTAAAACTATTGATATACGATATAAACCATTTTTATTAACAAAATCGGAAACGATTTCAAAACCGCCTTCCATCAAAGGGAATAGAATATATATTGACAATGTGCGGGCAGAAGATTTTGTTGAAAAGTTGGGGAATGTTAAGGAAGTACCTGTTAAAAAAACACAAAAGTATGAAGAAGTACCTTCTTCTTTTCCAGGGGCTAGTTTACATACCATATTCAGTGATGAGACGGAAACGCGATTTAACCGGGATCCACATGAAGTCAGAGAAGTTGTATTGTCTCATTATCCTGCTATTCAGGATTGTTACAAACAGGCTTTAAAAACTAATGCCAATCTAAAAGGTAAAGTCGTGGTAAAGTTTGTAGTATCACCAGAAGGCAATGTAATCTCTGCCATAGTTGTATCCTCCTCAATTACTGATCAACAAATGATTGAATGTATGCTGGATAGAATTTTAAGATGGAATGATTTTTCACTATTACACCCTTCGGCCAATAATATGGCCATTAAACAAACCTACGTTTTTGGTTTTTAGTTATATTTGTTTAAAAAATATTTTGATTTGTTTAAACCCTCTGTGCATGCATAGAGGGTTTTGTATTTTACCCATAAAATCTCTTGACATTTGATTGAAATTTATTTAATTGTAATGCGCTATTGATAAGTTAAGGAGGGAGTCATGTACATGATTAGAGTAAAGAGGTGTAATTTTGTTATATTTTTTATTATTTTACTCGCACCTGTTTTTTTTACGTCAACTTATGCTCAGAAACTTCATATATTTGAACCGAAAAACTATTTCTACACCTATGATGCCTCTCATCCGCCAGTACTGACTTTGAATCCCAAGGATACATTAATTACATACACCATTGATGCTTTTGGTAATGTAATAAGCCGCAGTGACCAGAAGGCCTCTGAACAGGTTCATTTACCGAAAGTTAATGGTCAAACTGGCCCTTTTTACATTTCTGGGGCGGAACCGGGCGATGTCTTAGTTGTAGAGCTGGAAGATATACAACCTACCAGAGATTATGCTGTTTCTTCCCATATACCAGGATTCGGAGCCTTAACAGGAGAAACCTATTCAGCGATGCTTAATGAACCACTGCCTGAAAGAACATTTATTTGGCAGTTAGATTTAAAAAGGCAGACAGGAAGATTAACACTAAAAAATAGTAAACTTGCTCAAATAGAAATACCTTTACAGCCATTCTTAGGGACTGTTGGTGTGGCACCAAAATTTGGAGAGGCAGTGCTTTCTCTAACGCCCGCAGAACATGGCGGTAATATGGATTGCATCGAAACCAGAAAAGGAACTACGCTCTATTTTCCCGTAGCGGTAAAAGGTGCTTTACTCATGCTTGGTGATGGTCATGCAGCACAAGGTGATGGCGAAATATGTGGTACTGGTCTCGAGTGTCCTCTTAAAGTGAGATTAACAGTGGATTTGATCAAGAATCAGTCCATAACGTGGCCAAGATTTGAAGACGATGAATTCATCATGATTGCAGCCAGCACCCGGCCTCTTATGGACGCCTTTCGCTTGGCTCAGGTTGAACTTATCAATTGGCTGAGCACCGATTACAGATTTGATAGATGGGAAGCACTGCAACTTGTTTCACAGGTGGGGATAACGCGGGTTGGTAATGTAGTAGATCCTAAATATACGGTGGTAGCGAAGTTTCCCAAAAAATATTTACCTAAAAATTAATTATTAAAGTAATGATAACCTTAGAAAATAAAGTTGCTTTAATTACTGGAGCCTCGAGGGGTATAGGAAGAGCGGCAGCCTTATTATTTGCCCAGGCAGGCGCCGCTATTGCTTTGAATTATCATAAAAACAAAAAAGCTGCCCAGGAGGTTTTAGGTCGAGTCATCTTATTTGGTGTTAATGCTCAGATATTAAAGGCAAATGTAGCAAATTTTAATGAAGTTAAGAGAATGGTAAAGCAAGTTCTAAATTCTTTCGGCAAAATAGATATATTAGTAAACAATGCTGGTATTTGGACACCAGGTGCAATCGAAACCATGTCAGAACAAGTGTGGGATGAAACTATGGATGTGAATCTAAAAAGTATTTATAACTGTTGCAAAATGGTTGTGCCAGCAATGATTTCCTCAGGGGGTGGTAAAATCATAAATATTTCCTCTACTGCCGGTCAAAGGGGTGAAGCCTTCCATTCTCATTATGCTGCCACAAAGGGTGCTGTAATAAGTTTTACAAAATCTTTAGCAGTAGAATTGGCAGGGAAAAATATTTTGGTGAATGCCATCGCACCAGGTTGGGTGGATACCGATATGACTAAAGAGGCTTTTGAGAAAGAGAGTCAAAAAATCATTAATACAATACCTCTGGGGCGTCCAGGGACTTCGGAAGAAATTGCAGGAGCTATCCTCTTTTTAGCTTCAGATTTATCTAATTACCTCACTGGGGAAATCATCAATGTAAATGGAGGTTCTGTCCTTTGTGGCTGAAATTGTTTTCTCAGTTTGCCATTGTTGTCATACCACATAATAATTAGTTCAAATTCTCAATCACAAATGGAATATTTACCTACTGGAAAGCTTGATTTAAAGTTTCTATCCAACTTAATTGAAAAATATTGTACAACAAATAATAGAGTTGTTGTAGGACCAAAGGTTGGCGAAGATGCCGCGGTTATTGATTTTGGCGATATGTATTTAATCGCCAAAACAGACCCTATAACCTTTGTAACAGAACAGATAGGAATTTACGCTATTCATATTAATGCAAATGATATTGGGTGTATGGGCGGTGTGCCAAAGTGGTTTTTGGCAAATTTAATTTTACCAGAACAACAATCTACTAAGAAATTAGTGGATGACATATTTTACCAGATAGCGGATGCTTGTTCAAATCTAAATATCTCATTTTGTGGTGGTCATACAGAAGTTACTTCTGGAATTGATCGACCCATTGTAGTAGGATGCATGTTAGGGGAAGTCGAGAAAGATAAATTAATAACCTCTGCTGGGGCTGAAATAAACGATCATATTATTTTGACTAAAGGTATTGCAATTGAAGCAGTTTCAATTATTGCAAGAGAACGAGAGGCTGAATTAGTCGATGCTTTTTCTCAAGAGTTTATTGAGCAATGTAAAAATTTTGTAAATGATCCAGGGATAAGTGTCTTACCTGAAGTCGAGATTGCACAGAGAATAGGTGGGGTACATTCCTTCCATGATCCGACTGAAGGTGGATTAGCCATGGGATTATGGGAATTGGCTTCAGCCGCCCAGGTAGGCATGTCTATTGAATTTGACAAAATACGTATACTTCCTGAAGCAAAGCTACTTTGTGAGCAGTATAAATTAGATACCTTGGGTATCATTGCTTCAGGAGCATTGTTGATGACAGTTGATAAAGCTAAGTCCTCAAAAATTGTAGATGCTTTGAACAAGGAAGGTATTGAAGCCGAAGTTATTGGTAAGATTGTTGAGGCAGAAAAACGTGTGAAAATTTTAATTAAAAATAATTACTACGATTTACCTAAATTTGACAGGGATGAAATTATTAAGCTATTTTGAACCACTCACTTCCAATTTAAGTTTTAAACCTCTCTCAAACAAGTGAGGGGTAGTTTCCCGCTAAAAAATGATGAATTAATCCTTTGGAATGGCATATTTTTTCATTTTGAAACGAAGCGTTGCTTCGGGAATTCCAAGTAGGCGTGCGGCTTTAACCTGATTCCCAGCAAATTTACCCAAAGCCTTTTTAATTAGGTAAGTTTCCACCTCTGAAATAACACCTTTGAGGTTTTTCACTTCCAAGAAATCCAAAGGATGTCGTTTGATTTCGAAAGGTAAAAATTCGGTGGAAAGTTCACCAGATGGAGACATCATTACTAAATTTTCGACACAGTTCTGTAACTCTCTTATATTACCTTTCCAATCATATTCAAGTATAGATTCAAAAAGTTCTGCCGGAACCGCAGGAATTTCTAACTCGTTTTCGTGACAATATTTTTTTAAGAAATAGATGAATAATTCTGGAATATCTTGTTTCCGTTCTTTTAAAGGCGGGATAGTTATTGTCAGTGTTTTTAAAAGATAGTAAAGGTCTTTGCGAAAATTCTCTGATTCAATATCTTGAGTCATGTCTCGGTTACTCGTGGAAATCATACGGATATCCAAAAGAATATTTTCTTTTCCCCCTATTCTTCGAAATTTCTTTTCTCGAATAACCTGAATTAATTCAAACTGAAAATCTGAACTGGAATCGTAAAGGTTATCTAAGAGGAGAACGCCTCGATTGGCTTTTTCTAAAATTCCAATCGTTCGTTTTATTGTACCAGCTTCTTCGGTTTCTTCCCCGAAGAGGTCTCTTTTGTCAATTGTATAACCCAATGCTGAACAATTTAACACTAAAAAAGGTCGGTTTTTCCTAGTGCTATTCTTATGTATTAGTCTGGCAATAAATTCCTTACCGGTTCCGGTATCCCCAACAATTAATATGTTGCTGTCAACTTTAGAAAACTTTTTAACGGCCCTATTAAGACGTTTGGATTCCGGACTATTTCCTACGATCTTTTCATCTTGAAAAATATTTTCTGAAATTTCATTTGAGTGCATATGATATATCCTCATTTTAAAATGTTCGTTGCTTTTTTATAACTCATCATTTTGAGAACGTTTTTGGTACAGCACTGTCAAATAAAAAGTTAAAATCAATACTCCGAAAGAAAGTACAATTATATTTAGTTTTAGAAACGGAGAAAAATTAAGATAGTTTATGCAAATAATAAATAGAAAAGTTATGAAACCAAAGGTATTGCGTTTTTCATTGAAATAGGCTTTTGCAAGGCTAAGCACTAGCAAGGAAACCTTTGAACTTTTCTTTCTCTTGATCGGAACACCTCGATAGTTTCCTGTAACAACAACGGTATCATAAAATTGGCCAAATTCAGAATAAATGTAGTTTAATCTTTTGAATAATGTAATGAAGAAAAAAGAAAGGTTTAATAATAGAACGTATTGACTTAACGAAAACAGTTTGATATTGTAAATGTATCCAACTTTGTCTGTAATATCTAATAAAACCATAATGAAAAAGCAAACCATTAAAGAATTTATATGTTCGCCCAAAGACCTGTCATATCTATATAATAGCACCCCATAAAAATTCACGAAGAATAATGAAAGAAATGTTACCTTAAAGATGCTTTTGTAGAATATCGATAAATCTTCGATGCGGAGTATGTAATCGGTATCTAAAAAATATGGATAAAAATGCCATACATAAATTGGAATTATGATAGCAAAACTAATACTATAGATTAATAGGGGGTTAAGATTATTAATCAGATATTTGATACAAACATATATAATACACAATGCTAGTAAGAAGCTTATGATGATTTTTCTATATTCAAAAAAATAATAGAAAAAATAATTGTCACTTATATAATGTTGGATGAAACTAAAGCTATAAAAAATTAAAAATAATCCTAGATTAAAGAAAATGGATTTATTATGCTGTTCTTTTTTAAATATGAAGAGGCAAAATAGAAATAACAAAAAGTATATACAACAGTTAAGCCATGAGAGAATGGGAATTTTGTCATGAGGTAGGTTTGATATTATAACCAAAAATAGTATATAAAATAACCAAAAATTTATGATCTTGATATATATATTTAAATTTTTTGAAAGCATTTTGACCCGAACAGTAATTTTCAAATAATTAAAACTTTGATTCTAAATAACTTCACCCTATTCATTTGTAACGTCAAGGTCTGGGTCTGGTTTGGGTTTTGGTCTCGGTCTAGTTGGGTCTGGCATAGGGTCTGTTAAATTACCCTTTGACAAAACATCAGTTTGTAATATTTCAATTTGACTTAATGATGGAGAAGCCATGGCAGAAGCGTTGCTTAATCCAACTTTAGATAGCATTTGAGATATTATGCCCTGACTATCTGCCATTGTAAATACTACCACAGTAAATGAATAAAATAAAACAACGATAGCGACGGCGAACAGTTTTTTCTTCATTTTTGCCTCCTTTCATGAAGAATTACTGTTCGGGTCGATATAATATAAAATTAAATTTCTACAATGTCAAGTATAAAACGTATAATATTACGAAATATTATGCAAAAATTATATAACCATTGGTTTAATAATCCGAGAGGAAATATTATTTTAACCTTAGTGTATTTCCTATCTAGATAACTAACTGACTAAAAATAATAAAGAAATTTCGAATTGTCAATAATTATGTTAATTTTTTAATTTTTTCTTTTGTTTATACTACCAATTAAATGTGCCATGGTTAATAAATCATTTGCTTTTGGAAAATATTTCATTGCCTCTTGGAGCTGTGTATCTCGTAAAATATTTACCCGAAATCGAGCTTCACGACCCCAAAGCAAATAAGCCAATTCTCGTTTTATTAAAAATTTGATATTATTTTTATCTTTAGTAAAATTAATTTTATGAAAATCTAAATCAGTTTTCTTAACGGCGCTTATAAAATCATTATACATTTTATCAGTTACCACAAAATGATTAATGAAATCAATCATATTCGATTTAATGTAAGGATTCTTTTTGACCAAATCTTCTGCAAAAGTATAAAATGGTCTATGATTAGAAAAATATAGTTTACGCAAATTTTCTGATAAAATATTCTCTTCGCTTTCTATCCAAATATCGGGTGTAATGCCGCCATCCCCATATACGAGGCGACCGGAACGCGTTTGATAGGCCGGTTTTTCTTTTATGTTATTTTCAATATTTCTCAACTGGTCATTATAAGCCTCTCGATAGTATTCATCTTTTGATTTTGCGAAATAATCTCTTTGGATAGGCCGTCCACTGGGGGTGTAGTATTTAGCGGTGGTTATTAACAAAGCTGAACCATCATGAAAACGATATTGACTTTGAACCAAACCCTTGCCAAAGCTTGTTTTACCAACCAACAAGCCACGATCTAAATCCTGAATAGCCCCTGCTACGATTTCAGATGCACTTGCTGATCCGTGATCTATTAAAACTATTAAAGGAATGAGGGGGTAGGTTGGTTCTGAAGTTGCATAATATTCTTGATAAGTACTTGATAAACGACCTTTAGTATAGACTATTTTTTGTCCACCGGGAATAAATTTGTCTGTTACTTCAATGGCTGCGTTTAGATATCCACCACTATTTCCTCTTAGATCAAGAATAAGTTTATTCATGCCTTTGGATTTTAGAAGGTTTAAGGCTTGCTCCAATTCAGTAGAAGTAGTCGCAGTAAACCGCTCGATTTTGATATATCCGATACCGGGCTGAATCATCAGCGTTTGAGGAATACTATGAAGAATGATTCTATCACGAATTATTACAAACTCTTTTGGCTTTGTCCACCCATCTCTTTGGACATTAATTTTAACCGAGCTGCCAACCGCTCCCATTAATTTTTTTGAGGCCTCGTCTCTTTTAATCCCTATGACTGATTGGCCTTCAATTTCTACGATTTTGTCGCCTTGATGAATCCCAACTTTCGCTGCTGGTCCTGATTCTATCACGGACATCACAGTGATTTTTTTTCTAATAATATCAAAACTTAGACCAATTCCAGAATATCCTTCAAAATTTTGGTTCCATTCTTTAAAATCTTCTGCAGATAAATAAGAAGTATGGGGATCTAATTCAGAAATCATTCCTTTTATAGCATCCTCTACAAGCTCATCAGGTTCTTTTTCTTCAATATATACGCGCTGAATTGTCTCTAAAATAGAAGTAAATATTTTAATTTTTGAATAGAGGTTTTCTGAATAGGCAAGAAGTTTGTCTCCCTTTGACTCCCAGATAAGATAGCCAAATAAATAAATTAGCAGCAAAGCAAGGGTGGTGTTTAGTATTTTCTTCATGAAAAGTCTCCGCAAGATCATGCATGAAAAATGTTAAAGAAATATCATTAATTATTTTTTATTTGTCCATAAACTGCTACTTGATTGCGCCCATTTTTTTTGGCTTGGTATAATGCAATATCTGCTTTAGCAATCAGCTCTTTCTTCATATGAGCATCGGAAGGATATGTGGCTGTTCCTAAGCTAATTGTAATATGTCTGTTGGGTTGAATTTCACGTTTTTCAAAGGGGTACGAAAAGACAACATTTCTTAATCGTTCTGAAAAGCTTAAAGCTCCTTTTTGTGAAATCTCAGGTAAAATAACGCAAAATTCTTCACCACCATACCGGGCTAAAATATCAGAGCATCTGACAGTTTTGATCAAAATGTTAGCCAACTGCTTCAATAGCATATCACCGGTTGGGTGTCCTAAGCGATCATTATAATTTTTAAAATAATCTATATCTAACATAACTAATGAGAGAGGGTGGTTAAACCGACGTGCTCTTGAAATTTCATTTTGTAGATAATTTTCAAAATATCTTCTATTAAAAAGGCCTGTCAATGGATCGGTTAAAGAAACATGCTCCATATTTTTGTACAATCGAGAATTTGTTAATGCTACCGCAAGAAATTTTGTCAGTAAGGTATAAATCTCTATTTCCGACTGTGTATATGGTTTTTTGTTATGTTTTTCTCCAATAATTACAAGTCCCAGAATATTTTGTCGATGAATTAAAGGTGCGATTAGAATCCCACCATTATTTTCAACAATATTCAAATACTCAGAGTTGATTGTTATTTTATTATGGTTTCTAATATCAATAACCTTTTGATTCTTTCTAAATATTTCAAAAATTGGATCAGATTTTTTTATCTTAAAAACTTGGGCTTGACTATTAGATATACCTTGATAATATCGAGTAGAATAACATTTGGAATAGGGATTTGGATTTGTTAATAATACTACACTTTCTGTACTCAGCAAGCCAAAAAGATTTAACATAAAGCAATGTATTAATTGCTTCTCATCTAATTTTGAGTTTAGTTCTAATGAAATTTCTAAGAGATTATGTAGCTCATAGACCTGCTTACGAAGATGTCTATTAAAAGCTGTGAACTCTTCTGGAATTTTTACATTTCGCGGCCAATATAACATATATTTAAGTTTAGGAGTAATTTTTTCCAATGTAGAATTTTTCACAGACTTTTTCTCCAGTCCTTGGCTTTAAATTAAAAGCAGCATTTTTGCTGTCAGTAATGTTGAAATAAGCCTGATTGGAATTTTTACAGGGAATTATTGGTTACCTGATAATACAATTTCTCTTCATAATTTACCTGAATAGGAAGATTTTTGCGTACTACTTTATTTAATTTATCGGGAAATTCAATAAAAAATTAACTTGACTAACTGTTATATTTTATTAAATTGAAAACGATTATTAATTTGACGATATTATAAACTGGTAGCTGAAAAAAGGACTTTTGTGAAAAAATCGAATTGAAAAACAATAACTTACCTGCCACGTTGGATGTAGGACGTTGGTTTATACAACCTACCTCCTGTATATCCTATGTGGCTTGCTCTGAATTTTAAAAAATTGAGGTTTTTGGCCACGCCTCTTGCTTAATATTTGTATGCTTCGGGGCATAAAGCTTTTATACAATTTTATACTATTTAAATAATTACATTTTTAAAATGTAGGAACTAATAAAACTATCAATTGGTATTTATTCTTGAGCATACCCAATAATGCCAAAGCATATTTAGCTTGAGGTTGTTATAATTCTTATTATAATTTCAAAGTTTAGGTGAATAGAATCATGAAGCTGAGAACTTGGGAATTCTTAATTTTTCCAATTATTTTATCTACTTTGTTAACATCAGAAGTTTGCGCTCAGTATTATTTTGGCAGAAATAAAATACAATATGATGATTTTGAGTGGCAAATTTTAAAAACTACTCATTTTGATGTATTTTTTTATCCTGAAATGAAAGAATTAGCAGAAATTGGTGCCGCCTTTGCAGAGGAAGCTTACAGCCGATTAGAAAGTAAATTTAATCACAATATTAGACGAAGAATTCCCTTGATTTTTTATTCTAATCATTCTCACTTTCAGCAAACAAACACCATTCCAAATCTCATCCCAGAAGGCGTAGGTGGTTTTTTTGAATTTATTAAGGGAAGAGTTGTGATTCCCGCTAATGGTTCAATTCATCAATTTAAGCATGTGATTAATCATGAGCTGGTTCACGTTTTCACCCATAGTAAAGTTTCACGTGTTCTTAAAGATCACAGGAAGGCTACTTTTGCTGGTTTACCCTTATGGTTTACAGAAGGCATTGCTGAATATTGGTCAGAAGGCTGGGATTCGCAAGCCGAGATGGTAATCCGTGATGCAGTATTAAGCGGCCACTTAGTGCCTTTGAGCCATATGGATTCTATTTACGGAACTTTTTTAATGTATAAAGAAGGTCAGGCGATTTGTAAATATATATCAGAGACATTTGGTGAAGAAAAGCTATTGCAGTTGATGGAAAGTCTCTGGAAAGAAGGTAGATTTTCTGATGTCATGAAACTTACCATAGGCTTAAATTATCAAGAGTTTGATGAAAAGTGGATTTATGATTTAAAAAAGGTCAAGTATCCTTTACTGGAAGTAGGGGATTCGCCTAAGATGGTTTCTAAAACCATAACCAAAGATGGAATCAATACCAAACCGGCATTTTATACGAAAGCTGGTAAGAAATGGGTAGTTTTTGTTTCAAATCGAGTAGGCTATTCTAACATATACAGAAAATCGTTGGATGAATTTGGAGCTTCCCCAAAACCAGAAGTTTTGGTGAAAGGAGAGCGTACATCTGATTTTGAATCTTTTCATTTACTTCGTAGCAAAATTGATGTGAATGACCAAGGGAAATTAACATTTATTTCCAAAAGCGGAGCTAGGGATGCACTATATATTTTTGATATTGATGAGAAGAAAATTCTAAATAAATTCGTCTTTAAAGATTTAGTATCGCTTTTTTCGCCAAATTGGTCACCAGATGGACGCAAAATAGTTTTTTCAGGGATAAGTTATGCTGGCTTGAGTGATCTTTACTTTGTAGAGGTTGAATCAGGTGAGCTCCTAAGATTAACCAATGATTTTTATGATGATCGAGACCCAGCATGGTCCCCTGACGGAAATTATATAGCCTATAGCTCTGATCGGTCTTTTCATGGTAAAGATGGATTTTTTAACCTCTTTATTTATAATCTGCAAAATGGTACCATTCAATATATAACCGATGGTAAACACAACGATTATTCTCCGGCTTGGTCCCCTGATAGTGAGTATTTGGCTTTTGCTTCTGATAGAGATGGCTCTTTTAATATTTGGATGATAAAAAATAGATCTAATGATACCCAAAATCTAACATTGGCCGAAGCATTAAATGACAATAATGGCCAAAATGGTGATACTAATTATAACGAATTCAACAGTGAGTTTTCATTGCCCTACCCGTCAGCCATTGAAAAAAAAGATCAATTGAAAAAAGTAACCAACTTCACCACAGGTGCCTTTGATCCAGCGTGGCAAGAAATTGATAACCTGTTGTTTACCGCGTTTGAGAACTTTTCGTTTCAAATTCGAGAGATTACACATCTTGAAGACAAATTTAAAGAGTCGCTATTGGTTAAAAATGATACTTTAGTTATAGGAAAGGATTTTTGGACGGCTAATAAGTTAGCAGGGGATGTGGAAGCAACAACCATAAAATATAAAAAGAAATTAAATTTGGACATCGCCCAAAGTGCCATTTCACAAGATCCGATTTTTGGGGTGTCTGGTGGGGCGCAATTGGCTATGAGCGATATGCTGGGGAATCAACAATACTATTTTCTCATTTTTAATAATGCCCAAACCAGAGGCGATTTTCTAAAAAGTTGGAATGTCGCGGTTACTCGGGTTGAGTTATCAAAACGGGCAAACTATGCTATTGGAGGGTATCATATCACAGGTAGATTCTATGATCAGATCGATAGTTTTTTCGATCAAAGAAGATTTGGCGGATTCGTGGCTGCCAGCTATCCGTTGTCCGTGTTTAATAGGATTGAAGGAAGCATTAATATTAGAAAAGAAGAAAGAAATTATGACACCAGATCTCAAAAGGTAAATGGTATTG
Organism: bacterium; assembly: GCA_046758365.1. Taxonomy (GTDB): domain Bacteria; phylum Zhuqueibacterota; class Zhuqueibacteria; order Oceanimicrobiales; family Oceanimicrobiaceae; genus JBHIAC01. The sequence continues at coordinate 31,071 of JBHIAC010000013.1, forward strand.
TAATTTCAAATGCTATTTCCTATATAAAAGATAATTCCCTGTGGGGATTAACGGGACCAGTTGATGGGGAGCGTTTCAATTTTACCGTGGGGCACACCATTGATGTTTGGCACAATGACGTAAATTTTTTCACGATAATCGCCGACTATCGAAGGTATTTTCGCCTGAATCCAAAAATTACTTATGCGGTTCGTTTGATGACTCGATTTAATCAGGGAAAGGAGGCCTTCCGATATTATATGGGAGGAAGCTGGGATTTGAGACTCTATCCAAGATGGAGAATCTGGGGTCGAAAATTGTTTTTAATTAACAATGAAATTCGTTTTCCATTTATCGATCGCTTTATTTTGAGGTTCCCCTTTGGTGGATTAGGATTCAGTGCTATTCGTGGAGCTACTTTTTTGGATTTAGGTCAGGCCTGGGATCATGACCTCAACCAAATTTTGGGCAGCCTTGGATTTGGTATAAGATTAAGAGTGGGAGGTTTTCTAGTACTACGATATGAAATGGGTAGAAGATTTCAAATTAACGATCTCAGCAGTCCTTCTATTCATTTTGATAAAGGTCTTAAAAAAGCTTTTTGGTTTGGATTTGACTTTTAATGAAGAGTAAACTTAATAAGAGGTTTTCGGAGGTCATTGTTACCTTTTGGGTTTGTATACTCATTTCTTACCACGGCTGGCATTGCCGTTCGATTGTTGTAATATCTGAAACCAAAAGTAACCCCACTGTTCAGAATTGGAACCTATTTGGTGGGACTCCACAAAGAGTTAATTACCGAGAAAAAACTCTTTTGCCACCCCTCAAATTTTATTGGGAATACAAAGCATCTTCGGCTATAAGCCCAACCTTAGTGGCCGTAGATGGAATCCTCTATTTTGCAACACTCGATGGCCGCATTTATGCTTTGAATATTGAAAGTGCCAAAAGAATTGGTAGAAATAAAAGTGAAGAAAATAACGAAGCTACCTGCGCCTATTATCGGGGAAATTTGATAATTGCGTCAAGATATGGTGATCTGACCTTAAGTAACTACAATCTAGATAAGGGGAAGTACCTTTGGAAAATAGATGCGGGAGACATTGCTAGTGAACCATTAGTGGCTGATGGCGGAATTTTCATTTCGGCTCTTTACAATCATATAGATAAATATCATTTTGGTACGGGAGAGAAGTTGTGGACTTTTAAGACCGAGGATCAGCACCGATCTTCTCCAGCCCTAAGTAAAAATATTCTTGTGGTTGGATGCGATAACGGTATGATTTATGGGTTAAATGCAAATTCAGGTAAAATGAAATGGAAATATAAGACCGGGGCGAGTGTTTTTGCTACCCCCACTATTTGGGATGAAACCGTATTTGTGGGCTCTTCAGATAGTACTTTTTATGCCTTAAACCTTTCTGATGGTTCCGTTCTTTGGACTTTTCGTGCAAACGATGCCATTATTCAATCATCAGCTACCGATGGTAATAAAGTTGTTTTTGGTTCAAACGATGGACAGATTTATTGTTTAAATGTTCTCTCAGGTCAAGAACAGTGGCGTTTTCAAGCTAAAAGTGTTGTGAGCACTCCACCTTTGATATCAGGTAAAGTTTTATATTTTGGTTCTTTAGATAGTCGCTATTATTGCTTGAGCTTAGAAAATGGAAATGAACTCTGGCAATATGAAACTAAAGGGAGAATTCGGACAGCCCCTATTGTGTGGGGGAATTATTTACTTGGAGCCTCGGAAGATAAATACATTTATGCTTTTATCAAGACAGACAGTATAGAGACTGATTAAATTATCTAATGAAAAAGACTCTTATTCAGTTTGTTGCCACCATCCTCATTCTCAGCTTTTCCACTTCAATTATCTCACCCCTAAACAGTTTAGCTTCACCTTTACAAAATTTGCAAGAATCAGAAGACCGGGGCTATTTGATTTTGGAAACAAGGCACAGAAATTTAGCGGTTCAAATCGATAATAAGTTTGTGGGATTTACCCCTCTGGATGTTATTGAGCTTTCTCCTGGGCTCCATAAAGTTTATGTCACAAATCCTAATCGCATTAATTGGTTGGATCAAGATTGGTATGCTGACGTGAGAATATCAACAAGGGATACTCTTAGGATTCAAGTCATTTTTAAGAAAAGTTATTCAATAAACTCACAACCTTATGGGGCTACTGTTTTTTTCGAGAACCGAAAGTTTGGTGAAACGCCCATTTTTTTTAATTTAAACGAATATGAAGTAGGAATTATTACCTTAACAAAATTCGGGTATAAGGACACCTCATTTACCATTGGCCAATCAGAACTAAGATTTTTTAATATCACATTGAAACCACAAAAGAAGGCTTTAGATTTATCCCAGCTTTCTTCTAAATTTGGATTAAGTAAAAAACCACAATCAAAATTATATTTATACTCTACTATGGGACTTTCCTTAATTTCAGGGGCTTTAGCTCTTTATTTTAGAAATAAAGGGAACTCAAGTTATAATCACTATCTTGAAACGGGAGATGTCGAATTAATGAATAAATATTTAAATGATGCGAAAAGATTTGACAAATTTGCAGCCGTTTCTTTTGGTGTTTTTCAGGTTAGTTTTGTCGTGTCCTTTTATCTATTTTTGAAGCAAGCGAACCGATAAATATTTTGGGAATAATTCTTTTGTACCAAAAACAAAGATTTGTTTGATAATACTCTAGAGAGCCAGGAGTTGGAATACTTAGGCTTGATAGATTCACTGTCAAGTCCTAGCCGGCCAAGCGTACCCGGTGTGCCTGCCATCCTTGGAATAATTGAACCTTTGGGAGTCGCTAACAGAATTTAGAAGTCATAAGCCCCAGATGGGGCATTCAACTGGGGCTTAGTTTTCACTAAAATTAAATTAGGCTGCCGCTGGTTGAGCCGAAGGTTTATAAATAGCCGCAGCAACGATTCCAAGAATAACAAACTCAATCAATCCAAAAACAAACCATTTGATGGCTAAACTAAGAGGAATAGGTAAGGTCGCATAACTGCTAAAAGCCATGGGGATACTCATCAGCAGCCCAATCCACAAACCGTAGCGAACGCCTTCCATGAGGCCTTTGCCTTCATACCCTTTTGTATAAATGAAGACAAATAAAAAGGACACAGCGAGTTGTGTCACCCACAGAATGGGCATATAAGCGCTCATCTCAGACTGGGGTCGCCAAACATCAGCCGTTGCTTCATAGGCACTCTTGAGTAACACCCAGTGGACAATGATACTTAAAACAAAATACACCACAAATACCCCCAAACTGGCAAATAAATACCTTCTGGCGTTCATGGTTCCTCCCTCCTAATTTGGTTAGTGATTATTTTTTTTTAGCCAGAAACCAAAAAGTGTTGTGTGTTAGGATTTTAATTTGTTAATAAAATAATAAATAAGCAAGGAGTTGTCAAGGAATTTCTAAGAAGTTACAGAAAAGGCCTTCGTGGTACCATTATTTGTTATCTTGTTCGAATATTTGTAGTCAATAAGGGAATAAGAAAATCAGAGAGGAGAATAATTAAGTTAGTACCAAATCCGCAATCCAATCCTATAGCCGTCCAGAATGCTGTCTTTCGATTTAAGCAGACGCAGGCCGCCTAAAATTTCAAATCGTCCCAAGAGAATGCCAGCACTGGACTCAACCGTAAAAAGAGGACCGTTGCTGATATAAGCTGCGGCTATTTCGGTTTCTATTATCAAAGGCTTTTTAGGAAAAAGTTGGGCATCTACGGCTACTTCGATTCCTCCGTGTACCTTATTCCTCTGAAAGCCCCTAAAACCGCCTTCAAGATTAACAATGAACTGGGGAGTACGATATAGGGCATATCCGTAGCGTATACCATAAATAGAAAGGTGATCTTTTCGCAAGCCAAGATCTTCTTCATAAAAAGACAGATCAAATGACAGCTTACTGCGATGGACAAATTGCGATTCCCATTTGAATATAAAGCTTTTAACGGGATCTGGGCTCAAGTCATGATAACTAAATTCAGTGGTGAAAAAGTAGCTGCGGTGGTCCTTGGAGCTTGCCATAAATCCATCGCTTTTGTCATAGGGGAAAGAAGGATAAGGACCCGACTCTGTACCTGGGGCGCGACCCCAAAGACGAACAAAGTCTCCGAAGTTATCGAAAAAGGCAATAATAAAAAATTCAGCCGCGTCCTCTGCATCTGAATCACTTTCAGAATCTTCGTCGCCATAATCATCCCCAAAATCTTCAAGTTCCCCTTTGCCTTTCTCCTGCTCTTGTGCAAATAAATTATGGGACGGCATGTAGACAAGTAGCAATCCTCCTATCAGGAGCATCAAGAAAATAAACTGAAATACTTTCATAATTCTCTCCAAATAATTGGATTGGTGCAAACGAAAACAATAGTTATTCTTTTAACTCTAATTTTTTACAAAAGGTTCAACCATAACAGAAAAACCTCCCAAAAGAGTTTTAAGGGAAGTTTAGCAGATGCATTAACCAGATTTGGAAAATACTTAATATCAGCCCCCTTTTTACATTTTAGTTAAAGCTTCGTTGTCATTGGGTAATTCAGGAAATCCCAACGGATAAATAGAACCCAACGGATTTATTTTATCAACTGCCACTTTCAAACCAATTACATTCCGTTTTCAATATCGAATTCAGATATCATAATTGATAATTAAGGATTAAAATCCGTTGGGTTAATTAATCAGTTGAACGCTTTATTACAAAATTTTCTGAATACCGAAAGATTATATTTTTTAGGCTAATTCCCAAATCTAGGATCATATCGTTTGAAACTACTCTTCAGAGTGTTTCCCATTTGCTTGAGTTAACCTAAGTTCTTCAATTTCAATATTTAACTTGTGAAGTTGTTTTTTAATTTCCGAAAATTTTTCAAGTGGACCATTTATTTCCTTAGAAAAGTCACAATACTTTTCAAGTTCAATGGCCTCTTTACAAAGCCTTTGGGTTTCGAGGTAATTTCCAAGATGGTAATGACATTTGGCTATCTGATAGAGACACTCTATTTGATAGCTTATACTCTGATATTTGGCGGCTTTTAATAGATTACAAAGAGTCTCAAAAGCTTGCTTAGACTCACTCCATCTCTGTAAAGCTTGGAAAATTCTACCTCGCTTGTATAAGAGTGAAGGATTCCTGGGATATATTTCATAAAGTCGATCGCTTATCTCCAAGGCTTTCTCATACTCGCCCTCATTATAATAAACCGTCGAAAGTCCATACATTCCATCGACATTGAGAAAGCGACCTTTTTCAGCAGCTAACTTAATTTGCTCAATACCTTCACGTCTTTGATCTTTGGAAAAAGATAAAATGCGTAGAAATTTAGCCTTTGCCCCAAGCCAGTATTTGTAAAGACCTAGTCCATAATAAGCGTCATAAAATTTAGGGCTGTATGCAACGGCTTTTTTAAAATTGTTTAGTACTTTGGAACCATCTTTAAAGGCGGCCAACCATCTACCACGTTGCGCATTAAAAATACTCCGGGAACCGTAAGCACAACCTAAAAAAAAATAATTTTCACCATCTTTTTTATTCTTCTTTATAGCTTTTTCAGACAAATAAATGGACAAATCAAGCAAGCTGTCGAATTGAACTTCAAAATTTCTAATCCGGTAGTTTCGCATGAGCGTTTGATAGGTAGCCAATAAACTAAACACCCCAGCCGGTTGCTCTGGGTATAATTCACGAATCTTTGTGGCCAATTGAATGGCTTCCTCATATTCCTCATTGTGGTATTTATCTAAGGTTCTTTCAAAAAGAACGTAAAAGTTGTTGTTTTGTTCGGCTTCCTGTGCGATAGCTTTATTCAGTAGCAAAAACAAAAAATAACCTGCGGCAGTAACTATAATAGCAGTAGCGGTATATCTCCTATTTAGCGTCATTGATCACCCTCCTTGTAAAATAGGGTTAAGTAAGAAGATTGTTCAAAAATCAAAAATTAAGGAAGGAAGTGCTTGGTGAAGCATTTCCAATATAATAACAAAAAAGTCATTTTGCAAGAAATATTTTGCAAATTCGCAATTTTTACGAGAAATTCTGCTTTTTGTACAGTGACACATGAGCATCCTCTTGGGCATAACTTTGCTCCAAGTTTTTACTTGACAATCAGATTACTATTTTTCATATTGTATTAAAATTTGGTCTCGGCCATTCAAGATAAATTCAATCAAATCCTGTATGAATTCAAAAGCATTTTACAATTCACAACTTGGCATCATTTTTTTAGTGATATTTATTGATCTCATCGGTTTCGGAATAGTCATACCATTACTGCCTTTGTACGCAGACAAATATGGTGCCTCTCCTTTTATTATCGGTCTTTTAGCGATTTCCTTTTCTGGAATGCAATTTTTATTTAACCCAGTTTGGGGGCGCATTTCAGATCATGTCGGACGTAGACCTATTATTTTAATCAGCGTTACAGGCTCTGTGGTTTCTTATGCTCTATTTGGCTGGGCCCCTACATTGGTTTGGCTTTTTATCTCTAGATTAGCAGCGGGCTTTTTCGGAGCCAACATTGCCACGGCTATGGCCTATATTGCCGATATAACCACACCCGAAAATCGTTCTAAAGGTATGGGTTTGATAGGCGCTGCTTTTGGACTTGGTTTTATTTTTGGTCCAGCGCTCGGTGGCTTCCTGGGTCAATATAGTTACTCACTCGCAGGATACGGAGCCGCAGTGCTTTCCTTCCTGGCGCTTATGTTGGCTATGGTTAGACTGCCAGAATCGCGTTACCCAGCTAAAAATGCCGTAATCAACTTACCTAATCAAAAGGTTTCTTTATTAGCTTACTTTAAACCGATAGGCCAAGTTATCCGAAAACCTGAAGTAGCACAGCCATTGATTGTATATTTTTTAGTTGTATTAGCTATCTCTAATATGCAGATGACCTTTCCTCTATTTACGAAAACGGTATTCCAGTTTGATGTAAGAGAGAACGGATATCTGTTTGCGTACGTAGGGATATTAGCGGCAATACTTCAAGGAGGTATGATTGGTAATTTATCCCAAAAATTCGGTGATGGTCCGTTGGCGATATTTGGCACCGGTATGATTATGGTAGGACTGGTTTTTATTCCGTTCGCAAAAACATGGCCCTTTCTCTTGATTGTATTATCTATTTTGGCCATTGGAACAGGATTGAATACGCCTACATTAATAAGCCTCGTTTCCATTTCCACCGATGAATCCCAACAGGGTGAGATTCTAGGGGTAAATCGTTCAGTTTCTAGTTTAGCTAGAATTATAGGACCTCTGTGGGGTGGATGGACCTACGGCGCTTTGGGAATTAACTGGCCTTACTGGACCGCAGGTGTGATTCTATTTTTTGCAATTATACTGGGACTCCCACTTTGGCGATTTAGGCCATCTAATCTAAATAAAACTGCTGGGGTTGAAGAATTACAAAAACAATCTGGATGAGCTTTATTTTAAAAAGATCTCAGACTTAAAGCTCACACCAGTCTGTCGTCCTTAAAATTTAAAATCCAGTTTGTCTTATTAATCCTGTCACATAAGGGTTTGCACAAGGTAGTTTTACATTGATTTACAGGATTTGTTCAAATCACTAATTAGTTACTCTACTAATATCAGCTCTCTGATTTCTGGCCACATAGCCCATGCCTTCATGTAAAACTCGTGCTGCAAGAATGGCCGTCTGATCATTCAGATCCAAATCCGGATTGACTTCCACAACGTCCATACCAACCAATTTCCAATGGGCATTGTGAATCAAATTTAGTACTTGCCGCGAAGTTAGGCCCCCGGGCACTGGATGCGAAACCCCAGGCGCAAAAGCCGGGTCAAAGCCATCAACATCCACGGTAAGATAAACAAATGCGCCTTTGGGAATATGGGGTATAGAAGGAATTTCGTCAGTCAAAGTATGTGCCAAGTACAGATGTATGCGGTCCTGAAAACGCTCCACTTGTTGCGATTGCGCTGGGTTAAGTGTACGGATGCCAAGTTGGGTAAGCGAGGCAATGTGATTCATCTCAAGGATACGAGCAGCCGTGCAGGCATGAGAATGGCGGTTGCCTTCAAATTCCCAATATAGATCAGGATGCGCATCAATTTGCACGATATGGATCGGCTCTTTTAGAATATTCAGGGCCTCTATAACCGGCACAGACACGGCATGATCACCGCCAGCAAAGAATGGAATTTTTTCAGCATTAAAAAGCTTTTCAGCAAAATTACGATAGAATGGTTCTGTTAATTCCCAGGTACTTTTTGGCTGCAAGTCGCCGAGATCAGCAACGGTGCCAGTAAGGTCAATACCAGATTCAGTGGTGGCGTTATAGCAATGACCATCATAAGCATTACGGATACGCTTTGGCCCAAGAGCACACCCGCGGTGGTAGGATGATTG
>JBHIAC010000014.1:0-38544 GCA_046758365.1 bacterium
CTAAAAAAACAACGTGTTGCAGATTTGTAGTACAATTAACTTTATACCAGAGATTAATGGCTACTGAACCAGCTTTAACCAAAAAAATAAGAGGTGGTTAAACTAACAAAAAATTTAACCACGGAAAACCACACCGCGGCGGCGCCGCAACCAAAAAAAACTTTGCTAAAAAAACAAGCTTTTACAAGCTTGTAGTACAGAGGTTTTTGGATTTGCCAGCGGCCTGTTTGCCTATGCTTATAAGCAGTTGATTGACTATAAGCTAGGTATCTCCCTTTTAACAGCCACTATTCCAATGGCCTTGATAGGTACTTGGGTTGCTGGATATGTTCCATCGGAAATTCTTAAGGTGATTCTTGGTGGAGGGTTATTAGCCATTGCTGTTAGTTTCTTTAGAACCCCTGGGTATAAAGAGGTCGTACAATTGGACATGGATATTCAGAAAACGTATGGTGGTGAGAAGGCCGAGACATGCTTGATTACGAAAGAAGGCGAAAAGATTTGTTACACGGTCTGCAATCGCACTGAGGGTCGCCTCATCGCTGGATTGGGTGGGCTGTTTATTGGTATGATATCTACAGGCCAGGGGGAATTAAACAGCTATTTTCTCATGCAGCGCTGTCGGGTGCCGAGTAGGATAGCTGTAGCTTCCAGTGTGTTTGTAGTTGCCATTACAGCTCTGGTTGCTTCTACCGGGCATTTCGTTAAGTTTGTTCATACGGGCGGACAAACGTTAAACACGGTTTTGAGCCTTGTGGTCTTTACAGGTCCGGGGGTTATTATAGGGGGACAATTAGGATCATTAGTCTCCAGCCGTATTTCACAGCACACTCTAGAGCGCGCCTTGGCTATACTTTTTATTTTAGTAGCCGCAGTTACTCTCGGCGAGGTAATTCTATGATATTCCGAGTTATAATTTTTGATTTGGATGGTACATTGGTGCAGTCTGAAAGTCTGAAGGCCATTCATGAAAGTGGTCTAATCGAAAAAGACTGGATTGTGGACGATCCAGCCAAACTCGAATCCGTGGCCCATCAGAAAATTTATGAAAAGAGAAGTAATTTTAAAATTTATGAAAAGTAACATTCAAATTTTTGCAACCAAATCTGAATTAGTTAGTGCAGTTACTGAAGAGATAATCAATACCATTGAGCAAAATTCGCAAGAAAAGGGAATATGCAATATCGCTCTGGCTGGGGGTAATACGCCACGAGAGGTTTATGCATTGCTGGCTGTGCATCATAAAAGCCGGGTAGACTGGAATCGTGTACATCTATTTTGGGGTGATGAAAGAACCGTACCGCAAGATCATCCTGATAGCAATTTTAGTATGGTTCAACAGGCACTTCTTGCTCACATTGCAATACCAGAAAGGAATGTACATCGAATTCGCGGAGAAATGGCGCCAAGGGAAGCCGCTGCAGAATACACGGCATTTTTAAGCAAACATTTCCAAGAAATGCCACCACACTTTGATTTAATATTACTTGGAGTAGGAGAAGAGGGTCACACCGCTTCACTTTTTCCTGGCACCAATGCTCTGGAAGAATTGAATCAACCTGTGATGGCGGTATTTGTTCCAAAGTTAAATACCTGGCGGGTAACTTTGACGCTGCCAGTGCTGAATGCCGCCAGAGAAGTTGTTTTTCTTGTTGCTGGAAGTTCCAAATCAAATATTGTGAAGCGGGTTATGAGGGTTGAGCAACCAACGAAAGCTCTTCCAGCATCTCTAGTTCATCCGGAAAAAGGCACGCTTCACTGGATGCTCGATTCTGAAGCAGCTAAGTTAATTCAGAAATAGTTTGATCTAGATTCTAATTATTGTATTTTTTAAGGAATTTATAGTCGTTTGTTACACGTTACAGAAAGGATTTTGATATGGGTAAACAAGACTTTGGATTGATCGGTCTAGGGGTTATGGGACAAAATTTTGTACTGAATGTTGAACGTAATGGCTTTGGAGTTGTGGTATACAATCGATCTGTTGAGAAAACAAAAAAGTATATTGAAGGCTCAGCCACTGGTAAAAACATCATGCCAACATACACATTAGAAGAATTTGTTGACAGTTTAGAACGGCCGCGTCGAATTATGTTGTTGGTCAAGGCTGGTGCGCCGGTAGATGCGTTCATTCAGCAGCTCCTGCCATGGTTAGATAAAGATGACCTAATCATTGATGGTGGGAATTCCTATTTTCAAGATACAGAGCGCCGGGCCAAAGAACTTGAATCTCAAGGCCTTAACTTTTTTGGTATGGGAGTTTCTGGTGGAGAAGAAGGCGCCTTGTGGGGGCCCAGTCTGATGCCAGGGGGTTCCGAAAAGGCCTATAAAGAAGTTGAACCCATTATGACCAGTGTGGCCGCGAAAGCGGAGGAGGACGGTGAGCCCTGTGTAACCTACATTGGCCCGGGCGGTTCTGGACATTTGGTAAAAATGGTGCACAACGGCATCGAATATGGCGATATGCAGCTCATCTCTGAAGCCTACGATCTTCTTAAACGGGTGCTTGGTCTCACGGCACAAGATTTTCATGAAATTTTTACCGAATGGAATCAGGGAGTGCTCTTCTCATTTTTAATCGAAGTTGCGGCCAAAGTGTTCAAGAAAATTGACGACGTTTCGGGAAAGCCTTTGGTGGATATGATACTGGACAAAGCGGGTCAAAAAGGAACAGGCAAATGGACCAGTCAAATCGCTTTGGATTTGGGTTCGGCTATCCCAACAATCACCGCCGCTGTAGATGGACGCATTCTCTCGTCACAAAAAGAGGAACGGGTGCAGGCATCTAAAATATTATTAGGCCCCACCGCTAAATATTCTGGCGAACCGCAAAAATTGATAGCTGCAGTGCGGGATGCACTCTATGCCTCCAAAATTTGCTCTTATGCACAAGGTATGAGTTTGTTGAGAAAAGCTTCCGAAGAATACACATATAATCTGAAATTGGGTGAAATTGCAAAGATTTGGCGAGCCGGCTGCATCATAAGAGCCAGACTGCTTAATGATATTACAAAAGCATATAATCGAAACAGAGACCTACATAATTTGCTGGTTGATGAGGAATTTCAAAAAGCAGTAAATACTCGACAAGATGCCTGGCGCTTTACCCTTAAAACCGCGGTAGATTTAGGCGTTCCCATGCCAGCCATGAGTGCGTCATTGGCCTATTATGACGCCTACCGCAGCGAGCGGCTGCCAGCGAACTTGATTCAAGCGCAGCGGGATTTCTTTGGGGCTCACACTTTTGAACGAATAGACAAACCAGGTATCTTTCATGCAGAGTGGGAAACCAAATAAGATGAGACTTGCGGTAAAACTTATGTGGACTAAGAAAACCTATTTGAAACGGAATCGCTATCTAATAAAGATTTATATAAAAGCCTATTAGTATCCAGTATTCAGTATTCAGTATTCAGAATCACTCATTTTTCAATTGGATTTTAATCAAAGAAGGAGTAATCCATGAAACAAAAATCTCCTATCACCCTCGTTATTTTTGGGGCATCTGGTGATTTAACTAAGCGCAAATTGATTCCAGCCTTGTTTCAACTTGCGCATGAAAAGTTAATTCCCCAAAAAACCAGAATTATTGGTTTTGCCCGACGAGAAAAATCTCATGCACAATTTCGGGCTGAAATGAATGAAGCCGTTATGAAATATGCCCGTTTAAAACCTTTTCAAGATAAAAAGAAATTGCATGATTTTACTACCCAGCTCTACTACCATACTGGTAATTATGATGATCAAGAAAGTTATATTGGGTTAAAAAAATTACTCGACGAGCTTGATCAAGAGATGGGGGTTACTTCGGGAGAAAGTAATCGCCTTTTTTATTTGTCAACACCTCCCAATGTATTTTCTGGCGTGGTTAACATGCTTGGCCAGGCGGAGCTCATTGCCGATCCCAATAATAAAGAAGGCTGGACTCGGGTAATCATAGAAAAACCATTTGGGCGAAATCTCGAATCAGCGCATACCTTAAACAGACAAATCTTGTCAATCTTAGATGAGAATCAGGTCTATCGCATTGACCATTATCTCGGTAAGGAAACCGTGCAAAATATCATGGCTTTTCGATTCGGCAACAGCATTTTCGAGCCTCTTTGGAATCGCCGCTATATTGATCATGTTCAAATCACGGTAGCAGAAGCCGTGAGTGTCAAAGCTCGCGGCGGCTATTATGACCAATCCGGTGCCCTTCGTGATATGGTTCAAAACCACATTCTGCAGCTTCTGGCATTAGTAGCTATGGAACCGCCCGCTTCCTTTGCGCCCAATGCGGTACGGGATGAAAAAGTGAAAGTGCTGTGTGCTATTCGCCCGATTGGGATCAACGAAATTGAACATTGTACGATTCGTGGACAGTATGTGTCTGGAAGTATCAAGGGTCGTTCCATTCAGGATTACATTAACGAAACAGGAGTTGATCCAAATTCTCGAACCGAGACATTTGTTGCACTAAAATTGCATGTGGACAACTGGCGCTGGGCTGGCATACCGTTTTATGTCCGGACTGGAAAAGCGCTTCCCAGGCGGATCACTGAAATTACTATCGAATTTAGGCAACCACCTTTAGCCCTTTTCAGTCATGCCAAACACGAAGAACATGTGGAAGGTGATCCTATGCAGCCTAACAGGCTTTCATTGCGTGTTCAACCAAATGAAGGAATACGTTTGACCTTTGGTTTAAAAATACCTGGCCCAAGTATGATTTTACATCCCACAGATATGGAGTTTTGTTATGACAAGGTCTTTGATGCTGAACCTCCAGAAGCCTATGAGCGCTTGATATTGGATGCAATATTAGGCGACGGTACCCTTTTTATCAGACACGACGAGGTAGAGGCTGCCTGGACTCTCATTGATGGTGTGATTGAAGGCTGGTCTGCCGCTAAAACCCCCCACATTCACTCTTATACGGCAGGGACCTGGGGACCCTACGCTGCTGATGAGTTAATTGCTAAAGATGGAAGAAAGTGGGTAGAGCTTTAAGCGCTTAGTGAGCGCACATCGACAATTTTTTGCCGATATGTTGAAACGCTTAAATTCTAAATCCGAATATCGAAATCCGAAACAATACCGAAATTTACCCCGTTAGATAACACATTAAATAATATGGCCACTATTGTTAGATAATCCTGTATCTAAGGGGGTGAAAAATTCAAATGTTCCAAACAATCTCGGCTCTTATGGTTTTGGTCATTTCTGCTTTTGTTTTTTATTTATCTAATAAATGTGATGAGTTTGTGTTTTGATTGGATGATAAAATGGTCAATGGCACTCATGACCAATAAAATGATTATGGCAAATCCAAGCAAACTCAAATTTATGTTTAAGCCTAAAAAATAATTTTTAATATTAAGAAACACCTCAAGATTAAAATATTTTTGTACTGCACGACCTAATAGGATAAATCTCTCCAACAAAGGCTTTAATTCAATAAAATAAAGAGCTGTCCCCGCTCCAATCATGAGTCCAAAAGCCGAAAGTACTATGTGCCAAACTCGTATTTTAAATGTTACCGCAAAATCTTTATGGATTCTTGCAATAACAGATTCAGAAAAATTGGGCGATAAACTAAAGTTTATCTCTCTATTTAATGCTACATACAAGTTTTGGTATTGACTTAATTGCTTTTTACAGAATTCACAATTTTCAAGATGGGTTGGAATCCAACGGTTCTCCATGGAAAGTTTCCCATCTAGATATTCCTGTATCTCTTCATCCGTTACATGTCTTAGTGCCATAATTCCTCCAGTGGAAATTTTGTTATCAATCGTTTCTTCAAAAGTTTTCTTGCCCGAAACAGATAGCTTTTAACGGTGCCATCGGGTAATCCCATGATTTCTACAATTTCAGCATAACTCATTTCATCGAGATGATACAAGGTTAAGATAGTTCTAAACTGAACAGGTAATTTGTTTATCTCATTTTGTAAACGTAGGGCTAAATCGCTATCCTCAGCAAATTCCTCGGGTGATGTATGATTACTTAAATAATCCTCAATAGATTTGTTTTCGGAAGAACAATCATTGAACAGGGGTACTTTCTTTTTCTTAAGGTGATTAATGCTGGTATTATAAGCAATCTTAGCAATCCAGGTCGATATTTTTGATTCGAATTGAAAGTTTGACAAATTTTGATAAACTTTAATAAATACATCTTGGCAGACATCTTCTCTATCCGACTTATTGGAAATCATTCTGAAAACAATATGGCTAACCAATCGCTGATATTTTTCAATCAAAGATTGGAATGCCTTCGTATCTCCAGATATGATTTTGTCGATTAGAAGTTTGACATCTGTCATAAATTATTAGACAAATAAGTGGAGGTAATGTTGCATCATTTATTTTCAAATTGATTCGGGGCACTGATTTTACCCGCAGCTAGTGATAAAACAATTAATCAACGGGTTTTTCATATCAATTTATAAGTATGCGTACTGCCTTCTCAAAATTGTTAACTCAGTTTACTTCACGAACTTATTAAATAAGTTTTTCATCTCAAAAGGCATGGCTGAAAACTCCAGTTTTTTGACATTCACAAATTCTAACTTATTGTTTTTTAGTTCAATCTTTTTCTAAATATCGACTTTTCGACTACGCCTCTAGTTAGAAATAGAGCATTAATGAGCCATATATACATAACTTCATCATCGTTTTTTTGATTTTGACTTTTTGCAAAACCTAGTCGGGTTGATTTAGTGAACTGGCATATGCTGCCTTGGTTGCGCCAAGTAACTAGTTACACGCACTGGGATCTCTCATAAATCTGATCAATGCATTCAAGAGATCTTACAATATCATCGCTGTTATTGTAAAGATGCGGAGAAAATCGTATAATATCGTGCCGAGATGAGACTATAACCTGAGCTTCTTTAAGTTTCCGAGCTATCTCGTCAGAATCTTGCCCATGAAATCGTGCAGTCACAATGGAAGTGCGTTCTGCATTATTGAGCGGCGAAGTAATTTCAACATTGCGTTCGTGCAATCCGTGGATCAACCCATCAGCTAAGTATAGGTTATATTTAAAAATACGTTTTATGCCAACATTCAGGAGGAATTCTATGGAGCGCGCTAAACCGAGAGCACAGCCAAATGCCATTGTACTGAACTCAAATCGTTTTGCAGTTTTCGGATATTCGATTCTATCTGCCTGAAGATCCCACATATCTTTATGGCTACGAAATCCAACTAAGCCTGGCTCTAACTCAGTCTGCAAATGAGGGGCAAGATACATGACAGCCGCACCAAAAGGACCACAAAGCCACTTGTAGGCACCACAAACCAAAGCATCAATGGCACAACCGGGAGCGTCTATCGGTATCGCCCCCGCAGATTGGGTGGCATCTACAACAAATAAAGCACCGTGCTCATGCGCAGCTTCTCCTAATTTTGCCAGATCAAAACGTTGCCCACCCCCATATTCAACATGTGAAATACAAACTACGGCTGTGTTCTTATCAATAAGTTGAATAATATCGTCTGGATTAGCATAACCATTTTGTCCCAGAGCAAATCTAATTTGACAGCCGGTATGATTTGCTACCCTCCGCCAAGGATAAATTGTGCTAGGAAATACGATATTTGTACTTACAACATTCTTGTCAGAGCCCGGTGCAACTGCCCAGGCCAATGAACTAAGTAGTTCTGTGGCACTTGAACCCACAGCTATATCTTCAAGCCTAGCCTTAAAAAGACGGGCAGCTACGACATGCAACTCATCGAAAACGTTAGCTTCGGCAGTTTCATCAAAATTCATGCTACCATTTTCTGCCACATCTTTTTGCCAATCGACTATAGCCTTTTCAGCGCCGCGGTACATTAAAGCAACATTTGCAGCGTTTAAATAAGTACAATTGTGAGTAGCCGGAAAATCATCAGGATCCACGATTGGATTCATAATCTAACCTTACAGAGCAGGGTGTTTCATATTTCAGACAAAATTACAACGCTTTATAACATTAAGCATCAGCGGAGCGGTTGCGAAGCCACAAAATCGATATGATTATTAACATATATACTGCGTCTTAACAGTGTCTGAAATCTCTCTATGTGGTAGCGTCCGCTCCAGCCAAGTGTTAGACAAATATCGACTAAATTTGTCTTGAGCTTTCCTTATTTAAAGAAAAGCATCTTCTTCACTTGATTAAAATGATCTGCTTTTAACTGGTAGAGATACACTCCACTTGAAACTTTATTCCCATTTTTGTCTTTTCCATCCCAGCGAACAGCATACGACCCTGCTTGATATATCGTATTAGTCAGGATGCGAATCTCTTTTCCGAGTGTATTGAAAATTCGCACGACGACATGACTGGCTTTAGGGAGCTGGAAGCGAATCTCGGTTTCCGGATTGAACGGATTTGGAAAATTTTGACTGAGGCCGTAGTTTTTCGGTATATAATCATCAACTGTGGAGTTATCGCCAATGCTAGTTACAGTTGTGTCTTCAGCACAAATATTATCCAACCAAAATTCCTGTCCACCAATTAGCAGAGAATTTACATTACCCCTAAGGACAGCGGTGCCTCTTATGCCTCCTTGTATCGCTGTGGTTGAAATTGAAAGAGTGACTCCTGAAGCTATTGCAGAAGGAGCAGCAGTTAACTGTCCAGCAAAAATTGACTGGCCATTTACAGAAATATTTTCATCACCACCCAGATCAGCAAATTCAAACGAAACAAGGTTAGGAACAAATGATAAGGTACTAAAGTCAAAAAGCAGGTTTATATTATTGGTATGCATGGTTTGTCCAGCCCCGAAACCTAAGAATGCCGTATCTACCTGACTAAAATTGAAGGCTACACCACCGCTAACAAAATTAAAATTTTCGACCGAAACTGGGATACCGTTTTCCGTAAATACGACTTGTCCAGGTGTATTTCCAGATGGTGTACCATACTGAGTACCGAAAGTGAGTGATTGAAAGTCAACACAGGTTTGGCCTATGGCTAAGGTTGTGAATAAAATAATGAAAAGCAAAATTAATGTAATTACTTTCATGGTTTCCTCCTTTATTTCAAGTTCAGTAATCTTGGTAACCTAATGTGGATTGAGTTTTTACGCTCGCCCCTTCAAAAAACAAATCCATTTAATATTTGATACTTGACTCTTATCATAAAATAAACCTGTATAACGTTATGCCACCAGGGCAGTTCACTATTCTTTGAGTGCATAAAGATACCCATCAAGGCCGCCTACATACACTATTCCATCAACGACCTCCGCTGAAGAGAACACACCGCCCGTAATATATCCCTCAACGGCCTCTGGAGTCATGCTCCATTTCTTTTTACCGGTTTTTTGGTCCACAGCATAAAAACCTGCCTGCAAATCAACACCCTCAAAGTAATAAGGATAGGCACTAATTCCCCCAATATACACAACTCCTTTCGCAACCGCAGGGGTACTCCATGACCACCCGCCCGTTTTGAATTTCCATAGTACTTGCCCTGTTTCAGCATCAAGCGCCCAGAGTTTTAAAGCATCTGAACTGCCAATATACACAATACCGTCTTGAAAGACCGGCGATGATTCAACCCATGAGCCATCTTCATGCACGTGTGTCCACTTCTGTTCCCCCGTTTGAGCATCTAATGCGAAAACTTTGGCGCTTCGGCTTCCTACAATGATGTTTCCGGCACCAATGGCAGGAGAACTTTGAATAATGCCTCCGCAATCAAATCGCCAGACTTCTTTTCCAGTCTTAGCCATGACCGCATACACATGACCGTCCCAACTCCCAAAGTACACATTCTCATTATCCACCGCCGGAGTCGAACGAATCTTTTGATTCGTAGTAAAATGCCATTGTTCTTTTCCTGTTTTATAATCGAAGGCATATAACTTTCCATTTGCGCTACCAATATAGATGAGACCGTCGTGATATATAGGAGAAGAATGCAAATAGTCATACTCATAGGGCGGATCAATCGCAGGCAGTCTGCGCACAATCCCGGAACTACCAAAATCATATCTCCAACGTTCCTCTCCGGAGTCAAGGTCAAGAGCATAGAGGAATCCATCATCACTTGCGAAGACGATAATCTCATCAGTAATGTTGGCAGCCGAGCGTATCATACTGCCTGTCTTGAATTGCCATTTGATTTGGCGCGTTGCTATATTGAACGCATAAAAATTTGTATCATCACAGCCAAAATATAAAATGCCGTTATCATGTTTCAACGGCGCCCAAAGTTGCCCCCCAAACTTATATTTCCAAAGAATGGCTCCGGCTTCGGGAGTCGTTTCAGTACATAATATAAAACTAAACAAAAATAGCAACATACTCAGCATGCCCCCCATCTTGCCATAAGATTTTTTCATCATAAATTCTCCGTTCTGATAGACATAACATTTAGGATTTTATACGTAGTTGAACCGTACGGTTTAGTACCAAGCCGCTTAAGAGCACTTTGCCTTTGTTTGACCTCGGTGTAGAGCTAAGGCACGCTCAATTTCAAGTAACCAGTAATATAGGATTCAAAAGCGTGTTTTCTTTTCACGCAATTAAGCCTCATAAAAATAGCCATTAGCTTTTAAAAAATGGGCTAATCGTGCAAATTTTGCAAGATAACGTTTTTTCTTCGAGATTATCCTGCAGAATATTGAGTAAGAAATTTCACTTGTTTCTTGTATGGTGATTATTTTCTTTTGGAAATGCCTAAGCAGATAGAAAAGTCGTGATCAAATGAATTGATAAGATTTCCTGAATTAGCCCCCGTACTATTTTTATTGAATTGGCATTCCCTTGTTAATATGTTTAATTATATGATAATTGTCAAGTGAAAAATTTTATTTGATAAGTCCTTAATTTAAAAATATTTTGCGAGCTTGGTTAATTATAATGCAACATTTGTCGGATTGCGCTGTCTTATGTAACAACAATCTTTTAAAAAAACAGCAAACATTTGAATTAAGAAAAGGAGTGAAGAATGTCTGGTGAATTATTGGCCGCCGTCATTGTATCTATTGTATTCTTTTCAATCGTTACTATTATAAAGATCATTGTAGATAACAGTGTGAGGCGTAAATTAATCGACAAAGATATGGTCAATGAGAGTGTCAAATATCTTTATGCTAATACATTTGCAAATCAAGTCCCAGCGTCTTTGAAATGGGGCATGGTTTTAATTGCTGTTGGATTAGCCATTTTTATTGGTCAGTTTTTTCCTTATACATTCTCTGACGAAGCAACCATAGGTGGTATGTTTATTTTAGCTGGACTGGCACTCATTCTTTATTATTTTATTGCTAGAAGAATGCTGAAAAAGTCTGAGGAAATGAGTTCGAAAAAATAACAACGCCCCATAGAGACGTGGACGGAAAGTATATTTTTAGAAAAAACTCGAACAAAAAAGCAATAACTTAGATGTTGTTAATTCTGCAAATTTGGTGTTTTCGTCCATGTCTCTATAGGCGTGGTAGAAAATTCCGTTTCTTGAAAAATAATGCTAAACTAAAAAAATAGCTTACATCCCGTTGAACCGTAAAATAGGCCTTTTCCGACTACGCCTCTAGAAGGGTAATTTACAAAAATTATTATACCGGCTACTCAGCTAAGCTCATTAGGTTTTCAAATTGGGAATTCGAAATCCGAAATTTGTTTCGAATTTCAATATTCGTATTTATTTTTCGATATAGTTGCTGAATATAAGGTGTAATCATTTTTACAAATTTATTAAACGATTTAAGTAAAGGTCGGGTCAATTTTTGATTCGACTTTTTAATTTATAACAAAGGCCTGGTCTAAGTCTGCTCTAAAATGTTATTGACAATGGTATGAAAAATTGCTATTTTAAAAAATGTAAATTAAATAGGAAGTTATAAAAATGACAGTAACAAAAGGTAAAATTCTTTGGGTGGATGATGAAATAGAGTTGTTGCGTTCCCATATTATTTTTTTAGAAGAGAGAGGGTATGAGATTACCCCTGTAACCAATGCTGAGGACGCCATCGCTTTGATAAAAAAAGAGAGTTTTGATGTGGTACTGCTGGACGAAATGCTGTACGGTATGGATGGCCTTACAGCATTAGGAGAAATGAAAGAAGCCTTTCCATCTCTGCCTGTGGTGATGGTGACTAAAAACGAAGAAGAAATTCTCATGGAGGATGCCATTGGAAGTAAAATCGATGATTATTTAACCAAACCTGTAAATCCAAGCCAAATTCTTTTGACTTGTAAAAAGATTTTAGAAAGTAAGAAAATTACTGGTGAACGTATATCAAGGGATTATATTTCAGAGGTTAATGAAATTTCTCAAAAGCTCTTGGGAGCTCTCACTTGGCAGGAGTGGATTAAAATTTATTCTAGACTTTGTGATTGGGAGATCGAAACGGACCAGTATAGAGATATGGGACTCAAGCAAACTTTAAAAGACCAGCAACGACAATGTAATGTTGAATTTGGGAAGTTTATTGAAAAAAATTATCCTAGATGGATAAGTAATAAAGAAGACGCACCAACTTTATCAACTGATTTGGTGAATAAGTATGTAGTGCCGCTTTTAAAAGAGAATAAAAATGTTGTATTATTGGTGATTGACAATCTCAGACTTGATCAATGGGTAACTATTGAGCTACTGTTATATCCATATTTTAAGGTTTACCGAGATATTTATTTTTCGATTTTGCCCACAGCAACACCTTTCTCAAGAAACGCGATTTTTAGTGGTCTTTTTCCCAGTGAAATCGAGGAACGTTATCCTGAGATTTGGTCTCGGGGTTTGGAGGATGATCTAAGCCGAAATAGATACGAGCATCAATTATTAGATTACCAGTTGGAAGAATTAGGATTGCAGTTAAAACCTGATACAAAATATGTAAAGATTTTAGATGTTAATGAGGCTCGAAACGTTGTACAAAAAATATCGTCCTATTCCAATATCCCATTAGTAGCTATTGTCGTTAATTTTGTAGATATTTTAGCTCACAGCCGAAGTGATTCCGAAGTTCTCAGGGAAATTACACCTGATGAAGCGGCTTATCGATCTTTAACGAAATCTTGGTTTGAGCATTCTTACCTCTATAAAATATTGAAAGAGCTTTCTCAACGAGGGAGTACGGTGGTAATTACTTCCGACCATGGAAGTGTACGTGGAATGCATGGCGCTAAAGTCATCGGTGATAGGGAAACTTCTACAAATCTTAGATATAAATATGGCAAGAGTCTCAAAGTTGACCCTAAGCATGCAATTATTGTAAAAGACCCAACTACTTACAAACTTCCAAAGAGAGGCATTAACTCCAACTACCTGATTGCAAAAGAAGATTATTATTTTGTTTATCCTACGAATTACCACCATTATTTGAATTATTATCGGGATAGTTTTCAGCACGGGGGTGTATCTATGGAAGAAATGATTTTGCCAATCGTGACCTTGCAGCCAAAATGAGGTTATGCCTGAGGACACAATTGCATTGCTTATAATACGTAATTTTGTTATATAAAGTAAAAATTGTTGTTTTTCAAAAAGCAAATTTGTTAAAAATGTCATTCCCCAATGTCCAACTTCATGCAAAACCGATTAAAGACAATCTTTCTGATGATATCATTTAAGAAAGAAGCGAAAAATGAATCTAAAACCAATAATTGGAGAACTGAAAAAAGGATTGTTTCTAATAGTCCAGAGGAAACAGAGCGCCTTGGTGAAGAATTTGCTTATTCTTTAAACCCCGGCGATGTTGTTGCATTAATTGGTGAGCTTGGAAGTGGTAAAACTGTTTTTATTAAAGGGGTTTGCCGTGGGTTGAATGTTGAGGATGACATTACCAGTCCTACCTTTACTTTGATTCATGAATATAACGGCCGAGTACCTGTTTACCATTTAGATTTTTATCGAATTAAAAAATCAGACGAGATTCGTGAGTTGGGCTATGATGAATATCTCCTCGATGAGGGCATCTGCTTAATTGAATGGGCCGAGAGAAGTATTGAACATTTACCAGAGAAAAGATTTGAAATTTATTTTAAGAATTTTTTTAAAGAGGGGTTGGAAAATAGAAGAGAAATTCGAATTTGCAAATTATGAAAATCCTGGCTGTTGAAACCGCTACAAATGTTTGTGGTGTTGCCTTATCAGATGATAATCACCTCATAGCCGAATATCGTTTAAATCATAAAAATGTTCATAATGAAAAGTTAGTTTCGGCTATTCAGTGCCTGACAAAAGACGCGAAATGGGGTTTAGAGGAGTTAAATGGTATTGCCGTTTCCATCGGCCCGGGTTCCTTTACTGGATTAAGAATCGGAATTACTGTGTGTAAGGGTTTAGCTTATATATTAGAAATCCCATTGGTTGCTGTTAATACGTTGGACGCTTTGGCGTACCAAGCCCATCTTTGGTCGGGCCATATCTGCTCTGTGATTAAAGCTAGAGAAGGGGAAGTTTATTTTGCATTGTATAAAAAAAGTCCGGAGATGTTTCGGAGGTGTTCCGATTACCAAATTATTCTTACAAAAGAACTGAGTGATTTTATAAAAGAAAGAACGCTTATCGTTTCTATTCCATATAAAGGATTGTCTACTTTGACAAATAATAAAGTTGAATTAGCTCCCCCTGAGACTTCAATGATAGCTCCATTTACTATAGCGCAATTGGGATATATTAAATTTCAAAAAAAAGAATTGGAGGATTTGGAATCGCTAGAGCCATTTTATTTAAAGGAATTTGCTCCTGAACGAAAAGTCTATTATGGAGTGTAATGATTTAACAGTTACTGCAAGACAAGCAACCAAGAGTAAAAT
This sequence comes from bacterium, assembly GCA_046758365.1. Taxonomy (GTDB): domain Bacteria; phylum Zhuqueibacterota; class Zhuqueibacteria; order Oceanimicrobiales; family Oceanimicrobiaceae; genus JBHIAC01. The sequence goes on from JBHIAC010000014.1 coordinate 14,752, forward strand.
TCCGAGTATTATTTTTCGTAAAATGCAGCTTCCGGATTTGGACAAAGTCTGTGAATTAGAGTCGAGGATTTTTAGTGACCCATGGTCTCGAAACAACTTTGTTCACGAAATTTTGGATAATCTGGATTCATTTCCTTTTGTGGTTGAAAAAGATAAAGAAGTCATTGGCTATGCCATTTATTGGTACATCGATAGTGAAGCCCATATTGCCAATTTTGCCATCGAGGAATGCTTTCGTAGAAAAAAAATCGGTAAATTTCTTTTATGCAGATTAATTGAGGAAATGAAGCGTCAGAAGGTCCGAGTCGTTTATTTGGAGGTGCGGCGCTCTAATTTAGCGGCCCAAAATTTATATTTAAAACATGGATTTAAAATTATCGGAGTACGAAAAAATTATTATTCAAAAGATAAAGAAGACGCACTCTTGATGAGTTTGCCTTTGAAGGAGGGATAGCTGTTATGGATTGGTTTAAACGAGCAAAGCGAAGTTTAAAGCCCCAAAAAAGAAAAGATATGCCCAATTTATGGGTTAAGTGTGAGGGGTGTGGAGAGATTATATATAAAAGAGAACTCGAACGGAATTTTCATGTTTGCAGTAAATGTCAGTTTCATTTCAGAATAAAAAGCTCAGATTATATCAATATTTTATTAGATGACAACCGATTCGACGAATTCAACGCTAATATTACTTCTGTTGATTTCCTGAAATTCAAAGCCATGAAAAAATACTCCGATCAAATAAAGGATGCTGTAAAGAAGACAGGGATCAACGAGGCGGTTAGAACGGGTATTGGTACAATTTATGGTCATCCGGTGGTATTATGTATCATGGATTTTACTTTTATTGGTGGAAGTATGGGTTCAGTCGTTGGCGAAAAAGTTGCCCGTGCTATTGACGAATCATTGATGCGAAAATTACCATTAATTATAGTGTCGTCATCTGGTGGTGCTCGAATGATGGAAGGGGCGCTTTCCCTGATGCAAATGGCCAAAACCTCGGCGCGTCTTACTAAACTTTCCGATGCTGGAATCTTGTACATTTCAATTTTGACGGACCCAACCACCGGAGGGGTTACGGCCAGCTACGCTATGTTAGGAGATATTATTTTGGCTGAACCAGGCGCTTTAATAGGTTTTGCAGGCCCCAGAGTCATAAAGCAAACTATTGGTCAAGACCTACCAGATGGTTTCCAAAGGTCTGAGTTTCAACTTAAACATGGTTTTGTGGATGCCGTTGTTAGCCGAAATGAAATAAAAGAAAGAGTGAAAGAGATTTTAAACTTTGCTACTGACTACGCCTTTGATGAAGAGTCAAAAAATGGTGAATTAGATTCAGCTAAAGTTAAAGATATTATGAAACAACCTGCTATTGCAGTGAAAAAAATTGAGGAAGAGCCCACTAAAAATTAAAAAGCTAATTTAGATATAGGTGCAATAAAGTAGAAACTTAAATTTATTAAGATAGGCGAGTGTTTCAGTGGTACTAGTGGCAGTTAAAATCAACGTTAGGTTTCCTTTATTTCCATCTCTTTTTGTTTGCAAAAATCAAAATGGTTAGTTATTTTAATGATGAGGTCGTGAATATGACAATGAAAGCAATTGAAACAACAGGAACTATTGATGAGAAGCATCAGCTTATCCTTGATAAACCAATACCTCTTGTTGGGAAAAGCAAAGTCCGTATCATCATTTTATTCCCTGAAGAAAGTGATATAGATGAAGGAGACTGGCTACGCTCAGCGTCTGCCAATCCAGTTTTTGATTTTTTAAAAGAGCCTGAAGAAGATATTTATACTCATGCAGATGGGCAACCATTCCATGATAAAGGGTAAAATAGTTTTAGTTCCATTTCCTTTTAATGATCTATCATCAGTGAAATTACGTCCTGCGGCATGTTTAACTAATCCAATCAGTCCGCATCGTCATGTTGTTTTGGCTTTTATTACAAGCCAGACTCCAGACGATATATTGGAATCCGACATAGTTCTTAATTCATCTAGGGATGATTTTAACACAACAGGATTGCGAGTTTCTTCAACAATACGATTGCATCGCTTAATGACCGTTAGCGCTTCAATAATTGAGCGTGAATTGGGAGAGTTATCCCCTCAAATGCAGGTCGAAGTAAATAAGAAATTACGTAAGTTATTTGAGTATAATTCAAACCCCAAAAAATAATGTGCGCAAAACATCTAAAAATTCTCTTAACCAATGACGACGGGATTAATGCGCCTGGATTAGCTGCTCTTTATCAACAGATGAAAGAAATCGGCGAAGTTATTGTAGTGGCACCAGAAAGTGAAAAAAGCGCGGTAGGTCACGCCATTACCCTTTCCGATCCCCTCCGAGTATGGAATTTTGAAAAGAACGGTGAAATCTTTGGCTATGCTGTCAATGGAACTCCAGCAGATTGCGTAAAAATTGCATACGGTGCCCTTTTGCAGCAGAAGCCGGACTTGGTAATTTCCGGAATTAATTTGGGAACAAATACGGGAATCAACGTCATCTATTCGGGGACGGTTTCTGCTGCCACAGAAGGAACCATTTTGGGAGTACCTTCATTTGCGATTTCATTGACCACTTATAAAAACCCTGATTTTACTTATGCTGCAAAATTTGCCCGGAATCTTTCGCAAGTGATATTAGAAAAAGGCTTGCCTAAAGGGACTTTCTTAAATGTAAATATTCCTCCCATTAAAGAGGCAGAAATAAAAGGAATTGTAATTACCCGCCAGGGGCGAGCAAATTATAAAGAAAAATTCGATAAACGGGTTGATCCACAAAACCGTGTTTATTACTGGTTAACTGGGACTAAAGTTCAGCTTGAAGAGGATAGCGACGTAGACGACCGAGCCATCTTGGAAAATAAAGTTTCCATTACACCCTTTCATTATGATTTGACCAATTATGATTTCATCGATGAATTAAAAACTTGGGGTATTAAATCCTAGCGCGGCGGAGCCACAAATTCGCGTTTCTAAATTCAATCACTAAATTAGAGTAGATAAATACGAAATGCGAATATCGAAACTCGAAACAAATGCAAATGACCAAAATTCAAAAAATGTTCTATATTAAGGTGTATTTATAATTTTTTGCTAAATCCGTCCGGAAGAAAAAAGCAACGTGGTTTTGGTATTTGGATTTAGAATTTTAATATTGTTTAGGATTTCGTATTTCGAAATTCGGATTTTATGTTTACTTACTAATTCAATTTTCATACAAAAAAACAAAAACTTGATTGTTAATACTATAAACGCTTAAATGAAAGTTCATCCTGAAGAATATATTCTTATCCTAGATTTTGGCTCCCAATATACTCAGCTCATTACACGTAGAGTCCGGGAATTAGGCGTTTATTCTGAAATTAAACCCTTCAATTTTCCCTATAAGGAGATTGAAAAGATAAAACCTAAAGGAATTATTTTTTCCGGAGGCCCTGCATCCGTCTATGACTCATTTGCACCAATGCCAGATGTTGAACTTTTTGACCTCCAAATCCCAATTTTAGGTATATGCTATGGATTACAATTAATCATTCATTTTAAAGGAGGAAGGGTAGCTGAAGCGACAAAACGTGAATATGGCTTCGCTGAACTTAAAATTGAGAATCCTAATGGCCTTTTCAAAAGTATTAGCCAAAATTCTCAAGTTTGGATGAGTCATGGCGATTCTGTGACGAAATTGCCGGATGGTTTTGAAACCATTGCTCACACATCCTACTCTCCTTTTGCAGCGGTGGCTCAAAAAACCAATAAAATTTACGGGCTTCAATTCCACCCGGAAGTTGCGCACACTATTGAGGGTAAACAGATTCTTAAGAATTTCTTGTTTGAAATTTGTGATTGCAAAGGTTTGTGGACTCCAGAATCGTTTGTAAAAAATACTATGGAAGAAATTCGAGGTGAAATTGGTACTGGCAAAGCTATATGTGCTTTAAGTGGTGGAGTCGATTCCACAGTAGCTGCTGCCTTGGTCTATAAAGCAATAGGGAATCAATTAACCTGCATTTTTGTGGACACGGGCCTCATGCGAAAAAATGAAACTTCACAAGTTGAAGAAACATTTAAAATTTATTTCAAAACCAATTTTAAAGCAGTAAACGCCTCCCAGCAATTTCTAAAAAGATTAGCTGGGGTGACAAATCCTGAACAGAAGCGGAAGATAATAGGAAATACATTTATTGAGATATTTGACGAGCAAGCAGATAAAATACCTGGTGTTGAGTATCTAGTGCAAGGAACCCTTTACCCGGACGTTATTGAGAGCACATCTACTCAGGGACCTTCGGCCACCATTAAAACTCATCACAACGTGGGTGGACTTCCTGAAACCATGAATCTACAATTGATTGAACCCCTTCGAGAGTTGTTTAAAGATGAAGTACGCAAAGTAGGGTTAGAATTAGCTCTACCCAAGGAAATTTTAAATCGACATCCGTTTCCTGGTCCGGGTTTAGCTGTGAGAATTTTGGGAGAAGTAACTAAAGAACGGTTGGAAATTTTAAAAGAAGTGGACTATATTTTTATTGAAGAGCTTAGAAAGAAAAATTGGTATCATAAAATTTGGCAAGCTTTTGCTGTATTACTCCCGGTTAAGACCGTTGGGGTCATGGGAGATCAGCGAACTTATGAAAATGTAGTTGGTCTCCGAGCGGTCACCAGCTTAGATGGCATGACCGCCGATTGGACTCGCATTCCGTACGATTTATTAGCCACGATTTCCAACCGAATTATTAATGAGATTCGCGGGGTAAATCGTGTAGTTTACGACATCAGCTCTAAACCGCCAAGTACGATTGAATGGGAATAGTTCACTGTAATCCCTCAGTTATTGGGGGGAGGACTTCATTACATTAGGATCATTCAGTATATTTATGCTGAATGCAAGATTATAGAGGATATTTACCCCTTTATTCGGATTAACGAGGGGGACAAATGTCCTCTATTATTTCATGTTCAGGATGAATATCCAGAACAATCAGTGTCTACCTGTCACTGAGGCATCACAGTTCTTTAAGATTTTCACTTGATTTTTAAGAATTTTATTTTTACTTTTGCTTTGTTTCACCACCATGGATTCTATTTTTGAAATAAAAGGAGATAAGATCCATTCGTTTAAATAAATATCTTTTCCTGCAATTTGTAAACTTTGATCCTATCTTAATGGCAATAATCATTTCCTTAATTAAATATTCAATTCATGTCAACTTTGAACCTGCATCTAAGGAGAGATATTATGTGTGGCATAGTAGGGTACATTGGTAACAAGGAAGCCGTTCCAGTTCTGATCGAAGGGTTGAAGCGATTAGAATATCGAGGTTATGATTCAGCCGGGATTGCAGTTATTGGAAATAACGAAATTTTAGTTGAAAAACAATCTGGTAAAATTTCAGAATTAGAACAGATTATATCTGATAAAGAGCTTTTTAGTAAAACCGGTATTGCCCATACCCGTTGGGCCACACACGGGCATCCCACTAGAGAAAACGCGCATCCCCATACTGATTGTACAGGAACTCTTGCATTAATCCACAATGGTATTATCGAGAATTATTCAATCATCAAAACCAAACTTCAAGCCAACGGACATAAATTTGTTACAGAAACGGACACAGAGTCCTTGATACATTTAATAGAAGAATTTTATAATAATGGCAGCAATTTTGAAGAAGCGGTTCGAGCCGCATTAAGCCAAGTAGAAGGAACTTATGGAATTGCTGTATTATCTAGCCGCGATCCAGATACTTTAATTGCTGCAAGAAGAGGTAGTCCTTTGGTTATTGGAATGGGAGATGATGAATTTGTTGTAGCGTCCGATGTATCCGCTATTATTAGCCATACTAAAGATGTAACTTATTTGGATGATAATGAATTAGCTATTGTAAATCGCGGAAAGGTCACAATCAAAACCATTGATAATCTGGAGGTTAATAAAAAGGTCGAAAAGATATTTTTTGATTTGGATAAGATTGAAAAAGGTGGCTATGACCACTTCATGCTCAAAGAGATTATGGAGCAGCCACAAACTATAGAAGATGCCATGCGGGGGCGTCTTCTATCAGAAGAAGGAACAGCTCGTTTAGGAGGGGTACGTCATGAAATAGATTCCCTTCTTTACGCACCTGAAATTTTATTCTCGGCATGTGGGACGAGTTGGCATGCGGCTCTTATTGGTGAATACATGATCGAAGAGTTTGTACGTACCACGGTAGAAGTTGAATATGCATCAGAATTCCGATACCGCAATCCTGTGATCGAGCGCGGTTCAGTTTTGTTTGTTATCAGCCAATCTGGAGAAACGGCAGATACTTTAGCTGCTTTAACAGAGGCCAAACGCAAGGGGGCTAAGGTTTTGGGAATTTGTAATGTTGTGGGTTCAACCATTGCCCGGGAGAGTGATGCGGGGGTCTATTTACATGCGGGGCCTGAAATTGGTGTGGCTTCAACCAAAGCCTTTACTTCACAGGTTACCGTGTTAGCTCTTTTAACGCTTCTGATGGCTAGAATGCGCACATTGGGGGCCTCCAAAGGCGTGGAAATTGTCAATGAAATGAAAGCACTTCCTGAAAAAGTAGCTAAAATTCTTGAGAACCGTGAACCTATTATCGAAATAGCAAAAGAGTTTCACAAGAGTCAAAATTTCCTTTATCTTGGTAGAGGATATAATTTCCCAGTGGCTTTAGAAGGGGCTTTAAAACTAAAAGAAATTTCATACATCCATGCCGAAGGCTATCCGGCCGCTGAAATGAAACACGGACCTATCGCTCTCATCGACGAAAATATGCCCGTGGTATTCATTGCGACAAAAGATTCAACCTATGAAAAAATTATTAACAATATCGAAGAAGTTAGGGCCAGAAAAGGACGCATCATTATATTAGCTACAGAAGGAGATGAGTCAATTAATAAACTTGCCGATCATGTCATTTATGTACCGCCAACTCTTGAGTTTTTAACACCAATTTTAACCATTATACCACTTCAACTGTTAGCTTATCACATTGCGATTTTACGCGGTTGCGATGTAGACCAACCACGTAATTTAGCTAAAAGCGTTACTGTGGAATAAGGACAAATAAATTATGGATGAAAAAAATAGCTTGAAATTAATTACCGGAATTAGTCTTATTATAATTTTTAACAGCATTACGCTTCGTGCGAATGCACAAAAATCGGTGGCAGTAAAAATGGTACCGGTAATAGAGTCTAAATTTAAAGAGGCTCTTTCAGAATATCAATCGAAGCATTATAAATTAGCTTTTAACAAATTTAATGCTTTATCAAATTCTCATCTACTTCACCAGCGCATGACGGCTTCGCTTTTAATGACAGGTAAGAGTCTTTACAAATTAGGTCGTTTTAGCGATGCATTTCCTTATTTTGAAAAGTTAATCAATTATTTTCCTAAAAGTAGATATGTGGACGATGCTTATTATGCGAAAGCAACGTGTTATTTTCGCCTGAACCAATACTTCAAATCTGTCCAAGATTTATTTTGGGTCACGGATTGGAGTTCAGAAAAAATCTTGGTCAATAAAAGCAAGAAGTTGGCAAACTTTATTATGCACTCTAATCTAAGTTTAAAAGAACTACAAAATCTTTTGTCCTATGCTAATGGTGAAAATTCGTCTGCTTTATTGACTCTGCAGCTATCTAGAAAAGAACTCTTAGTGGGTTCATCGAATAGGGCCGTTTCTCTTTTAAAAGATTATAAAAAGAAATTTGGTTCAAATGTATATTCACCTAAAATTGACCAGCTTTTGAGAGAAGCCGAAGGGCTCAATGCCCGTCCAATCAAAGTGGGAGTGGTTCTACCATTGACAGGTTATTATGCTCAAGAAGGCTTAGGTGTTTTAAGAGGAATTAAATATATTCAAATGCAGGATAAGAATAATTTTAGGGCACCTATTCAATTGGTAGTGCGGGATTCAGAAAGCAATTTAATAAAGGCTATAAAGGAAATCAAAAATTTGATAAAAGAAGAGAATGTTCGTGTGGTCATTGGTGAATTAGAGAGTGAAGTCACTGCTGGAATTGGGGCATTGGCGTCTTCAGATCAAATACCCGTGCTTGGGCCTGCCTCAACCGAAAACGATGTGGCTTCCGTAGGGGAAGCGGTATTCCAATTAAACAGCGATCTTGAACAGAAGGGTGCGGCCTTGGCAGATTATGCTTTTAAAAAACTTGGTCTAAGAACCTTTGCGACTCTGGCGCCAGCCGATGAGTACGGCCAGCAAATGACTGCCAGTTTTACTTCCAAAATTGATGAACTGGGAGGGCGAATCATTGCACAAAGTTGGTATTATGGAAGTCCACAAGATTTAAGTAGGCAGTTTAAATCTATTCGGGAGGCTGCATTTCATTTTGATTCCACCGATGTGGAACAGATCCTCAAAATGGCAAAGGAGGAGGGTGAAGAACTTGAGGAACATGATATTCCTGTTGAGTCTATTGATGGAATCTTTTTTCCAGTGTACTCCGATGACATAAAATACGTTGCTCCACAATTTGCTTTAGCCAATATTCAAGCACAAATTTTGGGTGGAGAATATTGGGACAAACTTGAGGTTTTAAAAGAAGCCCAGATCAAACGTTACATCAATGGCGCCATTTTTGTCAGCGACTATTTCCCTGATGAGGAAAGTCGAGAATTTAGAAACTTTCGCTCTGATTTTAGACTTAAAATGAGAAAATCACCTGAAAGATGGGAAGTATTTGGTTGCGATGCCTTGGGTGTCATAAAGGATGTAATTAACCAAGGGGCCAAAACTAGTCTGGAAATTACACAAAAATTAAACTCTTTATCTGGGTATAATGGTATTAAAGGAAAGATTTCATTTAAGGATAATCATCGAGTTAACAAAGAGGTGAATTTTTTACAATTTATCAATGGTAGAATAGTTAAAAATCAATAAACGTATTAAATATTTCTTGAATAATTAAGTTAAACACCGTTGGAGGTGAGTTAAATGGAAAGTCAAAGTATCTTAAAAAAAACCATGCTAGCCAGTTTGGGAATTTATTCATTAACTAAAGAGAAAGCCCAAGATATTATGAATGATTTAGTGAAAAGAGGAGAACTTTCTGAAGATGAGGGCCCCAAATTCGTAAAAGCCATTATGGACAGAGCCGATGAAGAAGTGACTCATTTGAAAAAATTGGTGGAGAAACAAGTCAATCAAACCATTTCAAAAATCAAACCTTCTTATGAAGAGGAGTTTAAAAAATTGCACCAGAAAATTGACAGATTAACCAAGGAAGTGGAAAAGCTAACTAAATAAATGGAATAAAGTTTAGTCTCAATAATATCAATTCTAAATTGAATAGGAGATGATAATTATTACAGACTTCTGCAAAATTAATTTAAAGCATGCTCAAAATGGGTGTACAGGCTTCAGCCTGCCTATGACAATCTCAACCTAAAGGTTGTACACCCTATTTTGCAGAAGTCTATCATTATTAAAAATAGGAGGTTCAAATGAGGAAATTTCTGGTGGTGAATTTTGCTATTGTACTGGTATTGAGTATTACTTTCAGTAATTCAAAAGCACAAGGCCTTGGTTTCAAAGGTGTTGGTGGGCGTTTAAGTTTTGTGGATCCAGAAAGTCCTATCGGCAGTACCATTGGTTTTGGTGGGCATGTGCATCTTGGAGAAATTATTACAAACCTTGCACTTTATCCGAGTCTTGAATATTGGAGCAAATCAGATGTAAGCTCTTTTGTAATAAATGGTAATGTAAGATACTATTTCCCTACCTCTGGAAATATTGATTTATTTGGGGGTGGCGGATTGGCAATTTCATTTGTTAACATAGAGACAGCATCTGGTGACAATAATACCACAGATATAGGTCTAAATTTATTGGGTGGTGCTGACTTTCCGATAGGAGAAAATCTGGTGGCTACCGCTAAATTGACTTTTTTGATTAGCGACATCGATGTGCTTAAAATCACCGGTGGTATCACCTATCTATTAAGAAAATAAAAAGCTTCCATTTTTAAATATATCCATTTACTTATTTATGCAGGCTTTGACTCTGGTCAAAGCCTTTTTTTTAACTATTTTTCGAAAGGAGAGTAAAATTATGAAAGAAATTATTAAAACCATCCTTTTTTATATAAATTAACTGAAACTTGAAAATATGCCATGCACCTTCAAGATGCGGAATGTGCGATGCACCTCGCAGGTGCTTCGCACGTGTACAACTCGTTTTTGTCTCCTATTTTTCCCTTGCAATATTAAAAGAAATGGGTTATATTGATTCCGAATTTTTGACTTCTGAAAGTAAATGTGCGACGCACCTCGCAGGTGCTTCGCACGTTATTGCTAAAGGAGAATTTATTGACCATTTGGGAAGCGGTATTACTGGGCATCATCCAGGGATTAACAGAGTTTTTACCGATCAGCAGTTCCGGCCATCTTGTTCTCGCAAAATATTTATTAGGAATCGAAATTACTGACATTGCGTTTGAGGTATTTGTTCATTTGGGTACTTTACTGGCCGTTCTAACCTTTTTTAAACATGATGTAATAGTGCTGCTGAAGAGCTTGAGATTGCTAATTTCATTTAGATTAAACTCTAAAATATTAAAGGGAAATAATGAAGATTTGGATGGATTACGGCTGTTGGGGTATTTAATAGTAGCGACCTTACCCGCGGCAACTTTAGGCTACCTATTTGAAGATAAGTTTAAACAAGCTTTTTCTTTTCCTGAATTCACTTGCGGAGCTTTAATTTTCACAGGGCTAATTTTGATTGCTTCAAAATTCGCAATAGAAAAACAGCCAAAATTTAATTTGACAAAATCACTTTTGGTAGGTTTAACGCAAGTGGCAGCCATTCTCCCGGGCATATCACGTTCAGGCACAACGATAAGCACAGGTTTGCTTCTCGGCGTCCAACGAGTAGAGTCAGCAAGATTTTCATTTCTCCTGGCTGTTCCTTTAATTATTGGGGCTTCCCTGATGCAGGGTTTCGAGTTGATTTCGCATTTTCATTCAGGAGAAGAGTTCGTCACGATTGTGGTTGGAACCATTACTGCTTATCTCTCTGGACTTTTGGCCATAAGATGGTTGATGGGTGTAATTCAGCATGGAAGATTCGACCGATTTGCTTATTATTGTTTTAGCATAGGAATTATAGGTTTAATTTATTTTGGGTTCAATAATTGACCAAAGGTATTTTATTCCACTGAGTAGTTAACGCATTCGTATGGGTCAGAAATTGGCTTTTATCGGTTGGCGGTATCTGTTCGTTGGGTTTTATTAGGATTTGTGAACTCTTGTCTTAATCTTATATGCGGCTTCGTCGCTCTAAGGTTTAGTATCATTCTTGAGTTGTTGTTAAATAAGCACTTGATTCGATTTTTGTAAATAGCTTTCAAGGGAGGAAAATGAGGCAGACGGAAATTTTTAGCTCAAGATGGGCCCTTATTCTCGCGGCCCTTGGCATGGCCATCGGCACCGGGAATATTTGGAGATTTCCAAGAATTGCAGCACAGAACGGTGGCGGTTCATTTCTCATCCCCTGGATCATTTTTCTTTTTCTTTGGTCTATCCCACTCTTAATTGTCGAATTTGCAATGGGCAAAGAGACAAGATTTGGAACGGTTGGTGCCTTTGGAAAACTAATTGGCAGAAAGTTTACCTGGATGGGAGCGTTTGTAGGTTTCTGTTCAATGGCCATTATGTTTTACTACTCAGTCGTGATGGGATGGTGCGTCAAATATTTTGTATCATCCTTAAATGGTGATGTTGGTTTATCTCAATCAAAACTGTTTTGGGATTCATTCACCTCCAGCTATCAGCCGATTTTTTTTCATTTCATGGCCATGGGTATTGGTTCATTTGTAATATACAAAGGCGTAGTCCGGGGGATTGAAAGAGCAAATAAAATCCTTATTCCATCGCTCTTGATTCTGCTGATACTTGCTGCAATAAGAGCTTTGACTTTACCAGGCGCAGTAGATGGATTAAATTTCTTCTTTAATCCTGAGTTTGATAAACTGCTAAATTACAAAACATGGTTAGAGGCTTTATCACAATCAGCCTGGTCAACTGGGGCTGGATGGGGACTGATTTTAACTTATGCGGTCTATATGAAAAAACAGGAGGATATAGTTTTAAACTCTTTTATTGCTGGATTTGGAAACAATTCAGCATCTTTACTTGCTGGCATGGTAATATTACCAACTATTTTTGCGATTCTACCTTTTGAAGATGCAATGAATGCCGTCAATGCTGGTAATACGGGCCTTACATTTATTTGGATTCCTCAGCTTTTTTTGCGAATGCCACTTGGTTCATTTTTTATGGTTGTATTCTTTTTAGCACTGACCTTTGCAGCCTTATCTTCTCTTATTGCTATGATTGAATTAGCCACAAGAATTTTTATGGATGCTGGATTGAACCGACATCGTGCAATACTATTTGTGAGTTTGTGTGGATTTTTGCTTGGATTACCCTCGGCAAGAAGTTTGAACTTCTTCAATAATCAAGATTGGACCTGGGGTGTGGGATTAATAGTTAGTGGTATGTTCTTCGCTTTTGCAGTAATAAAATATGGGAATGATGATTTCCGCAGAAAACTTATAAACATTGAAGGCAATGATTTACATGCAGGAAATTGGTTTAATTTTATCATTAAATATCTTATACCAATAGAATTTGTAGCCTTAATAGGGTGGTGGTTTTATCAAGCTATCGTCTCATACGATCCTAAAGGCTGGTGGCATCCATTTCATACGTTCAGTTTAGGGACCTGTATTTTTCAATGGGGATTAGCTATTGGCTTATTTTTACTACTTAATAATTGGCTTTATAAAAAAACTATCACAAAAGCTAACCTTTTTAAAAAAGGTTAGCTTTTAAGGGTTAGCATTTAAAAAATGAGGAAAATTGCTATGACTCCAACCGCTGTGTTTATGATGATGGTAATTCTTGCCCTTGTTTGGGGTGGATTCATCTTCACGCTGAGAATGGCAGTAAAAAAAGAATCTCAAAAAATAAAAAAATGAATTATTTTGAATTTTTAGTCCATATCAAAAAGAAAGCGTTTTCACCTGTTTATTTTTTATTTGGGAAAGAAGACTATTTTATCGAGGATGCTTTAAATAGACTCATTGACGCTTTATGTGATCTTGCTACCCGTGATTTTAATTTAGATATTTTTTATGGAAACGAAGTGGATGGAGGCAAAATCCTAGATGCGGCCACTTCGTACCCAATGTTGTCCAACAATCGTGTTGTGGTCGTCAAAGATGTTCATAAACTCTCAACAACTAGTTTAGAATTGATTATCAGATATTTGAAGAAACCGGCATCCAGCACCACATTAATTCTTGTAAGCATTAAATCTGTATCTCAAAATAAACAACTCTCTAAAATTAAGTCTAAATCTTGTTGGGTAGAATGTAAGCCCCTTTATGACCGACAAATTCCCACCTGGCTGCGGAGTCATTTGAAAGATAAAGGACTTGAAATTTCCGAAGAAGCTATCTTTTTACTTCAAGTTCGAGTTGGCAATAATTTGAGAGCGATTGTAAATGAATTGGACAAAATTATTTTAAACTTGAACGGTAAAAAAAGAATTGATGGTACCGACGTTCAAAATGTGGTAGGTCTCTCTCGCATTTACAGCGTATTTGATTTAACCAATGCGATTGGTTATAAGGATTTGAATAAATCTCTAACTATATTAAATCAGTTGCTAAAATGTGGGGAAAAGCCTACGGGAATTCTAGCTATGATTACTCGCCATTTTGTAAATTTATCTAAAATAAAAGGAGCTATCGATCAGAAAAAATCTCAAGACGAAATAACCGCTTTAACTGGAATTCCACCCTATTTTATTGGCAAAAACAAGGAGATGGCTGAAAAATTTTCGGGGAGTCAATTTAATCGTATTTTTGAATATCTATTAAAAACAGATTTAATCTTAAAAACAAGCAGACAGAACCCTAAAATTGCGCTGGAAACTCTTTTGATTTGTATAATTAAAAATAAGGCGAGACAGTAATTGAAGTTATCAATTGCAGGAACTTTTTAAATTTAATAAGGTTGAAAAATTCGTAGTACATTGTAAATGCCAGAAAAATTCAATAGTAAAGTAGACCAACCCTCTGATGAAGAATTAATTGAGCGATTCCAAAGAGGCGATCTTTATGCTTTTGATTTAATTGTTAAAAGATATAAAGATCAACTTTTAAATTTTGTTTTCAGATTCGTTGGCAATCAAGAAGAAGCAGAAGACATCGTTCAAGACACTTTTTTGAGAGTTTACAGAAAGAGAAAAGCTTATAAACGAATTGCAAAATTTTCTACTTGGATATATACTATTGCTGGAAATTTAGCCCGTACTGAATTGCGTAGACGAAAACGGCGAAAGTTGTTTTCTGTCTCAGATATGGGATACGAAGATCGTGATTATGAAATTTCCGATGAAGGTTATAGCCCTGAAAACCAAGTAGAAGGAATCATACAAGAAGAGATCATAAAGAGAGAAATTGACAATCTTTCCCCAAAATTTAGAGAAGTAATAATCTTACGAGATGTGCAGGAACTTTCGTATGAGGAGATAAGTAAAATCATCAAGGTTCCAATAGGGACGGTCAAATCTCGAGTTAATAGAGGACGTCTCAAACTTCAAAATCGTTTAAAATATCTCAAAGAAAAAAAATAAATAGTTTTTTACCGAACAATTTAGTAGATGTTTGATTCACTAGGGACGAAAGATTGAGGTAATTGCTTATGACAGCTTGTAAACGTTTTGAGGGTCAAATTTTTGATTATTTAGACGATTTACTTCCAAATACGCAGAAAAAAGAAATAGAAAAACATTTTGAGGAATGTTCTCGGTGTTCAAATGCTTTTAAAGAGATAAAAAATATTCGGTCTTTACTTCGGCGCCTAAAAACTGTCAAGACATCATCAGATTTTGAAACAGTATTAAGAACTCGAATAAGCATGGAAAGAAGTTTAAGCCGACGTGGAATTATTAATTTACCAATAAAAATACCCTTGTATGCTGCTGCTGGTGCATTATTAATTATAGCAGCATCTTTTATTTTAGGCTCTACAAATAATTTTTTTCATGCTAGTAATTCTAATGAGCCTTCAACCTTAGTTCCCTCTTATTCGACTGACCCCAATTTATCCATTGATTCAAGTCCAAATTTCCAAAATCTTCCTGAAAAAGTTAATTATCCAATGGATTGGGTAAATTTATCAGGAAGAGGCGCCTCTATAAATTCTTATGAATTAGATAACTATTCTTCTGCAATATCAGATTCAATTCGAGATTCAATTCCGGCAAAAAAAATCCACACAGTTGAATTTTAATTGAATAAAGGTGTATCAAGTTCTTGATTTCCTCAAAGGTTATATACGTACTGTGTGCTTTGTAAACCAAAAACTTGTTTCTATGATTTTTATCACGGCTACTTTTATAGCTTTGTGGCCTGGAAATACTGCCTGTGGTGGAAATACATTAACAAAACTCCAAAGGGAAATTTCTAATCTAATTGATTCCAGCAAAGTATCTGTTGTTACGGTTGCTTCGAAAATTTCACAAGAAGTATATGTGGAAAAAGACAATAGCATTTTATCATTTTTTAAAACTGAGGTAGAAAAGAAAGCAGTAACTTACATAAATATTGGTAGTGGAATAATATTTAACGATGAAGGACACATCATAACTCGAAGCAGTATTGTTTGGGGCTCTGAATCTAATACTGTTACGCTTTCAAACGGAAAGGAGTATCCCGCAAAGTTTGTAGGACATGATCCTGAAACAGGCTTTGCTATAATAAAAATAGCAGGAGATGACTTAAAACCCGCATACTTTGGTAACTCGGACTTTATAGCCCCTGGTTCTTGGATTGTAATGATTGGAAATTCGTTTGGTGTTTTTCCTTCGATAGTTTTTGGCTCGATTAATGGATTAAGAAATGATGGAATTATTCAAATATCTGCTAATTTGGATCCAGGCAATAATGGTAGCCCTATATTTAATACCAAGGGTGAAGTCATTGGAGTGGTTGTGGCTCGTCTAAATACATACCAAGGTGTACCGGAATCATTAGGTAGTTATAATTTTAGTCAAACTATTTTAGCCTATCCCATCAACTGGATTAAAAGAATCGCACAAGATATCATTCAGTATGGCCATGTTCGAAAAGGTTGGTTAGGCGTCGTAGGATACCATGACGGTATGAAGCTAAAAATTAGAAAGGTAAACGACAACAGTCCAGCCCATAAAGCTGGGTTAACGGTGGGTGATGTAATTGTGAAATATTCAGGGAAAGAGATAAATAATATTACTGAATTAGCTCATTTAGTTGAATATACAATTCCTGGCGAAACAGTTACTTTGGATTATAGGCGGGCTGGGAAACTTTTTAATGTGGACATTACAATAGGTGAGAAATCTGTTGAAGGTGATTCTGTTTCAGTGGATTTTCGCAAATTTCCAATTTCTTCTACTATCATTAATAAAACAGTAAAGCCACAGCCGCAGAATTATCCAATAAACTGGATTGAAAGGAATCAGAGACTAGAAAAGCGGATTGTGAAATTAGAAAAAGAGATAGAGAAATTGAAGCGGATGATAGAATCTAATTGAATTTGTTAATTATTTACCATTTTCTGAACCGCCTTATATTTAGGCGGTTTTTTTATTGACTTTTTGATAAATGTTGTTAAATTTGAAGCTTGTTAATTAAATTTAGGAGAAGATATGTCAAAAGATAGAAGTTTTGCTGCCAAAGTTGCTAAGGCTCTATCTCATGACGGCGGTAATCACTGTCCGGTGTGTGGCGAATCTTTGAACACGGTTCAGTTGGTCGTGTCAGAAAAGTCGGAAAACAATAATTCGTGGAAATTTAATCAGAGGTTTGTTAGGGTTTGTAAATGCAACGAAAAAGAAATTTACGGCTAAATACAATTCTCGGTGAAAGAATTGATTCTTACAAAGATAATACTGGCTACTAAAAATCAGGATAAAATTGTAGAGATTAAAAAATTAGTTAGTAATCTAAATTTATTTGTTCATACGCTGAATGAATTTCCCAACGCGCCAAATGTGGTGGAAGATGGCAAAACACTTGAAGAAAATGCTGTAAAAAAAGCTAAAATTATTGGGAGCTTTACTAAATTACCTGCGGTAGCAGATGATACTGGGTTGGAAGTCGAATATTTAAAGGGTCAGCCCGGGGTTCTTTCAAGTCGTTATGCTGGAGAAATTGCTACCTATGCTGAGAATGTTGAGAAACTGCTAAGGGAATTGCAGGGAGTCCCTTGGGAGCAGCGTAATGCAACTTTTCGTTGTGTAGTTGCGTTGTATAACAATAGTAAAATTTGTACAGTAGAAGGGATTTGCAAAGGCGTGATAAGTGAGGCACCAAGAGGGAAGGGAGGTTTTGGATATGATCCTGTCTTTTATGTTCCGGAATACAATTGTACCTATGCTGAAATGGGTTTGGAATTGAAGAATAAAATCAGCCATCGGGGTAAGGCATTTTTAGCTTTAAAGAAATTAATTGAAAGCGATCAATCTATTTTAGTCTCTTATCAATAAGATCTTTGCACACAGAGTTTTTTGCAAACAAACCGACATTTTTTTGATCGTCAGTTGCGAGTAAAGAGCGTTGGGGAAAGATGAGTTGTCGTTTAGGCGCTAATCAACTCATTGGTATTTGGTATTAAAATTTGAATTTGTTTAAAATTTGCCTCTTGTGGTTTGGAATTTTGTAAACCTACAGTTTAATTCGGTTAATGCGGGGCGTAGCGCAGTCCGGTAGCGCATCTGCTTTGGGAGCAGAGGGTCGCTGGTTCAAATCCAGTCGCCCCGACCAAAAGCCTGATGTCATGATAATTGGCCGCAGGCTTTTTATTTCTCTTCTTTATATTCAATAAAAAATGCAAACCAACATCTCTTATGAAATTCACACCGTCTGTAAATCCCATCACCTATAATGATCCATATTAATGTTTAAATGATTTGCGTTTATTTTAAAAATACTTGTATTATCTAATTTTCTTATTATATTATTAATGATAGTTAAAAAAACTATCGATTAAAATTCCAATATATTTATATCCCAATTGTCAATAATGGACATCTTGCAAGAACTTTTCGACGCATTTGAGAATCGTCAGGAAGCAGGTAAACTCATTGCAAAGAAATTAATCCATCTAAAAGAAAATAATCCGATTATCCTTGGTCTGCCGAGAGGGGGAGTTATTGTTGCCCATGAAATAGCTCAGGCTATTGGAAGTAACTTAGATGTTATTGTGGCTAGGAAGTTAGGGGCTCCTGATAATCCGGAATTAGCTATTGGGGCGGTCACCGAAAACGGACGGGTTCAATTAAACCAAGACATCATAGAATCTTTGGACTTATCTGAAGAATACATTGAAAAAGAAACGCAAAAACAATTGGAAGAGATTAAGCAAAGAGTTCAGGTGTATCGGAAAGTTCGCGCACGGGTGCCTTTAGAGGGTCAAGTTGTTGTGATTACAGATGATGGGGTAGCTACCGGAGCCACTGTTAAAGCAGCAATCTTAAGTGTTCGCACTGAAAATCCTGAAAAGTTAGTATTAGCCGTACCGGTAGGGGCTGAAGATACTTTAGAAGAATTAGAGAGGATAGTAGATGAGTTGGTCTATTTAAAAAAGCCCCCACTCATTGGTGGTGTTGGACAGTTTTATCGGGATTTCTCTCAAATTGAAGATATGGTAGTGGTTAGTATATTAAAAGAATATAGCGAGCAGATTAAATAAATGTCCTATTGTATTTTAAGCTTTTGTTTTTTATATTTAATATAAATGAGTAAAATGCAAAAAACAGAGTTATTCATACCTTCTTGAAAAAGAAAAGTGGATTGATTTTCAATAAGTTACTCAAGTTCTTTTTAAGTATCATACACCTTAAGTTATAAGAAGATTGGCTTTTTACACTGTCGTTAGTAATGCATTCACAATTTAGGAGATAGGTTTATGTTTCATATAGCCTTACCTGAAGAAATAAAATCTGGTAAGGTCACAGACGTTTATTTTCAAAGAACTAAAGAAATTTTAGAGGCCGAAGGAATAAACCGTTGGGTTACCGCAGAATTGGTGGTGAAGGTATTTCCTTACCGAGCCCAATGGGGTGTTTTAGCGGGAATTCAGGAGAGTGTTGAGTTGCTACAAGATTTGGACGTCAAAGTCAAATGCATGGACGAGGGGTCAATATTTGGTGCTCATCAACCGGTTATGACGATAGAAGGTCGTTATCTGGAGTTTGGCGTGTACGAGACGGCTATATTAGGCTTATTATGTCAGGCGTCGGGAGTAGCAACGAAATCGGCTCATTGTCGAAAGGCCGCAGAAAACAGGCCTGTAATTAGCTTCGGGGCCCGGCGTATGCATCCAGCAATCGCGCCCATGATTGAACGAAACGCGTACATTGGTGGCTGCGATGGCGTGGCGGCGGTAAAAAGTGCAGAACTGCTGGGATTAGAACCAACGGGGACTATGCCTCACGCTCTGATTCTTATTTTAGGAGACACCGTTGAAGCAGCAAGAGCCTTTCACAAAGTGATTAATAGAAAAATCAATCGAGTCGTGCTTATCGATACATTCAATGATGAGAAATTCGAGGCCTTGCGAGTAGCTGAAGCATTAGGCAAGGAATTATTTGCTATTAGATTGGATACCCCAGGTACACGTCGTGGAGATTTTGTAGGTCTGATGAAAGAAATCCGATGGGAGCTAGATCTGCGAGGATTTCAACACGTTAAGCTCTTTATTTCTGGAGGACTGGATGAAGAGAATATCTTAAAATACAATGAAGTGGCCGATGCTTATGGTATTGGTACTTCCATTTCAAATGCACCTATTTTAGATTTTGCTATGGATATAGTGGCCATTGAAGGCAAACCCATGGCTAAAAGAGGAAAACTATCTGGTGCAAAAGAAGTTTGGCGTTGCCCGAAATGTATGACTACCGTGGTAACACCAGAGAGTAATGAATGTAAGAAAAATTGCAAATGCGGTTTAACGTATGAGATGCTTTTGAAACCCCTGGTTGATTCAAAAGTTTTATTGAGAGAACTCCCTAAGCCAGATGCGATTAGAAAATATGTGCTTAAGCAGTTGGACAATTTTGAATTATGAGTTAACCCTCAAAAGACTTGAAATACGAGATTTCTAAATAGGTAGACTAAGGAATGCCAAAATATCAACTCATTGACCACACAGCCGATGCCGGAATTAAAGCCTATGGTTCTGACATGGCTGAATTGTTTTCCAATGCAGCATTAGGACTTTTTGAGATTATTGCGAATCTAGATAAGGTCAAACTTACAAAGGAAAGATTAATTCAAGTGGAGGCCACTGACCGAGAAGCATTGTTGGTGAATTGGCTCTCGGAGTTGAATTATCTCTGTTTAACCAAACGAGAAATTTATAAAGAATTTCAAATCGATGAAGTTAGCGATACAAAATTATTGGCCCATATTAAAGGTGAAGAATTGAATGATGAGTGGCATGAAATTTACACGGAAGTAAAGGCGGTGACCTACCACCAACTTTATATTAAAGAAACAGCACAAGGCTGGGAAGCACAGGTGATTTTTGATCTGTAAAAATTTTATGAGGAGAAATTTATTATGTCGGACATAAAAATGCGCCAAGTCACTGATTTTCTTTGGGAAATTCCCAAAGAAGGTAAAATGCGTGTGCCGGCTCTAATTTATGCTACGGATAAGATGATTGATGCCATTCGCAGCGATAATGCACCAGAACAAGCAGCCAATGTGGCTCATTTACCGGGCATCGTAAAGTTTTCATTAGCCATGCCAGATATTCATTGGGGATATGGTTTTCCTATTGGCGGCGTGGCTGCCTTTGACATAAATAAAGGTGTAATTTCACCGGGAGGCGTAGGTTACGATATAAACTGCGGCGTACGCCTTATGACTTCTAAATTGAGTCGACAGGAAATTCAACCCAAAATAAAAGAATTGGTGACTTCGCTTTTTCAACATGTTCCAACAGGGGTCGGTGCCAGAGGGAAGCTTCGGGTAACCCAAGAAGTAGAAAAAAAAGTGATTTTGGAGGGTGCGGTTTGGGCTGTAAAAAATGGTTACGGCCCGAAAGAAGACTTAGAATATATCGAAGAAAATGGACGCATGGAAGGTGCAAATCCGTCAGTAGTGAGTAGGAAAGCTTTGGAACGTGGTCAAGCTCAGTTAGGAACTCTGGGCTCAGGAAATCATTTTTTGGAAGTAGGGTACGTTGCTGAAATTTATGATGATGAAGCAGCAAAAGTGCTTGGACTTGAACTGGACCAGGTAACGGTGATTATTCACTGCGGTTCTCGTGGATTTGGCCATCAGATATGTGATGATTACATTACTGTGATGAACAAAGCTGTTCTAAAATACGGCATCGAACTACCTGACCGACAACTCTGCTGCGCTCCAATTAATTCACCCGAAGGTCAAGAATATTTGCAGGCCATGCGGTGCGCTGTCAACTATGCTTTTGCTAATCGTCAGGTTATTGCTGCCTGGACCCGGGAGGCATTTGAGGACACTTTGCAAATGAGTCCAAAAGAGATTGGTCTGCGAATCGTGTATGAAGTGGCCCACAACATTGCTAAGATCGAAACCCACAAAGTAGATGGTAAGGAGATGAAGCTTTGTGTTCATAGGAAAGGAGCCACAAGAGCCTTTGCACCGGGTTCAGCGGAAATTCCTGAGGCTTATAAAATCATTGGCCAGCCAGTTTTAATTCCTGGTGATATGGGACGCTATTCCTATGTATTGGTAGGCTCTGAAGGTGCTATGAATAACACATTTGGCTCCACTTGCCATGGCGCAGGTCGGGCCATGAGCCGTAACAAAGCGAAAAAAACAGCTAAAGGTCGTGCCATTGTAAGAGAATTAGAAGACAAAGGCATTTATGTTAAAGCTTCCAGCCATCGCACCATAGATGAGGAAATTTCAGAAGCTTATAAAGACGTGGCCAATGTGGTAGATGCTTGTCAACTGGCGGGGATTTCAAAGAAAGTGGTCAAATTAGTACCACTGGGGTGTATTAAAGGGTAGAATAACTAAAAGACCTGATACTGAAGACAATGGTGGAAGTGCAAATTAATGTCTAAATAATGTGTAATTGAGGTGTAGTCAGGATTGAAAATAAATAAAGAAGAAGCTGCTAAAAAAATCGAAGAGCTTCGGGAACAATTAAACTACCACAATTACCGTTATTATGTTCTCGATGACCCAGAAATCTCAGATGCAGAGTATGACCGACTTTTACGAGAACTTCAAGATTTAGAAAAAGAATTTCCCGAATTAGTTACTGTGGATTCACCAACCCAAAGAGTCGGTGCACCTCCGCTGGAAGCCTTTCAAACGGTTTCCCACACCATTCCTATGCTGAGTCTGGATAATGCTTTTGGTGATGGTGAGGTACGGGAATTTGACGCCCGGCTAAAACGGCTTTTGGGTACCACAGAAGATATCGAATACGTGGTGGAACCGAAAATTGATGGCGTAGCTGTGGAATTGGTCTATGAAAATCGAATTTTTACCGTGGGCTCTACTCGAGGAGATGGGTATGTTGGCGAAGATATTACTCAAAATTTAAAGACCATAAAATCGATACCTATGCGCTTGATTTCGCGGGAGGTGCCAGTGCCAGAAATAATAGAGGTTCGGGGTGAAGTCTATTATAGCACATCTGGCTTTGTGAAACTCAATAAAGAACGGGCAGCAAAAGGAGAACCCACTTTCGCCAACCCCCGAAATGCAGCCGCAGGAACTTTGCGTCAATTGGATTCAAATATTACTGCTCAGAGACCTTTAGATATTTTTGTGCACAGTATGGGAGAAGTTAGTGGTCAAAATTTCTCCACCCATTTCGAAGCTCTTACCACCTTCAAAAAGTGGGGATTTAGAATCAACCCCCTTATAACATTGTGCCGGGGAATTGAGTCCGTTATTGAACAGTGTTCCAAGATTGTTGAAATAAGAGAAGCGCTAGATTATGAAATTGATGGTGCTGTAATTAAAGTAAACAGCATGGAACTACAAGCTCGCGCTGGGATTCGGACCCGTAGTCCCCGGTGGGCTGTAGCTTTAAAATTTGAGGCTAAACAAGAAACCACACAGATTTTAAATATTGTTGCGCAAGTAGGGCGGACTGGGGCTTTGACACCCGTGGCTATCATGAAGCCAGTAAAAATTGCTGGGGTAGAAATTAGCCGGGCCACCCTCCACAATCAGGATGAAATTGACCGAAAAGATGTGCGTATTGGAGATTGGGTCGTGGTGCAAAGAGCCGGGGATGTGATTCCGGAAGTGGTAAAAGTGAATACTTCCAAACGGACTGGTCAAGAAAAGAAGTACCAACTGCCGGATAAGTGTCCTGTTTGCGGATCCCACGTTGTTCGCTTAGCAGGCGAGGCAGCACACCGCTGCCAGAACCTTTCCTGCCCAGCCCAGTTAAAAGAAGGTATCCGTCATTTTGCTTCCAAAGGGGCCATGGATATTGAGGGGCTAGGAGAAAAATTAGTGGACCAATTGGTGGACAACGGATTAGTAAATAATGTGGCGGACCTCTATACTTTAACCAAAGAGCATTTGGCAGACCTTGAGCGCATGGCTGAAAAATCTGCTCAAAATATCATAGATGCTCTGGAATCCAGCAAGGACGTCGATTTGGCAAGATTTCTCTATGCCCTGGGTATTCGCTTTGTGGGTGAACATGTCGCCCGCGTCTTAGCCCAGGAATTTAAGT
>JBHIAC010000015.1:0-38162 GCA_046758365.1 bacterium
GGTATTCGCTTTGTGGGTGAACATGTCGCCCGCGTCTTAGCCCAGGAATTTAAGTCGTTAGATAATATAAAAAAAACTTCCAGAGAGCAGCTCCAGCAAGTTTACGAAATCGGCCCACAGGTGGCCGAAAGCGTATATCAGTTTTTTCACGAAGAACAAAACCTGAAAACCATTGAACGGCTCTTACAGAGCGGTATTAAAATTCGTGAGGTGGAAGCGCCAACGGATAAAAAATTTGCCGGTAAGTCTTTTGTGTTTACCGGCACATTACAACATCACACCCGGGATGAAGCCGAAAGTCTGGTAGAAAGTTTGGGAGGTCGAGCGGCTTCTTCGGTGAGTCGAAATACCCACTATGTGGTGGTCGGAGAAAATCCCGGTTCGAAAGCTCAAAAAGCTCGGGAGCTTGGCATCCCTATTCTTTCTGAAGAAGAATTTATGAAAATAGCTGAGAGCAAATAGCACAAGTGAAAATTTGAGACTATTCACTCTAAAATTACAAGGAGGATAATATGTCTGATCATAGCGACAGTGGATTTGAGTTTTTTAAAGGATTTTTATTTGGTGGTATCGTCGGTGCTGTTGTAGCCCTTTTATATGCACCGAAATCAGGAAAGGAAGTTCGTGAAGACCTCCGTAAACAGTCTTTAGAATTTCGAGATGATGCGGAGGCGAAATTGGAATTGGCTCAAAGGAGAGCCGAGGAACTATTAGATGAAACAAAAAAGAAAATCGAAGCCTTACGAAAAGAAGCGGAATCTGCTGTGAGTGAAATTAAAGGGAAAGCTACAGGCGTTATTGAAGAAGGTAAAGGCACCATTGAGAAAGAAAAGAAAAAAATTAAGGATGCTATTGAAGCGGGCGTAAGCGCATACAAGGAAGAGAAAGCCGCCAAAAGAAAAGCTTCATAATTATTTTAGTTTAACCCAAAAGCTGATCTTCTTCCAATGAAAATTATATTGATTATTAATGAGTTACACAGAAATGTCAAGCAATATCATAATAAAAACTAAAAGAAGGTTAGCTTTTTGCAGTATACTCAATAGATGCTTATTGTCTAAAGATGGAGGTCTCGAATGGTTATCTCAGTAAGCCTCGCTGTAATAGCAGGGCTGATACTCATTAATACAGTATTTTTTGTAGTGGCACTGATTAAGGCTATTAAGGCCTTTGGTGAAGCTCAGAGACTTTTGGAAATGATACGTTTGCATTTGGCTCCTATTACTCATGATCTCACTCAAATATTGAGCGACACCCGCTCAATTGTTAGATCTGCTGAGAAAGAAATGGTCAAGGTTGAAGACAGTATAACTGCGGTTCGAGACACAGCTAAAAATATTAAAGATTTTGAATCTATGATTCAAGAACGAATAGAACGCCCTCTCTTAGACATTACAGCAGTGTTATCGGCCCTCATTAAAGGGAGTAAAGTATTTTGGAATAACTTTATTAAGCGTTAGTTAGGTTATGTGAGATGATTTGCATCTATTAGAGATCGAACCTTAAAATTTATAAATTGAGATTTTAATAAATGTTGGTTTATACGACATTTATGCTCCATTGTTAGCATAATTTTGCGAATTTTTTAAGTTTTAAGGAGCAAATTATGAAATCATGGAAAATTTCTTTCACGCCATTAGCCCGCTTATTTTTCACTGGGATATTAGTAATTATTTTCATTGCGATAATTCCTTATATCTCACGCTTACCTGTTAATACAGACTACTTTCCTGAAAGGCATGCTCTTCTGGAGTATTTTGTCGCCTATTTGGGGCTCTGTCTTTTTATAATTTGTCAACGGCGATTTCACCTCCAGTACACGAAAGATTTTCTCTTCTTTGCTCTCGGATTTCTCAGTTTAGTGATTTTCCAAGTTTTACAAAATACGGCTTTTCCTGGATTTCACGATTTAGCCTGGTTGCCAGCTTCCGAAAATATCGGTATAGGATTTGATCTTGCGGCACGAATTATTTTTCCCATATTTTTTCTCATCGGGATTCTATACGTCAATAAAACTACCAAGCGCCCTTCTTCTCGTAATGTTATTTTAATTTACCTTAGTGCTGTATTAATCGTTATTTTTGTAATCATTTATCTATATTTCTTTCTTCCTCAAGTTCTTTATGTTGATGAGCACACTACTTCTTTAAAAAAACGGCTGGATTTTTTTGCTGCCTTCCTGCTATTGGTAGCCTCTATTTTTTTGATTAAACGATATCTTAAAGATGGATTTAACATTTACTATTGGTTTGTCGTTGCGACAATTTTTGGCATATTTGCTGATATTTACCTGAGCCTTTGGAATACATTATTTGATGTATTTTATGATGTTGGACACGCTTTTAAAATATTAGTTTTTACCTCTTTTTTGGTTGGCATTTTTGCTGAACATATTCGATTTCTTAAAATCGAAACCGAACTTAGAGAATCTTTAGAAAAATCAAAAGAGGATTTGGAGAAGAGCGAGAAAACGTATCGTGAGTTAGTAGAAAATATGGCTGACGGAATAATCGTCGTTGACAAGAGAGGTTCGCTTATATTTTGCAATCAGGCTTTTGCTGATATGCTGCTTTATAAAAAAGATGAAGTCATTGGAAGGCACCTTTCTAATTTCTTTCATTCTAAAATTTATGAAAGTATAACAGTTGAATCGGAAAAGAGGACTGAGGAACAAGCCGGTCAATATGAAATAGAAATGCGAACCAGAGAAGGTGAAAAACTACCCGTGCTGATAAATGCCGTGCCTATTATCGATGGCAAAGGGCATTACTCTGGAATTCAGTCTGTGGTTACTAATTTAACAGAAAGAAAAAAAATAGAAAAGGAGCTGGAAAATCTGGTTAAAGAAAAAACTAAAGACATCGAAATTTTTCAGCAGTGTATTGAAAATTCAACGGATGGTATCATTATTACCGATTTAGAGGGGAGAATAACTTATTTAAATCGGGCTTTTGAAACGATGACTAGATTTACAAAAGAAGAGCTTATCGGAGAAAAAACTACAGTCTTGAAATACGATCATCGTAGCGAAAACGTTCACGAGGCCATTTGGGAGATTGTTAAAGATGGGAGAGTTTGGCGTGGGGAATTTTACACCAAAAGAAAAGACGGTACTGGATTTATTGGGGAAGTTTCAGTGGTGCCAATCGACGGGGAGCATAACCTCACCGTTAGTTACCTTTGGATTGAAAAAGATATCACTCGAAGAAAAACTTTAGAAAAAAGTTTACAAGATTATGCTGAAGAATTAACCAATAAAACGGGTGAACTTGAAGCCGCCAAATCGTATTATGAAACGCTGATTTCTGGTATGTCTGACATTCTCTTAGTGGTAGACAACGATGGTAAATGCACCTTTATAAATGATTACGGATTAAAACGACTTGGCTTCAAAGCAGAGGAGTTGTCTCGAGAGAACCTGCCCATATTTTTTGATGATTTAAAGCGTTTGGAAAAAGATTATGGAACCGCGATTCGAGTTGAAATCAAGGATTTTGAATCAATCATAAATACCAAAGATGGAGAATCAATTTTATGTAGTTGGCATGCTAGACCTTTATTTGACCGATACAATCGACGCATTGGAGCCATGGCCGTGGGTCGTGATATCACCGAATACAAAAAGCTCCAAAATGAACTTCAAGGTTATGCAAAAAATTTAGAAAACAAAGTCGAGGAAAGAACCCGAGAACTTCGACAAAAAGTTCACCAATTAGCACAGCTTTTAGAGTTGGGAGAGGAAATCCGGCTTAATGTTGATATCGATGTTATTTTAAATAAAATATGCGAGGCCGTACAAGCCTTAGGGTGGAATAAGGTCATAATTTCTCTACGAGATCATGAAAAACGAACCTCAAGATCGGTGGCTGCGTCCGGACTTGAACCCGCCCAAGTGGAAGAAGTGATGAATTGGGGGGATATCCCGTTTGAACATACCGAACAATATATTAAGGAAGAGTTCCGAATTAGCAATTCCTATTTTGTGGATCATGAAACAAAACTAATCAACAAAAAAACTCCCTATTCTATATATACTGATTTGGGTGATAGGCGTGAGGATGAGTGGCATGCTTTGGATGCTCTATTAGTTCCCATTAGAACCAAAGACAAAATTTTAGGCATAATCAGTGTGGACGATCCTGAAGACCGAAAAAAACCCAGTTTAGATAAAATTCGAGACCTTGAAATTTTTGCTGACAAAGCAGCCTTAGCTATTGAAAATGCTCGTCTTTTTCAAGCTCAAAAAGAGAATGAAAAACGGGCTAATTTGTTGGCTGAGATGAGTAAAATATTTCATTCTAGCCTAAACATGGATGAGGTGCTGGAAGCCATTGTGAATAAAGGCGGAAAAGCCATTGGTAACTTTTGTAGTTTAATTTTACTGGATGAAAATGGTGAATATTTAAAGCCCCAGTCCACGTTCCATGAGAATCCACAATTAGTGGATCTATTCATAAAAGGGAATGAATATTTTCGGTATCGCATCGGTGATGGCATCATAGGTAAGGTAGTTGCCACAGGCAAGCCATTGTTGGCCTCACAGCCCTTTCCGAAAGAGATGAATGAATTTAAGGAAACGCAATTCCATTTTCTCGTACAGCAGTATCCAATTTCATCTTTGATTATTTTACCCTTGAGGGTTCGAGGACGAATTATTGGAGCCATGAGTTTTTTATCTTTTGACTCTAACCGAAAATTTAAAAAAGATGATTTAAAACTGGCGCAGGAGCTAGCCGATCGTGCTGCTTTGGCAATCGAGAATGCGAGGCTTTTTAAAGAGGCTGGTCTAAAAGCGAAAGAATTGGAAAAAGCAAATCGATTGAAATCGGAATTCTTGGCTAATGTATCTCACGAACTGCGAACTCCTTTAAATGCAATTATCACTTTATCTGATATTTTAATTCGAGGAATGCCTGGCGAACTTAATGAAGAGCAAATTAAACAGCTCGAAATTATCCAGAGAAGTGGGAGGAATTTACTTTATCTCATAAACGATATCTTAGACCTTTCGAAAATTGAAGCCGGTAGGACCGAGCCAATTTATTCTCGCCTTCCTATACGGGCCGTGGTGGAAGAAACCATAGAACACATTCGCCCTTTATGCTTAAAAAAAGGTTTAACTTTGGAATATGAGTTTTCACCTGAGGTTCCAGAATTGATATATTCTGATCAGGACAAAATAAACAAGGCCTTAATGAATATTCTGAGTAACGCCGTGAAATTTACCCGACGGGGGAAAATAATTATTAAAATGAAATTGGAAAACAAATATAAATTAAGAATTGATGTTACAGATACTGGAATCGGAATTCCAAAGGAAAAAATAAATGAGATATTTAAAGAGTTCCAACAAATTGACAGCTCTGATTCAAGAGCTTATGGCGGTACTGGATTGGGTCTTGCCATCACGCGCAAGGTTATAGAAATTATTGGTGGGTCTGTATTAGTTGAGAGTCATTTAGGTAAAGGATCAACCTTTACTCTCTTGGTTCCAATACAAGAAAAAACTGAAATGGCGAAAGAAGAGATTATAGATTTGGATGAAAAGATGGCTGACAGGCGTAAAGATAAAATTAAAATTGATATTACCGACGATCGCAACAATTTAGATGCCCGAAAAAAGTCGGTCCTTGTCGTCGATGATGAAAAAGATGTAATTTATATCATGCGTCAATATTTGCATGACCGGAATTATCAAATCCTTTTTCCTCAAAATGGTGAAGATGTGTTAGAGTTAGCCCGACGTTATCAACCATTTGCTATAACTCTGGATATTTTAATGCCTAAAATGAATGGCTGGGAAATTCTTGAGCTATTAAAAAAAGATCCTAACACCAAAAATATTCCTGTTATTATCGCTTCCATACTGGCTGAAAAAGATAGAGCTTTCCAGATGGGAGCTGCTGAGTATTTGGTTAAGCCATTCGAACCTGAGAAGTTATTGGATTTCTTAGCTAATCTTGAAGAACCTATAAAAAAGAAAAAAGTAATTTTAGACCTACCTAAGTTAGTTAATTTTAAAAAGCGTGTAAGTAAAAAGTTTGCTTCTGATTTAAGAAAAAGCAAAAAAAGGTCCGATTCAAAGGTGAAAATATTACTTGTGGATGATGATCAGGATACCCAATATGCTATGCAGTATATATTGGAAGAGGCCGGATATAAGGTATTTTTTGCCAGCGAGGGTCGAGAAGCTATAAAACAAGCTGAGATAATTAAGCCTAACTTGATTTTGATGGATATCATGATGCCAGGCATGGACGGATATGAAGCAACCCGCATTTTGAAAGGAAAAGATAATTTCAAAAATATCCCCATTGTCGCTATGACTGCCAAAGCCATGAAAGGAGATCGAGAAAAAACATTTTTGGCAGGTTGTGATGATTATATCGCCAAACCGTTTATGACCGATGATATTTTACAATTAGTTGAAAAGTGGCTTTATGAAAACATAGTTAATTAATTCTGAAAATGGACTTCCCTAATTATTTGATATATTTGTAATAGTAAGTTTTTAGTAAAACCATTCTCTAATTTTACCTACAAAATCTTCAATTCTAAATCAATAATTTACAATAATTTTCTATAATTTAGATTAAAAAACATACTGAACGACACGGAACAGTTGTTTCATTTTGTAACAGTAAATTACCTTCTAAAATCAGATCTATGTAAAATCTTCATATTTTATGCTATTTCAATAGGTAAGATAAGTGAATAATTATTATACGAAGTGGAAAGATCATATACTGGTTGTTGACTGGCATAGTTTTCGCTATAATATAATATCAAACTCCAACTTATATATTCAACTTTGGGCCGCTAACTTCATGCCAACTAGAAATAAAAAAATCCTAGTCGCTGATGATGAAGAATCTAATTTAGAGGGATTAAAAGCTCTCTTATTAGAGGAAGGGTACAAAGTTGCAACAGCTTCCAATGGTACTCAGGCATTAGAGAAATTAACTGAGGATCAATTCGGCTTGTTTTTAGTTGATTTAACTTTACCTGATATAGATGGTATTGAGCTCTTAACCCAAATGAAAGAAAGAGATATTCTCACTGAAACCATTATTATCACGGGTAAGGGAACTATCTCCACGGCTGTTGAGGCTATGAAAAGAGGCGCGTATGATTATTTAACTAAACCTGTTGAGCCAGATAGATTAAAAACCATTATTCTCAAAGCGCTAGAACACCATCATCTCGTTGTCTCTCACAAAAGATTGGAACGACAATTAAGAAATCTAACCAGATATGAAGATCTTGTGGGTCAGAGTAACGAGATGTTAGAAATTTATAAACTTATCGATGCGGTTGCTGATACCACAGCCAATGTAATTATTACAGGAGAAAGCGGTACCGGAAAAGAATTGGTCGCCCTTGCTATTCATAATAAAAGTAGTCGTTCTCACGGCCCTTTTGTAGCTGTAAACTGTTCTGCCTTTCCCATGGTGATTTTAGAAAATGAGCTTTTTGGTCACGAACAAGGGGCTTTTACTGGGGCTTTAAAAGAAAAGGCTGGCTGCTTTGAACTGGCCGATAATGGAACTCTGTTTTTAGATGAAGTATGTGAAATGCCATTAGAAATACAAGCCAAAATTCTTAGGGCACTTGAAGAAAGACGTTTTAGAAGATTAGGGGGAAAATATGAAATAGAGGTAGACGTCCGCGTCATTGCTGCCACCAATAAGAATCTCGAGCTCGCTCTGGAAGAAAAGACCCTTCGAGAAGATTTATACTATCGGCTTTGTGTTGTAGAAATTGAATTACCCCCTTTAAGAGAAAGAGCAGGGGACATTCCTTTGTTGATGAATGAATTTCTAAAAATGTTTAGTGAAAAGAATCATAAAATGGTTACCGCATTTTCTCCTCAAGCTGCCGAAGTGCTTTATAGATATCGATGGCCAGGTAATATACGCGAATTAAAAAATACTATTGAGCGGGCGGTGGTCTTGTGTAAAGGAAACACCATTCAGGTAAATGACTTGCCAAAACGGATTATTAATCCCGATGGCGTTACCATTGATGTTCGTATCCCTTTAGGCACCACATTAGATGAAACTGAAAAAGAACTGATTTTTAAAACCTTGGAATATGTAAATAATAACAAAACTCGTGCAGCGCAAATTTTGGGTATTAGTCTGAAAACCTTGCATAACAAACTAAATCAATATAAATCAATCGGTAATCTGGGAAGGGATGGAAAGATTAAGCAGATATAGTGTAATTATTACATAATTTCATAAAAAATTTGAGGTTTGGGTTAATGATTAAATGTTATTTGGAAAATTTGTAATGAATTGATTATTTAAGGATTAAGTTTAAAATTAGACTTTCAATATTATAAAATTCCAATTTATGGCATTGGTTTTGCAAATTTATAGGTTAAAATAAATTTAATTAAAAACATTTGAAAGATATGATGGAGGGAGTTAAAAGGATATGTATCGGTACTATGCCTTTACTCTATAAAGGGCAAAAATACCCAACGCATTATTATATGATTCTATGGAAAGATGCTCACATAACCTATTCGGCTGAAACATCCATCGGAAATGGAAAATATGATCGAATCATAACAGATAGTGGAAATTTGGATGAGATGATCTCTAAACAAAAATTGAGTTTGAAAATTGCCTTAGAATCAAGAAAAGTAAGGTATAGGATTGCACAAAATCATAAATAAAATAATCATTATTTTAGTAGAGGATGGTTTTTAATTGCTATGATAAAAAGTACTCATTTTTTAGATGAACCAAAATATTTTTGATATCAAATAAAGATTGAGAGAATTTTAATCGAATTGTTGTCTAATATATATGAGACATAATTAACGAGTGAATCATATATGAAAAATTTTATAAAAAATATTTTATCATTTATGACGTTGGTGCAAAAACCGGTTAATTTCAACTTTTACAATCGTAAATTCAATTTTTACAATTTAAGCTTTTTAGCGGCTTTCCTGTTTACTCCTATGTCATTTATTGTTATTTTTATTACAATGTTTGGAATAAATGAACCGGATGTATTCGCCAAGCAGATGGATTCCAACTCTCGAATTTATTTCAAAAATATAACCCATACTAAAAACCTATTGGAAATTAAGCCCAGATTTGTTGAAAATGGCAGAAGTGTGTTGTTCTTAGTTTTTAGTGGGGATTATTTATCTCCAAAACCCTGGGATTATAGATTGTCAAAATCAGATCGGGAGGGGCTCACAACCAGTTACCTAACTACGAAAGGTGTTTTGGATTATAATGTACTATCGGATGATCAAGGAATACTTGTTCTTAAAGTTAATCCGACATTAAAAATAAATAATGCTGATTATGATTTAAATGATGAAATTCAAGGTTGGGAGCTATGGTATATTAACCTGCAAGGTGATGAAAAGGTACTTTTAGAAGCTTCGAAGGTTCTGCCTCTTTCTGTAGGATATTACATGTTAGGCTTAGGAGTCTTGCCTAACATAAATTTTGATGAGTTTGTAATTTCATCTCCTAAAAAAACATCCCAATTTATAGTCCGACGATATAAAAAGCGAGAATTTTCTTATTTTTTCAAATTTTACCATCTCAACACATTGGGAAAAGAAGAGGTCTTTTTTAAAACAGAAGCTCGGAACTCATATTCTGATTGGACTTATTGGCCTATCATAACTTGGCTTGATGAAAATAATTTTATTACTTTGAGCTTTAAAAGTAACGTCGATTCACAAGTTGCTAAAGGCAAGGGACTATTTTCCTTGGTAAAAGTTGATTTACAATCCATGAGTCAAGAAATATTATATGAAGATTTTTCTTTTAGACCTTTTCCAAGGTTTGTTTTAAATCCCACGGCAACTAAATTATTTTTTCAAAGATTGGGTGAAGAGAAAGACACTACTGAACTGTGGAGCTTAACCTTGGATACAAAAATTCCAAAAATGATTTACAAGGTAAAAGGTGAGTTAGGAGAAGTAAGATTTTCATTGGACGGTTCGAGTGTGGTTTTTACCCAACGGCAAGAGAATAATTTTGATATTATTCGTGTTGATTTAGACAGGAATAAAATTCAGAAATTGGCGGGGGAATAAATAATAAACTAAAGTTAAAGATTATACATTAATATTACCTAACCCGGCCGAGCCGGAACCAAAAAGGCAAAACGATTGAGGGCAAAACAATTAAAAATTTGAATTTTGAATTACATAATTGCTTTAAATGCAAATCTCAAAATGAAAAATGAAAATTGCAAAATATATGCTGCTCCGATAAATCATTTTGCATTTGGCACTTTGCAATTTGAATTTTGAATTTTTTTCTTAATCATTTTGTCCACCATTATTTTGTCTTTTAAAATCTTTGCCCATTGTGCAACGATTTTAGTGTAAAGGTACTAATTCTAAAATCCCGTTTCCTATGTTAGGAGCGGGATTTTTTGCATATTAGGCAAATAATTGATTTTCAGAGAGAATAGTAATACTTTTGATAAGGTGGAGTTGAAAAATGCCAGAGAACTTGTAACCCCGGCTGACAAAGATTCAAAGGTATTTATTACTGAAAGGTGATGCTGCCATGAGACAATATAGTGCAAATCCACTAGATACGAACTATATTGAGTATGCTCGTTCTTTGAATAATACCTTGACAAATCCAAATTAATATATTAATTTGAAATGATATAACAAAATAATAATACATTAAAGTATATTTAATCTTTTGAAGGAAGCAAATGGCGACGATTTCAGAAGGGGTCAAAATTGAGCGCTTGATTCAAAAACAGGTCCGATTATGGGAAGCAGAGCGAAAGTCAGGAGAAAAACAAGCCGAGAAGTTTTCTAAAGGAAGAGGTTCTTATATTGCCATCTCTCGAGATTATGGCGCCGGCGGATTACAGATCGGCAAAAGGTTGGCTAAAGAACTTAATTGGCATCTTTTTGATCAGGAGGTTGTGGAATATATTGCCACGGAGGCCAAGGTACGGCGGAGTGTAGTAGAATCATTTGATGAAAAAATCCAAAGCGAAATAGCTACTTGGGTCCACACACTCTTGAATCGACATGCTTTGGACAAAGAACATTATTTAAAGCACTTAAGTCACGTGTTGTTTAGCCTCGCTCAGCACGGAAATGCGATCTTTATTGGCCGAGGAGCCCGATTTATCTTGCCTGAACGACAAGGCCTTCGAGTGAAAATAACCGCACCCTTTAATCGACGAGTACAAAATCTTATGAAATTTCATGGACTGGATAAAATCGAAGCGCAGAAATTTATTGAAAAAATGGACGGCAATAGATTAGCCTTTATTCGTCGTAATTTTCATAAGGAGGCAGATGACCTTGCTTTTTTTGATTTGATTTTAAATACGGGTTTCATTGAATTAGATAACGCTGTAAAAATTATAATTACGGCCTTAGTAAATAAACTTGGTTGGAATTTAGCTTAACCAATATTCAAAAAACTGCATTTCTGCAATTGAGGGGCAAATTGCAAAGAAATTAATTTTAAATGAAAGCAAGAAAAAAGAGTAAATGGGAGTCGTTGAAAGAGTTTTATCAACTCTATACCAGTGGATTAAACCGCAGTGAGGTTGAACGGCTCCTTAAAAGGGATACAGTAGACGTATTTTCCTATTATAAAAGAGGGATCCGTTCTACAAAGAAAGTCATTGCCCAGGATAAATTCCCAAAGAAGCAACTTCAAGTGGCCAAAGATATTTTTCTGAGTTTTTTAATGAAACTTACCCCGGCCCGGCGGTTCTTTTACGGCATAGCCTTTGTACTTTTCATTTTAGCCTTGGGCGTATCAAACTGGTCGTACGCTTTATTTGTTTTTTTAATTCTAAATTTTCTTTTGGCGCTTGAACTTGCGGATAAACTAGTGGCAAAGGATGAACTCGAAATTGCACGGGACATACAAATAAGTTTACAACCAGAAAAAATGCCCCATATAAAAGGGCTGGATATTTCTACCTATTACCAACCAGCAAAAGAAGTTGGCGGTGATTACTATGATTTAATAAAAATCGATGATCACAAACTTGTGGTTATTGTGGGAGATGTTTCTGGCAAAGGGATGCCCGCGGCGCTTTATGCTGTAAAATTGCAGGGATTGGTAGAGCTTTTAGCCAAGAATCGTAACTCTCCTAAACAGATTTTGGAGGAAATTAACGAGATTATCACCCATAGATTAAAAAAGCAATTCTTTATTACAGCCGTGGTGGCTATCTTTGATCTCAAAGAAAAAACTTTACGATTAGCCCGAGCTGGTCATAACCCCCCTATGTATTTTAAATCTTTAACAAACCAAGCAGTTTGGTTGAATCCTAAAGGCATCGGCATAGGCTTGGAAAAAAATCCTAATTTTAAAAGTAAACTGAATGAAAAAGTTGTTTCTGTTACTCCTGGGGATTTGTTTGTATTTTATACCGATGGTGTCACAGAAGTGATGAATGGTGCAAAAGTTGAATTTGGAGAAATTCGATTAGGTAAATTCGTTATCGAAAATGCCCATTTGGATGTAGAATTGTTTAAAGAAAAATTAGTAGAGAAATTAAAAGGCTTTGCTCAGAAAGCTTTGCTTGATGATGACGCTACAGTAGTCGTGGTGAAAGTTAGGAATTAGAAATTTATGACGTTGGTACAAAAACAATATAATTTCTACTTTTATGCCGTAGGATTTCTATCCTGTTGGATAAGTTATCTTACGAGATCTATCCAATGTCCTAAACAACTTAAGATTTTTAGATTCTTACCTTTTTACACCGACGTCATTATATAGTATTCGTAACAATTTAATCTTTCCACTTTACGGGATACGAATATTTCTATAAATAACAAAAATTAGAACTTAGAAACCAATTCGATTTCCAAAAGGGAGTGATGACCGTACGAAAACATGGATGGCTTTACCGGCTGACATGGCCGATTACTCATTATTTAATTACAAATATTTCCGTAACAATAGGATACATTTTTTTCCATTTCTTTAATCGCACTAAGGTTATTGGCAAAAAAAATATTCCTCAAAGACCGAATACCCTTCTGCTCTCTAATCATCAGAGTATGATTGACAGCTTTCTTGTAGGATTGTGTGCTTTCTATCCAACTTCTCTTTTTTCTCCTTCCGTAATTCCCTGGAATCCCGCGGCTGAGGAGAATTTCTACTGCACGCCTATTTTAGCCTGGCTTGCAGATAACTGGAAATGTATTCCAATTAAAAAAGGGCGAAAAGATGTGGGTGCTATTTATAAAATGGCAGAAGCATTGAAAACCGGTCCCTTAACTTTATTTCCAGAAGGAACCCGTTCCAGGGACGGATCCATTGGTAAGGCTCGAGGAGGCGCCGGCATGTTGATTTTAGAGACGCATCCTACGGTAATTCCAGTCTGCATAGATGGTATGGATAAATTGCTTCCCATCGGGTCCATTTTGCCACGGTTATTTAAAAGAATTTATGTTAATTATGGTAAACCTCTTGACTTATCTGAATTTTACGATAAGGATAAATCCAAAGAAGTGGCTCAAGAGATTATGAATCGGGTGATGAATTCTATTCGAGAGTTGAAATTGGAAATTGAATATTTGAAAAGTCACAAAAGGCCCTTGCATGGCAAAGTTACTGGGTAAGATGAATATTGCAAAAGCTAAAATATTTAGTTATATTGGAAATACAAAGTGGATAAATTTACAATTAGAGGTCTGGCATATTCTTTTTTAAGTTGTTTGGGAATGGGCTATGAAATCTTCTTCATCCAACGACCACGACTTTTTCTTATTATTATGTACAGCTTGGTTTTAGGAATTGGCATTATCTGCATTTTTCTTATTAAAGAAAAAAAAGAATAAAGTCTATTCACTTTAAAATTATATAAAATAAGATGTATTTTACTAAGTATTTGTCATTAATTGTTTTGGGGAGTTTGCCCCTTTTTTTTATAAGTACAGTGCCCATTAAAGGTGAGGAATCATCTGCTAATTCTATTCAAATTTTGAGGAGTAGTGAACGAAGTTTAACCATATCTATTACTCCTCAAAAATGGTTGTCGGAAACTGTGGAAATAAACGGTGAGGAGTTCACTTTTTTAGATTTCCTTGGAGCCAATTTTATCGAAACGCCAGGCTCCCCTCAAATACCCTATCATGTAGCTATCATTGGCATGCCGATAGGCTCCCACATTCGCTATAGGATATTAGAGTCTGACTTTGAAGTTCAAGGTGGTTTAAAGTTACTCCCACATCCCCAAATCAAAAAAGTAGAAAATTGGCCCCAAAAAGAATATATTTTAAATAAAGACATTTATAATAGCACTGAGACCTTTCCGACCGAGATTGTGAAAATTGATGAACCTGCCTTTTTCCGTGACCAGCAAATTGTTAGAATTCAAGTGGCAGGACTTCAATACTTCCCTGATAAAAATCAGATTTTAAAATACAACCGGATTGTGCTGCTGATAGAATTTGTTGGTGGGAAACTAACCGTTGATCAAGGACCTAGTATTCCAACAAAATCAGAAGAATTATTATATAAAAGCGCAGTGCTTAATTATGAACAAGCTACGAGGTGGCGAAAAAAAAGAGCCATTACTCCACAGCTTGACAAAAGCCAGAGCATTTTTAATAACGGAACCTGGTATAAATTCAAAATACAAGAAGAAGGAATTTATAAAATAGATGGTCAATTTTTAGAATCCAATGGCATAAATTTAAGTCAAATTAATCCCCAGAAAATACGAATATACAATAACGGTGGCAGGGAATTGCTCCAAGATATCAATGCACCTCGACCCGACCAACTCATTGAAAATGCCATTATTGTCGAAGAGGGTGGAGATGGTCGTTTTGATCAGGACGATTATATACTATTTTATGGGTTAGGGGTAGACGGTTGGGATTACGATTCTCAATCAAAAAGTTTTGCTCATTATATAAATCATTACGGTTTTGATAATATTTATTGGTTAACCTGGGATGGGGAGCAAGATGGGAGGCGGATGAAGACTGTGATATCTGGGCCGCCAAACGATCATATAATCGAAAAATATCAAGGAAAGATTTTTGTCGAAGAGGAATTACAAAATCCTTTACGGTCTGGTTTATACTGGTTTGGTTGGCAGTTTGCTTCTGATGAAGTGAGCCGCAATAAGACCTTTAATTTAGAATTGTCAAATGCGGTAGCGGCTGATTCTGTTCTATTAAAATTCCGGCTTGCCTCAATAACTTCTGGTATCCATCGTTTTTCAATATCTGTTAATAATATATCAATTGGGAATCATCAATTCTCTGGCACTGGCAGCGATTTAAATGAATTTTTGGTGATGAGGCCTTCAGATTTTACATTGCACGCGGCAAATGTTCTTTCGCCTGCAAACAACACTTTGGAAATTTCGTACTCTCCCAGTTCGGATATTGGCCAGGCTGTACTTGACTGGTTCGAAATTTATTACACCGCTCAGTTGAGTGCCGTTGACGATGAACTAGCTTTTACAGTTTTTACTGAATCAGGCTTTCAAACCTATCGAATTGGTAATTTCACTAACAGTCCTGTTCAGCTATTTGACGTCACAGACTTTTCAGATGTCAAACAAATTGTGGAGGGGAATCTTTCCAGTGGCAGTCTTACTTTTACCGATTTTCAGGAGCTGGATTTACCCAAGCGTTACTTAGCTCTAAATCCTTCCAAATATAAATCAGTTC
Organism: bacterium; assembly: GCA_046758365.1. Classification (GTDB taxonomy): domain Bacteria; phylum Zhuqueibacterota; class Zhuqueibacteria; order Oceanimicrobiales; family Oceanimicrobiaceae; genus JBHIAC01. The sequence goes on from JBHIAC010000015.1 coordinate 15,680, forward strand.
AAAGTATTGAAAGAATTAATATTAGAGATTTAAGAAGTCTGGGTCTGGGAGCTGAATTTATAATTATAACCCACGAAGACTTTTATTCCGAGGCTCTTCGTCTGGAAAGTTTACGTGAAAATGGCAATCCAGATAATCGAATGGAAACTGAAGTTGTGCGTATTTCAGAGATTTACGACAATTTCTCTGGCGGACTTTTGGATCCTACGGCTATTCGGGATTTCTTAAAATATACCTATGATCATTGGAATCCCAGACCCGCCTATGTACTACTTTTTGGGGATGGAGATTATGATTACAAAAATATTATCAGTGGGCTTGACAAAAATTGGATTCCCACATTTCAAACCACTGAATTAAGGGAGCTAGCGAATCGTACGACGGATAGTTGGTTTACCTATGTATCAGGTAATGATCAAATTATGGATATGGCAATAGGACGAATAAACGCTCAATCGTTGATGGATGCAAAAAACGTCGTAGACAAGATCATTGCTTATGAAACTCAACCTCTACGTGGAAGCTGGCACAATACCATTACCATGGTGGGTGATGATGAATTGGTAGCCGGCGGCCGACCTAGTTCTGCAGATGTTGTTCATATAACACAAACGGAAACTATTGCCGAGAATTCTATACCTGATTGTTTTGATGTGGAAAAGATTTATCTAACCGAATTTCCTAAAGTCTTTAGCGCTTCAGTTTCAGGCGTTCGCAAACCCGCGGCTCAGGAAGCTTTGATTCGTCAAATAAATAGAGGGACCCTTATTGTGAATTACATTGGGCATGGCAATTCAATTCAGTGGGCCCATGAGGTTGTATTTCACCAAACAGATAATGAGCGGGTGCAAAATTTTGAAAAGTTGATTTTCTTTATGGCAGCCACATGTGATTGGGCACTTTTTGATAATCCCCAAAATCAAAGTCAAGCAGAAGAACTCCTTTTAGCTGAAAATCGTGGAGCTATTGCCATACTTTCATCAGCCCGTCTAGTATTTTCTAATTCAAATTTTCGGTTCAATCAATTTTACTATAACAACTTGTTCAGCTTGTCTGGAGAAACGACAAGAATTGGCGATGCATTTATTTTAACCAGAATTATTACAGGTAACATCACAAATGACGAGAAATTCCACCTATATGGCGATCCGACGCTCCGTTTAGCTGTACCTAAACATCAGGCGGTCATTACCTCCATGACACCAGATTCTATTGTGGCGCTGAACACGATTGAAATTAATGGCGAAGTAAGAAGAGATGGTCAATTATGGAGTGATTTTAACGGCAAAGTTCTAATAAACACGTTTGATTCCAAAAAATTTGTTCAAAATATTCCAGATGTTGGTTCTGTCCAGACCTATTTTCTACCAGGAAATTCAATTTTCCGAGGTGCAACTACGGTTCAAAATGGTCAATTCTCAGCAAGATTTATTGTGCCAAAGGACATATCCTATGGTGGGAAACAAGCCCGCATGAGTGTCTATTTTTGGAATAATGAAACTGACGGTGCCGGGTGCCGAGAAGACATTTTAGTCAGCAGCTCAACTGCTAATTTAGTAGATACCGAAGGACCAGAAATTCGCATTTACTTTAAAGGTCAAGAAGAATTTACTACGGGCGACATAATAGATGAAAACGTGACTTTGGTAGTAGATGTGGCTGATACGGTCAGCGGCGTTAATATTGCCGGAGAAATTGGCCATCGTTTAAATCTAATCATTGATCCAAATCAAGAAACCTGTCTCTCGGAGTTAAATCGGTTTCTGGGTTTAAGTAATATAGAACTTACAGACCTTTTTCGCTTTAATGAAGGAGATCACCTTCGAGGCAAGGTGGAATTTCCTTTAAATTTCCCCAAAGAAGTAGATGTTGGTGGAAGAGTGATACCGTGTGTGACCCCTGGTGGTGAAGACAGACATACCCTTATGGTTAAGGCTTGGGATAATGCCAATAATTCTTCTAAAACTTCTGTGGAAGTTCTGGTGGTTCATGAAGATGAATTGGTGTTAAAGGAAGTTATGAACTATCCTAATCCCTTTACTGATAAAACGACTTTTAGTTTTATTTCAAATCGGGACGCAGAAATTCAGATTAAGATTTATACAATATCCGGACAATTAATTCGGACCCTGGAATATCCTTTTGCAAGAAGTGGTTTTAACATAGTAGAATGGGATGGTCGGGATGCGGATGGAGATATTCCTGCAAATGGAGTTTATCTTTACAAACTAATTGTAAAAGCACAAGGAGAATCAGGTAACATTCAAAAAGAAATTATTGGAAGATTGGCAATATTGCGTTAGATTTCCCATTAAGTAAAACTCGAAATAACTTATAATGATTATGCCCTATACTCGGTTGAGCTTAATAGGGTGTCAAATACGAAATACGAAATCCTAAACTCGAAACAAATACGAATGACCAAAATACAAAATTCGAAACAGTATGATTTAGAGGAGCGCACACTTGCTTTCGCAAAGAAGGGTAGAGCTAGTTTTGAACATTTGATATTTGGATTTTGAATTTGTTTCGAGTTTCGATATTCGGTTTTCGTATTTATTCATCGACATAGTTGCTGAATAGATGGTATAATCATTTAACTCATTAAAGAGGATTGACTATGGTAAAGAAGTTAGTATTAGGATTCGTTTTGGTGCCTCTTGTTTTCTTAACAGTGGGATTGAAGCAAAGTGCATTCAAAGGAGTAGAAATTCCTAAAAAGAAGAAAGCAGATAAGATTGTATGGACCACTTTCGATAAAGGAATTGAGTTAGCGAAGAAAGAAAATAAACTCTTAGTAGTGGATTTTTTTACAGACTGGTGCTACTGGTGCAAAGTGATGGATAAAGAAACTTATGCTAATAAAGAAGTAATAAAATTTGCTAAAGAAAACGTTATAATGGCCAAATTAAACGCGGAGACCAATGAAAAATTTAAATTCAAAGATAAATACTATTCTGGTCGAGAGCTCACCATGATGTTTGGTGTAAGGGGGTTTCCTACTACAGTTTTTATGAATTCTAAGAGCGAATTAATCACTTCTGTTTCAGGTTATATACCAGCAGACAAGTTCATGATGATTCTCAAATATTTAGCGGACCACTGGTATGAAAAAATGAAATTCGATGAATTTGTTAAAAAAGAAAAAGAGCAGAAAAATAAAAGTTGAGGTTTATTCAAAAATCGACTGCCATTTGTGTGATGATGCTAAAGCTATTCTTCTGAAAGTTCAAAAAGTCCTCCCCTTTGATATTAAGGAAATCGATATAACCCAGGATAAGATACATTTTGAAGAATTTAAAGAGCAAATTCCAGTTATATTTATTAATGATAGAAAGGCATTTAAATTCAAAGTAAATGAAGAAGAATTGAGAAGAAAGATAAAAAGGCTTTTATAGAGTAAGCAGACACAGAGAGGCAAATCTATTGGCTGATAAAAATTCCAAATATATTATACGGAAATGAAATTTTTATTTATGACGTAGGTACAAAGCACCAACGTCATTTATTGAAGTATATTATTAAAATACCTAAAAGGAGGTAACACTATGGCTTATGAATGGATATTCAATCCAAGGCCTTATTCAGATGATGAGGCTAAGGATCTTTTAAGAGATGTAGTTTCTCCTGAAACGACCGATTGGCATTACAACACTCATCATAAAGGTTATGTTACGTTTTTGAATAAAATTGAGCAGGCTTTGGAAGGCGCAGATATGAGTGCCGCAAATGGAAACTGGAGTGAGTTTGGGGAGTTGAGGCGAAGATTCACCTGGAATCATTCTGGGGCATTACTGCATGATGTGTATTGGGAAGTGATGGGTGGTGATGGGGATGTAAACAAAGGGCCAGAGATAAAAGCAGCTATCGAAAAGCATTTTGATTCCGTGGACAATTGGAAAGCTGATTTTAAAGCTACTGCTTTTGCAGCAAAATTAAGTGGTTGGGGTCTACTGGTTTACGATGCCCTGTATTCCCAGCGGCTCTTAAATATTTTGGTTGATGAACATCAGTACGGCGCCATCTGGGGTGGTATTCCGCTCATTTCGTGTGATGTTTTTGAGCATGCCTATTATCACAAAGATGGCCCGGCTCGTGCGAAGTATATCGATAACTTTTTAAATAATTTGCATTGGGGAAGAATTAACGAGCGTTTTAAAAAGTATGTCAAATAGTTTTTCATTTTAATTTTAATAAAAATAAAAAAGCCTACCAATCATCTTCTTGGTAGGCTTTTTTATTTAGCGATAATATTAGAAATCTAATGTCATGCCTAATCGCAGCCGTCTTCCTAAATTTGAGTTAATGGGATCAAAGATTCGATAAGCCCTGATTCCTGTGTCATCGGTCACATCAATAATATTTTTTTCATTCAATAGATTTCTGATTTCAAAATATGGCTTCAATCTACCAGCCAATATTTTGCTTTTATAAACCACCACTTTGATATCCAAAATATTTCTCCATGATAATCTTGCGTTATTGGGGGTAGGGCTTCCAGGCTCTGTAAAAGGAAGTGGACTAAATAAGCGATATAAGACGTTAATTCTCCAATTACGGTTTTGAAAATCGGCGTCTAAAATTAAAGAATGTCTTTGGTCCCAACTTAGCGGAAATTCCTTATTTTGGCTATCTGGTGCGCCAAACACGGCAACCTTAAAATTATCTTCCGCAGTCGAACTTGTACCTTTAGCCTTCATATATGTATAACTCACTCTTCCAGAAAGATTTTTTGTGAATCGTTTTTGTAGTGTGATTTCCAGACCGGCAGCTCGGCCAAAAGCTGTATTTGTATATTGAGTGAAACCCACGGTTGGCGTCTCCGCATTTATTAAACTATCAGGAAGAATAAATGATTGGCTATCTATTAAATTAGTGAATTGCTTGGTAAATCCTGTGATGACAAGCAACAAATTATCTGCAACAACTCGCTTATAACTAAATTCAGAAGAGATGGTTTTAATGGGCTCCAGATCAACATTACCCATAATCGGCCAATAGCCTGTCAATTTATGTTCTGCGTTGCAGTATAAATAATACAATGGTGGTATCTGATAAAACCAACCATAATTTAAATGCAGCCTTTCATTGTCTGATAGAGGAATTGATATGCCGAGTCGTGGTGATAAAGTGGTATGGTTTACTGCTTCTGTATTCGAACGGGGCGCATTAACTAAAGCACGGAATTGTTGAAATTTTTGTGGTAGCTGCTCAATAACAATTTGGGGTGCGAAAACATCGTAACGCGCACCAAAGTTAGCAGTTATACCATTAAGCTCAAATTTATCTTGTAAATACAGTGCAAAAAATTTAGGAAAATATCGAAAATTATTGGTGGCTTTATTAAATACAATTAAGTTTTCTTCTCCTTGAAAAGGCAAAGTACTGAACCTGATACCTTGCGAACTTAAGTCATAATATTGATAATCAAATCCTGTTTTTAACAGATGTTTAGAAGATACCTGACCAACGAGATCGAATTTAATAATTCCTACATTTTCTTTTGTTTCCTCTTGCCAAGGTTGTTCGCCGCTTAATATAGGACTCGTAGGATCTGAGGAGTCTTTGAAAATTAAATTTGGTGGATCGTCTTTTACAGACCCTAAAATGGACCGATTGTAGGAATAGCGAGCCACTCTAAAGGAAGAGAACAATCTTGGGCTAAATGTATGAGTCAGTGAAGCACTTAAGCGGTGGCTATAATGCCTCTGTTCTGCTAAACCCTTTAGATTTAAACTCCACTGGGAATCGTACTTTCTCCAGTTCCAATTAGAAAGTAACCCTTGAAGAGTAAGAATAGTACTATTATCTAAATTAAAAGACAGTTTCGAGTTGATATTATAATTTTTGAAAATTGGTGAGTTAAAAGCTTTTCTCATTTCTTTGCGTCTTGGAGTGTCGCTGAGATTGAGATCGGCGGAGATAAAATAATTGGCGTTTATAATTGGTCCGCCTAATCCAATAGTAAGGGGTCCGCCTACATTAAATTCCATTCTGCGAGTGTTGTCGTTGCCGGTTAGGCCTGTGTCAAAAAAGTCAGTATAGACTTTGACTTCTCCTTCTACTTGGTTTCGTCCATCTTTCGTAACTACATTGATAATTCCAGAGGTGGCCTGGCCATATTCTGCAGTGAAACCACCAGTCTGAACCATCATTTCAACGATGGAACTATTTGGAAAGTAACTTGATATTTCCCGGGATAGGCCGCCCTGAATTGGTAAACCATCCAGCATATATAAAAGATCGGTTTCGCGTCCGCCTCTGAAATGATTTCCTACCACACCGGGCAGAAGAGAAACAGCCTCTTGATAAGAATCAATGGGAAGTTTATCATTAATTTCTTCTCTTGATATAAAATAAGTTGAAGAAGTGATCTCACTTTGAATTAATTCTCGCTGCTTGGTTACAACAATTTCTTTTAATGGTAGAACTTCGGTAGACAAATAGAAGTTTAATTCAGTGTTTAAATCTACGTTAATTTTTACATCTTTCATAGTGAGTTTTGAGTAGCCGATCATGCTGACGCTAACGTCATAAGTGCCTGCTGGTAAATTGTGTATCATGTAAAATCCGTTTTTGTTTGCCATAGCGCCCATGGTCGTTTCTTCTACTACTATTGAAGCCCCAGGAAGTACAATACCTGTTTCCTTGTCTCTAACAAAGCCGGATAGAGTCCCTGTAATTCCGCTTTGAAGCAGAGTAGAAGAAGTGAGGATTAATAATAAACAAATTACGGATGTGTAAAATTTACTCGACAAAACAATTCCTCATCTAATATTTAATTTAATTAAGTAATATATATTTATTTTTTTGCAAATTATATGCCAATTGATAAATTATTATACAATCTTTATAAAAAACAGAATAATTCAAATATAATTTGATTTAATATCAAAAAATGATTAATTTAAGTTTAAAAAAAATAATGGATAATCTTGATTCATGGATTTTTAGAATTAAAATTTCATAAAAATGGGGCGTACCAAAGAAACCGGATTAAATTGATGTAGTGCAAATTGTTACACCAAAGGTGTAAATAATTGCACAATAAAAGTACAGTTGATGGTTAAAAGGCATCCCAAATGTACAAAAATGATACAGTCCAATTCTTAATTAATCTGCAGAGGTTTGGATGGAGATTAGGACTCCATAATATAACTGGGTTGCTGGAAGAAATGGGTAATCCACATTTGCGATTCAAGAGCATTCACCTTGGGGGAACGAATGGTAAAGGTTCTACGGCCGCCATGCTCGAATCCATTTTTAGACAGTCTGGCTATAAGACAGGACTCTATACCTCCCCTCATCTTCTGGATGAAACGGAAAGAATTAAAGTTAAAGGGAGTTCAATAACCTGGGAAAATTTAAAATTTTATCTTAACCAAGTAAGGGATAAAATTCAAAGGTTAGAATGCACTTATTTTGAAGCTCTGACTGCAGTAGCCTTTCAACATTTTGCAGATTCTTGTGTGGACGTGGCTTTTATTGAAGTTGGACTTGGTGGTAGATTTGATGCAACTAATGTTATACGACCTCAACTTACTATCATTACCGAAATTGATTTGGATCACATGGAATATTTAGGGACTACTAAAAAGAGCATTGCTATCGAAAAAGCAGGAATCATAAAGATCAAAATACCCTGTCTGTCCGGGGCTACGAATCAAAAAGTTAAAGCAATTTTAGCTCATATTTCTAAAGAAAGAAATGCGAAGTTTTATGATTTGAAAGATTTTTGTACACTTCATCCGAAAAATTTGACAGAAGAATTTTCTGAGTTCAAACTAATTTTTTCCGATAAGCAATATTATCATCTAAAATTAGGTTTAGTTGGGAGGCATCAGATTAAAAACGCTGCTCTGGCTGTTGCGGCTGTTCAAATTCTTAACCAACAAAATTTTAATATAAAAAAAGAAGATATATACAAAGGCTTCGAGAAAATTTGTTGGCCAGGCCGTTTGCAAAAGTTGCAGAATAATCCTAAAATAGTTTTAGATGTAGCTCATAATCCGGCAGGAATGCGAAAGTTGGTTTCAGCCTTAAAAAGCATTTATCACTATGATCGACTGATATTTATAATTGGTATTCTTAAAGACAAAAATTATAAAGTTATGACAAAAATAATTACTTCGGTAGCAGATTATATTTTTATTGTTACTCCATCAACCGAACGCTCGCTCCCTGGTGACCAACTTGCAAAAGAAATTGTTAAGTTTTCTGATAAATTTCAAATTTGTCCAAATACCATGCATGCTTTTCAAACAGCCGTGTCTTTTTCTAACCAAAAAGATCTCATTTGTGTTACAGGATCTCATTATACTGTTGGGGAATTTTTAAAATGTTATAAAAACTCTTGACAAATAGGTTTATATTTATTAAATTAAAAAAAATAAAAGAGACCCGGCTAATTTAGGTTGTTCCAACGTAAAAACTTCCCGTCATTTTAATTAATTCCATGTTTTATATGTCAATATGGCCCGTGTACTTTGAAAAATAGGGTTTTGTTAAAGCATTGACAAACAGTGAAATGTAATTGCTAAAGCTGAGTTTTATTACTGAATGTGATTACGTGACATTTTATCCCCATAAGTTTTAATTAAGATAATTCTTTCAGTCTAATATTGCGAAATAATACCAAAATAAATTCTTGAAATTAAAGCTCCCCTCAAGCGTTGACGATAATTAATATCATTAAAAGGGGGTGATTAAAAGCAATTTTTGGAGCGTTAATTATTTATTAATTGTAATCCATCCTGTAAAGGTAAAAGCTGATGTAAAATTTGTGGTAGAATTGGGGGAACCTATGGGAGGTAAAATTAGTTATAAAACCACATGGGTTTAAATCCATTTTTTGTCTGTTGAGATGCTTAATACGATAAATTATTTTGACAGTAAGGAAGAAAATCCATCATATTAAACGAATCTTATTTTTTACACCTTCCTAGTTGATAACATCAATATAATTTTATTATTGTGTTGAGATAAATTTTAAGGAATAAAATTGATTGTTTTGTCGTTTTGATTGCAAGTTAAAATAATTTAGTAAAAAAACTGCATATGTGTTTACCCCTGGATATTTGAAATACCGGAATTAATTCCATCTAGATAAACCACAAAGCATCACCAATTTGAATCCCTATTTGGTTATTTGATTATTAACCATTAATTGTTTATAAGAAATAACAACTTTTTAAATTAAGGAATGAGTCTTATGGATATTGCTGAATTAAAGACTTTGAGAATTTCTGAACTCGCAAAGGTGGCACAGGAATTGAATGTTTCTGGTGCTACTGGATTGAAAAAGCAGGAATTAATTTTTCGTATTTTAGCAGAACAGACTAAACAGGAAGGTTTGATATTTGCCGAAGGTGTGCTCGAAGTGCTTCCAGATGGTTACGGTTTCTTAAGGTCTCCTGATTACAACTATCTGCCGGGCCCAGATGACATTTATGTTTCTCCTTCGCAAATTAAGAGATTTGGATTGCGAACAGGAGATACGGTGTCAGGACAAATTCGTCCCCCAAAAGAAAGTGAACGATTTTTTGCTCTTTTGAAGGTCGAAGCGGTCAATTTCGAGAATCCAGAAGAGGCTAAAAAGAAGATTCTTTTTGATAATTTAACCCCGCTTTATCCCAATGATCAAATAAATCTGGAACATAACCGTCGCGATTATTCATCAAGAGTCATGAATTTATTGACTCCTATTGGAAAGGGTCAACGAGGATTAATTGTTGCTCAGCCAAAAACAGGTAAAACCACCTTGTTGCAAAAAATCGCCAATGCCGTTACTGACAATCACCCTGACATTAAAATGATCGTTTTGCTGATTGATGAACGACCCGAAGAGGTTACGGATATGGAGCGTTCGGTTAAAGCAGAGGTTATCAGTTCTACTTTCGATGAACCTCCTGACCGCCATGTTCAGGTAGCAGATATGGTTTTGGAAAAGGCAAAGCGGTTGGTTGAGTACGGACAAGATGTGGTCATTCTTTTAGACAGTATTACCCGATTAGCTAGAGCACGCAATTCAGTAGTGCCACACAGTGGTAAAATCCTCTCAGGTGGCTTAGATGCAACAGCTCTAGAACGTCCAAAACGATTTTTTGGTGCAGCTAGAAATATCGAAGAAGGTGGGAGTTTGACCATTATTGCTACTGCCCTCATTGAAACCGGCAGCCGTATGGATGAGGTGATTTTTGAAGAGTTTAAAGGAACAGGCAATATGGAGCTCCAACTGGACCGTCGCCTTTCCGACCGTCGAATATTCCCAGCTATTGACGTGAATAGATCCGGGACAAGAAAAGAAGAACTTTTGCTGGATGAATTTGAATTAAATCGCGTTTGGATTCTCCGTAAATTTCTAGCCGATTTATCTTCAGTAGAAGCTATGGAATTCCTCTTAGAAAGAATGCGAGGGACTAAATCTAATAGAGAGTTTTTGGAATCTATGAATACATAAGTTTATTTTTTAGAAAGTAGGCATCATTAATGGTGGAAATTTACCTTGCATTTAGAAATATTTTTAGCTATATTAAAAATTAAATAAATTGTAAAATTTTAATTGGCGAATAGTGAAAATAGGAGACCAAGGTGAAAGCCAACATTCATCCTGAATATAAAATTGGAACGGTTACTTGTGCTTGTGGTAATACTTTTCAGGTTCGCACGACAGTAGGAGATTTAAAAGTAGAGATTTGTTCTGCTTGTCATCCATTTTTTACTGGAAAACAGAAGCTGGTAGATTCAGCAGGTCGAGTTGAAAAGTTTATGAAAAAATATGGATTAACTGATGATAAAAGCAAATCCAATAAAAATGTTTCAACCGAATCGAATTCAATAACTGAAGAGGTAAAGGAAGAATCTTTAGTAAAATCTTAGCTATTTTTTGAAAAATGTAAACGGGATGTGTGCCTTAGTGGGGCCCATTCCGTTTTTTTTGTGTTAAATGGTATTTTAAAAATAAAAATAGAGTTTTGGATGTCTAATCAAAATATACAAGTTGGTGGGCAGGCGGTTATCGAAGGGGTTATGATGCGCTCCCATGATACTTTTTCCGTTGCTGTGCGTCGTCAGGATGGAACTATTTTTGTCAAAAAACAGCCGTTTGTATCCTATGTAAAAAGATTCAAAATTTTATCTTTTCCTATTTTGAGAGGGGCGGTAGTTTTGATCGAATCTTTAATTTTAGGGGTAAAGGCATTAGCATTTTCTGGTGATGTTGCTATGGAAGATGAAAAAACAAAGGATGCAAAAAATAATCGAGAACTCAAAACACCAACTCAAAAGAGTCTATTTTCAAAATTGTGGTTGGCAGTAATGGTTTTGTTTGCTCTTGTTTTAGGGCTTTTTATTTTCTTTTATGTGCCGCTCATTCTCACTGAGCTTTTGGGCGCGAATACCGGTTTTATGTTCAATTTAATTGATGGTATTGTGCGATTAGGCATATTTCTTATGTATCTGGGATTGATTACTTTAATGAAAGACATACGAAGAATTTTTGAATATCATGGTGCAGAGCACAAAAGTATTCATGCATTTGAAAATAAGAAGAAACTTATTCCATCTGAGGCCAAACTTTTCACTAGATTTCATCCCCGATGTGGAACGAGCTTCCTGCTAATTGTCATGATTGTAAGTATTTTTGTCTTTATGTTTTTGGGTAAACCTCACGATTTAGATGATAGACTGTTTCGGTTGACATTCATCCCCTTAATTGCTGGCATATCATACGAGATGATTCGTCTTTCGGGCAGGGAGTCAAATAATAAATTTTGGAAACCCTTTATTTTACCTGGTCTATGGTTGCAAAAATTAACTACTAAAGAGCCGGATGAAAATCAGTTGGAAGTAGCGATTGTTGCGCTAAAATGTGCTTTAGGAGAGAATATTTTAGATCATCAAGGCGTAGTGTTAGAAGGACAGGAGTCTTCTCAGTTTGAGTTAGTGGTCTGATGAATCTTTGACCTTGGTACAAAAAGCTAACTTTTTGAATTCTTGTAAAAATCCCTATCTCTTATATCTTATTAAAAGGTTAGTTTTTAAGTGAATTAATATGGAGTGAATGGAATGTTAGAACAATTGGAAAAACTTGAGAATCGATATGAAGAGCTCAGCAAACTAATGATGAATCCTGAAATAATACAAGATTCCATTAAATATAAAGAAGTCGCTAAAGAAAAGAGTGTTTTAGAAAAGACCATGCAAAAGTACCAAGAGTACAAGCAAGTCCTCAAAACTATTCAAGAGGATGAAGCGGTTATAGAAGACGAGAGTGATCTTGAGTTAAGAGAACTGGCCGAGCAGGAGTTGGAGGAAATGCGAATCAAAAAGGAAGTATTAGAAGAGGAGCTAAAAATTTTACTTTTGCCAAAAGACCCCCAAGATTCAAGAAATGCCATCATTGAGATACGGGCTGGAACCGGAGGCGATGAAGCGGGAATTTTTGCAGGTGATTTGTTTCGAATGTACAGTAGATTTACTGAAAGAAAAGGATGGCCCATCGAGATTCTCAGCTCAAATCCACAAGGTGTAGGTGGCTTTAAAGAAATTATCTTTATGGTCAAGGGTGAAGAAGCCTATGGGTTGATGAAGTATGAAAGCGGTGTCCACAGGGTTCAAAGAGTGCCCAAAACCGAAGCCAGCGGAAGAATCCACACTTCGGCCGCATCTGTGGCTGTACTTCCTGAGGCAAAGGAAGTTGATATTGAAATCGATGCAAGCGATTTGAGAATTGATGTATTTCGCTCTTCCGGTCCCGGGGGTCAGAGTGTGAACACCACGGATTCGGCGGTGCGAGTTACTCATATTCCCACCGGTATAGTAGTTACCTGTCAGGATGAAAAATCGCAGCATAAGAATAAAGCTAAGGCTCTAAAAGTTCTTAAGGCCCGTCTTTTAGAAAAAAAGCAGCGGGAAAAACAGGCCAAATTAGCTGAAAGTCGTCGTTCTATGGTCAGCACCGGTGATCGTAGCGCCAAAGTCAGAACCTACAATTTCCCACAAGGAAGACTTACCGACCACCGCATTGGTTTGACGCTCTATCGCCTGGATGAAATTCTTGATGGCGATTTAAACGAAGTCGTTGAACAGCTTCGTTTAGCGGATCAAACGGAGCTACTGAAAAAAGCAGGTTCAAATATTCTTTTTGGGCAAGAAGCTAACTTTCTCAAAGAAGGTTTGCTTCTAAAGGAAATTGAGTAATGAGCATGTTAAAGCCAACCAAGACTTGGCCTGTATTAGAACTTTTAAATTGGACCACGGAATATTTATCTAAAAAAGGATTTGAAAATTCAAAATTAAATGCTGAACGTTTATTGAGCCATTCTTTGAACTTCCATCGAGTGGACCTTTATCTGAATTTTGACCGACCTTTGTCCCCAGAGGAATTAAAACGATTTAAAAAATTTTTAAAAAGGAGACTCCGGAGAGAGCCTTTGCAGTATATTTTAGGAGAAACGGAGTTTATGTCTCTCCTCTTTAAAGTAAATCCCTCGGTTCTTATACCTCGGCCAGAGACTGAAATTTTGGTTGACACAGTTCTTAATAAAAGCAAAGAACAATTCCAAAATAAATCGACTCTATCTATTTTAGACATTGGTACAGGTTCTGGCTGTATTGCGGTAAGCCTGGCAAAATATTTAAAAAAGGCCCGAATAACCGCATTAGATGTTTCTGATGGTGCTTTAGAAACCGCCGCAGAAAATGCCCACTTAAATGAAGTCGAAAACAAAATCCATTTTTTTAAAGAAAATTTTCTAGATTCCCAATTTTCAAAAAACCTTTCCCAAAAATTTGATGTTGTGGTTTCAAACCCGCCTTATGTGAGTGCAGAAGATTTTGTAAAATTACCAGAAGAAGTTAAATATTTTGAACCTACGATTGCTCTCCAAGATGGTAAGGATGGATTAACCTTTTATTATAAAATTGCTGAATTTTCTTTAAAGAGTCTAAATCCAGTGGGATTTGTGGCAGTAGAAGTAAGTATGGGACAGGCGTCTCAGGTGAAAGAAATATTTCTTAATCATCAATTTTCTAAAATCACATTCTTTAAAGACTTAAACGGAAATGACCGAGTAATTGTTTGTGAATATTAGTCATTCACAGGATAAAGTATTAGCGCAAGGAGCCCATCTATGTTAAAACCAACCATATTTAGGGAATATGACATTCGTGGTATTGCCGACTATGATTTGATTGATGATAATGTGAATCTTCTTGGGAAAGGAATTGGTACTTTTATGACACGCCAAGGTGCAAAGATTCTTGTGGTGGGTCGTGACGTTCGGCTTTCTTCCAAACGCATTCGGGATGCCTTAGTGAAAGGTTTGCTTTCTACTGGAATAAATGTAATAGATATTGGCCTGGTGCCAACTCCTGTACAATATTTTGGCATTGTGCATTTAAATTCTGATGGTGGCGTTATGATAACTGGCAGCCATAATCCCATAGAATACAACGGCCTTAAAATGTCTAAAAAAGATGTCGTACCAGTTTATGGTGAGCAAATCCAGGATATTAGAAAAGTAATCGAAAAGAAAGAATATGCCACTGGCACAGGCGAGGTTATAGAAAAAGATGTTATTAAAGATTATGTCGATACCTTAAAGACTAAGCTGAAATTGGGTAAAAAATTGAAAATTGTAATAGATGCAGGGAATGGAACCGCAGGCCTCATTGCACCGAAATTGTGGGAAGATTTAGGCTGTGAGGTAATCTGTCTCTACTGCGAACCTGATGGAAGGTTTCCAAATCACTTACCAGACCCAACAGTACCTAAATATATGGTGGACCTTCAGAAAAAAGTTAAGGAAGTGGGGGCCGATATTGGCATTGGCTATGATGGTGACAGTGATCGAATTGGTACTATTGACGACCAAGGACGTATCGTTTTTGCGGATAGACTTCTGGCAATTTTAAGCCGTGAAGTTTTAGAACGGAAACCTGGTTCTGAAGTCGTGTTTGATGTAAAATGCTCCCAAGCACTTACTGATATGATTAAGAAATATGGCGGCAAACCCTTGATGTGGAAAACAGGCCATTCTCTATTGAAGACAAAAATGAAAGAAGTCCATGCACCTTTAGCAGGGGAGATGTCAGGACACATATTTTATGCTGATGATTATTTTGGCTTTGACGATGCTATTTACGTCTCTGGTCGCCTACTGCAGTTTCTTTCAAACACAGATAAAAAGCTGTCTGAAATTACGGACGAAATTCCGTATTTTGAATCCACTCCTGAGATTCGCATTGAAGCAACGGATGAAGATAAATTCAAAATTGTAGCCGACCTAGCTGAATATTTCAAAAATAAATATGATACGATTGAGATAGATGGTGCCAGGGTGCTCTTTGGCGATGGCTGGGGATTGGTGCGAGCTTCAAACACCCAGCCCGTTTTAGTGCTCCGCTTTGAAGCAAAAAGTAAAGAGCGCTTGAGAGAAATAATTGAAGTTTTTAAAACTAAACTGAAAGAGTACCCTTCGGTCAAATTTTCAGATGAAGATTTTAATATTCTATAAATAGAAGTCCACCATTCGTATTAATTTTTAGTGTAAACCCAAAGTGAAGTGTTACCTATTTTGCAGACCTTTTTCATTTCATGATTCCAAATTTAAATAACGTAATTCATTGAAATGTACAGAATCCCGCTGGCCTTCTCTTCCCTACTGAAACATTTCACCTTTATCATTTTTATTTTTGTACACTTCCTAAACAATTGGGAACAACTTATTTTGATTCAATGTTTTAATTTTTAATTGAAAAAGTAACAATTATTTTTCTTGAATTTGATTCAAAAAAATTGTAGCTTGTATTTTAGTTGCAAATATTTAATCATAAAGATTAGAAACATGGATGGATTAAGTAAAAGTCATGGTAAGTTATTAACGCGAAAAAATATAATTGAATTATTTTTAGCGTTTGGTTATTTTCGCGGTTAAAAAAACTCCAGAATTTTTAATTTTGAGTATTAAGTCAAAAATCTTATAAGCAACTTTTTTCCAGATGAACCATATTTTTTGTTGAATATTATTTAAAAGGAATCATGCACTCTAAAAAAGTAATCGCTTTTTTAATTTTGCTTTGTATAGCAACTGAAAGTTTAGCCGGCGAAAAGTTCATGCCCTTGAGTGAAATTAAGCCAGGCATGCGAGGCATAGCCAAGACTGTATTTACCGGGACCAAAATCGAAGAATTTGAATTAGAAATCCTCGATATCATTCCGAACTTTCGAGCGAAGCGCAGCTTAATTTTAGCCAAACTATTAGGCGATAAAATAGAAAAAACCGGGGTGGTAGCCGGTATGAGTGGCAGCCCCGTTTACATCGATGGCAAGCTCGTAGGCGCGCTTTCTTACCGCATGGGGATATTTTTAAAGGAGCCGATCACTGGAATCACCCCTATCGAAGAGATGCTGGAAATCTTTGATCGGGAAAAATATCGCAACCAGGAATTGGCATCTATTCAGAGCTATGATTCTAAATATTTAGAAATGGCTATCGGAGTTAGAGAAACTAATTGGGAAAATTTTATACCGCCAAAATTTCCAATACTAAAATCCGTTCATACAAGTGCCTCAAGCATTTCCCCTTTGGAACTGCCATTGATATTTTCAGGTTTTGAAAATTCCATTGTGGAATTGTCTTCTCAAATTTTTAATGGTTTAGGGTTTAAAATTTTGCAAAGTGGCGGGACTCTATCAACAAATGATGAGGATAATTCCAGTCAATTAGAACCTGGAGATGCTGTCTCCGTGGTCATTGTGGATGGTGATTTTGGACTCCAAGCTACTGGCACCGTCACTTACAGAGATGGTGATAAAATTTTAGGTCTGGGACATCCATTCTTCAACAGTGGGGCAGTAGGGCTACCTATGGGGAGGGCAAAGATATTAACAACACTCTCAAGTCTGATGGCTTCAACAAAACTCGCTGCCCAAACAGAAATTGTTGGTACGATTCATCAGGATCGTGCCACTGGAATCATGGGGGTGAGCGGAGAAGCCCCAAAGATAATTCCCGTTCGTATGACTTTTAATTCAGAAATTCAGGAACCCGTGGAATTTAATTTTCGTGTAGCACAGGATCGTAGCATTCATTCTCTAACTCCTTTAGTTTTGAGGATAGTATTATCTAATGCCTTAGAATCGGCCAGGCTTTCGACCGGCAACCAGACTCTTCGGCTTAATGGTAGAATTGTATTGAAGGGACACCAGGATATTCAGCTACAAAATTATTACGCTGGTAGCTTACCTGGCTCTTTAGTGACCGATGCCATTGAGGCAACCGGGGAAATATCTGCAATTTTAGGATCACTTCTATCTAATAATTTTGAGTTGCCGGAAATTGAATCCATCGATTTGAATTTTACTTCTCTTCCCCAAAAAAGCCTTGCTACGGTCCAACGAATTGAGATAGATAAGTCCGTTGTAAAACCAGGAGATAAAATCGATATAACTGTAACTCTGAAAGAATATCAGGGCAGTGAGCATAGAATTCATCATACTCTTGATATTCCGGATGAGATAACTTCTAAACGTATTGCTATTTTTACTGGAAGCGGCAGTGCACTCACCCGAGTTGAATTTAGGAATGCTCCCCAGAAGTTCAGCCCTAAAAATTTTCATCAACTGGTTGAATTGCTCAAAAAAAGACGTAAGAATAATTTTCTTTTTTTTCAAATTCGTCATAGTAATAAAGGCGTTTTAATAGAAGGCGAGGAGCTTCCCAGCTTACCTCCTTCAATCAGAACTGTAATGAATTCTCAAAAAACATCAGGAAATGTTCTATCTTTAAGAGATCGGATATTAATAGAAGATAGCGTCCAAGTTAACTATTCGATTTCTGGCGGGAGAACGGTTTGGTTGAGAGTTGAATCCAAAGATGAGTGAGGAGTTATGAAAATAAAGCAACGCAAAATTTTTCTCACCACTTTAATCATTTTGGTGGTAGTTTCATGTTTAATAGCTTCGACCCCCCAGAGAAGAACCTACCAATCACAGAAGGATTTTGAAAAGGGCAAACCAATGGGGGTCTCAATAAATAGCTATGGTGAAATCTTTTTAGCACCACGAATAGACGAATTATTTAAAACGGAGACTCCGTTTCTTTGGGCATGGGCAGTAGATTCTCAAGGTAATATATTTGTAGGCGGTGGAAATAATGGCCAAGTTTTTAAAATAGATTCCAGAGGTAATTCTACGGTATTTTTTGAATCCGAAGAGCTGGAAGTCTATGCTTTAGCTATGGATAAGCAGAATAATCTATTTGTGGGTACCTCTCCCCAAGGTAAAATTTATAAAATCCCGGTCAGCGGTAATATTAGTGCTGAAGAGGCTGTATTTTTTGATCCAGAAGATATTTATATTTGGTCCTTGGTTGTGGATAATCATAATGACCTCTATGTGGCTACTGGAGAAAAGGGCAATATTTATAAAGTAGATCAAAAAGGTAAGGGAGCAATTTTTTATGAATGTGAGGATTCTCACATCCGAAAAATGGTATTCGACAAGAAAGGGAATTTAATTGTTGGGACTTCAAATAAAGGATTTGTTATTAGTATAAATTCGAAAGGTAATGCTTTTGTCCTTTATGATGCTCCCTTGGTAGAAATTACCGATTTGATTGTAGACCACGAGGGAAATATCTATGCTGCGGCTGCTGGCGAATCTCGTATACCGAGCGCACCACAAAGAAAACAAGCTACCACAACCCCTACTTTAAAAGAGAGTATAGAAAGAGAACCCGTAGAGGAAGATGTACTAGAATTACCTGTCCAAAAAATTACCGTGAGTGGTCCACCTCGCTTGGCAAGAGGGAATAGTGCCTTGTATCGAATAGAAAGTGATGGTACAGTAAAAAATCTGTGGAATTCACAGATGGATCAAATATATTCTATCCTTTTAGATAATAACGATAATGTAATTTTAGGTACGGGAGAACAAGGTCGTCTTTATTCTGTAACCGTACAGGGCGAGCGCACCCTTTTAACCGAACTTGACGAAATTCAAATCACAGCACTTGGTAAGGATACCAAAGGACAAATATATCTGTGTACTTCCAATACTGGGAAAGTGTATCGTTTGGCTCCACAATTTACTTCAAAGGGTCAATATCTTTCTGAAGTGATTGATGCTTCAGTAACCTCTCGTTGGGGTTCTATAAGCTGGGAGGCAGATTTAAAGGAAAATTCGGAACTAGCCTTGTATACCCGTTCAGGCAATACAGAAGAACCGAATAAGACCTGGAGCCCTTGGTCTAAAGGTTATATAAATTCAGTAGGGCAGCTCATAACTAGTCCACCTGCCAGATTTATTCAATTTAAGGCATCCTTAGCTACTAAAGATGGGAAAAATTCAGCTCTTCTTAAAGAAGTCACCCTTGCTTATCTTCAAAAAAACGTTGCGCCTCAGATTTTGGATATAACCGTACACGCTCCAGGAGATTATTTTCCAGAATCCACCAACCAAGTTGACTTGGACTCCCATTTTGGAAATAGTAATGCATCAAATCAGAACCAAATTCAAAATCAATATCCTGGGCGGAAAACTTATCGTAAAGGATTTCGTTCGGTTAGCTGGAAAATTCGAGACGATAACGGTGATCAAATGTCTTTTTATCTTTTCTATAAAGGCGAAGATGAAAATAGTTGGAAGTCGCTGGTAAACAATTATAGAAGATTTGTTTATTCCTGGGACAGTGAACTCTTACCTGATGGCCGCTACTTAATAAAGATAGTAGCAAAAGATGATCTTTCCAATCCACCGAATATGACTTTGTCCACAGAAAAAATAAGCCAACCCTTTGCTGTGGATAATACCGGCCCTCAGGTCATTGATTTCAAAGTGGTCACTCATGGAAACGAAACCATAGTCTCTTTTTTAGTAGAAGATGAGATGACGAGTGTTAAATCAGCCGTATATGGGTTAAATGCTGAGGATTGGAAAATTGTTTACCCAGTAGACGGTATTTGTGATTCAAAAAGGGAAAAGTTTGAAATAAAATTAAAAACGCCTATAAAAGGTCCTAATATTATTGTGATAAAGGCCATGGATATGTTAGATAATCGTGGATTCGGTAAGAAAAAATTTCAAATATAAAAATCATTCAAATAATAAATTTTGGAGGACAGGAATTCATTCAAGGAAAGCAAGGACAAATGAAACACTATGATTGATAAGACCTCTTTGGGAAATGTAAGGGATTGCATTAATCATGGGCAACGCTTTATTTTGACCACACACATAAATCCTGATGGAGATGGATTAGGTTCAGAAGCGGCATTAGCGGCCTTTTTAGGTGACATTGGTAAGGATGTTTATATTTACAACAGTAGTCCTGTTCCCTCAAATTACAAATTCTTAGATTCGGAAAATAAGATGATGGTCTATGGACCAGATATACATAAGGAGAATCTTTTAACTGCAGATTATATATTTATATTAGATATCAGTGACTGGAACCGATTAAAACAGGTAGGGAAAGCTGTAAGAAATTTGCAAATTACAAAAATTTGTATTGATCATCATCCTCCTCATGACAAATTTGGTAACATTAATTTAATTGATATTGAAGCCAGCTCGACTGGAGAAATTGTGTATGATCTACTTCGATTTTGTAATGGCACCATAAGTCAGCGGATTGCTGAAGCTCTTTATACGAGTATTTTAACGGATACAGGATCATTTAGATTTTCAAATACCAACGCTCGAGCGCATATCATAGCTGGTGAGTTAGTAAAAGCTGGGGCAAGCCCACAGAAAGTGTATCAGAAAGTTTACGAACACCAACCTCCAAGTAAAGTGAAGTTATTAGGGTATGTTTTGTACAATCTACATCTAGAACAAAATGGACGGGTCGCCTGGATTAAAGTTCCAAAACAAATTTTGGACTCAATTGGGGCCAAACCCCATGAAACGGAAGGATTTGCAGATTATCCCAGAGTTATTAACGGAGTTGAAGTGAGCATTATGTTTATTGAAATGGACAAAGGAAGAATTAAAGTAAGTTTTCGCTCCAAAGGGAATTATGTAATTAATCATATAGCACAGAAATTTGGCGGCGGCGGACATGCGTATGCCGCCGGTGTTCTAATTGAAGGGAGCTTGGGCGAGTATATTCCAATAATATTAAAAGAGGTAGCCAATCTTTTTAAAGATTAATTTGTTTAATCCAAACAATTGTACAACTTATTTCTTCTTAAAATTCCTATAATGTCTTAGCAAAGCTTCGTAAATGCCGAACAGTACCTTAATTAATAAAATAAAATTTTTGACAAAACAGTTTGGCCCCCACCTGAAGGAAGTTATAAAATATTTGAACCAACCTTCTAAATCATCCCCTATCATTGTAACTATTAAAAAGTCTTAATATTTATTTTTTGCTTGCTTTTCAGTCATGGATGCATTAGCTTTAAATTGATTTGTTTCTAATTATTGTATGTGGATAAAATGTCAATAACTTTACAAATATAACTAAACAAGAGTGACCAAAGCACCGTCCAAACCAAAAAGATTGAACTGGTAGGTAATCATGAAACTTCGGAGTTTTGTGAAAAGTGGGGAAAAAGAGCTTGCAAAAAATAATAGCTTTCATACAAATAAAGAATTGAATCTATATCTTCATACCATCGCCCATGAAATTAGAAATCCCTTGGTATCTATCAGGGGATTTACATCGCTTTTGTTTGAAGAATATGGGAAAGCCTTACCCAATGAAGGTAGAAACTATTTGGAACGGATCTTCTCTAATTTGAAAAGAGTTGAGAATTTACTGGGTGATTTGACTCAATTAGCAAGAGTCTCAATTGACGAATCTAATTATGAACAGATTTCTGTTAAAGAAATCATTGATGTGACTGTTGATTCATTTCTATTTCAATTAAAACAAAAGAATATAAAATTGATAGTCCAGCCTAATATGCCTTATTTGTATTGCCATATTAAAGCTATGATTCAAGTGTTTACTAATTTAATTGCCAATGCCATTAAGTACTCACGTGAGGACTCAGAGAGCAAAATTGAAATAGGATTTATAGACGATGAGCTTTTTTACAAATTTTATGTTAAAGACAATGGTGTGGGCATTCCAGTGCGCGATAGAAATAAAGTCTTTCATCTCTTCAGCCGATTACGCAATAAGAAAGGCGTTGGCGGTTCGGGTTTGGGACTGGCTATTGTGAAACGAATTATCGAAGGGCACGGTGGTGAAATATGGGTAGATTCCAAAAAGAATAAAGGCGCGACTTTTTATTTTACTTTACCAAAAGTTTACCCTTAAATCAAATTAATGTAAACATGGCATCGAAAATTGACAAACTCCAAGCGCAGCGAAGCCGCAAGTAGAAACAATCCTGAATAAGTTTCTGGATTCGATTCAAAAGGAGAAACAGATTGTTCCATTGTTGAGCCTGATAAACGGTCGAGCCATTATGTATTTATATTACCAAAAATCAAGTAATTCAACAATTTAACAATGCAACAATAGAA
>JBHIAC010000016.1:0-37801 GCA_046758365.1 bacterium
TACAACCTAGTGGTTAACAGCCACCCGCTCTGCCGATTGAGCTACCGAGGAATTTTATTTTATTGAACAAGTCCAATTTATGAAATGTTCCGAAAATAGTCAAGCGTTTTTTCAAGCTTAGAGCAACTTCTCCAACAACTTCCATTCAAACAAAAACATTGATTTTTTAGTCAGAATTTTGTAACTTTGGGCCGAAAAATAAAGGGAAAATTTTACTACCCAAGTAGAGATCCAGTAAATTACTTAATTTTTGCGCTACATCACAAGGAGATTCAACTATGAAAACATTCCTGGTCACAGGAGGGGCCGGCTTTATTGGGAGTAATTATATCCGATTTATGCTTAATAAATACAAGGAAGTAGAAATTATTAATTTAGACAAATTAACCTACGCTGGGAATTTGGATAATTTAAAGGATATTGAGAATAACCCGCGATACAAATTCATTAAAGGGGATATTTGTGACGAAAAATTAATCAACGACATAATGCCGCAAATTGATGTAGTAGTAAATTTTGCAGCCGAAAGTCATGTGGATCGTTCTATTGGTGCACCCGATGATTTTATCAAAACCGATATTTTTGGGGCCTTTGTACTTTTGGAAGCAGCTCGACTGAACAATATTGAAAGGTTCATCCAGATTAGCACAGATGAAGTTTATGGCAGTATTGAAAAAGGGTCTTTTAAAGAAAGCGACTCCCTCATGCCTTCTAACCCTTATTCTGCTTCAAAAACAGGAGGAGATAGACTGTCATATTCTTATTTTGTCACCTACGATTTACCAGTACAGATAACTCGCTGTTCCAACAATTTTGGTCCATTTCATTATCCAGAAAAGTTAATCCCATTGTTTGTTACTAATGCTTTAGAAAATAAACCGCTTCCAATATATGGTGATGGGAAAAATGTGCGCGATTGGATTTTTGTGGAAGATCATTGTGAAGGAATTGATTTTGTTTACAACCATGGTGAAATCGGAGAAGTTTACAATATTGGTGGTGGGAACGAGAAAACCAATTTAGAAATTACCGAATATATTCTTAAAAAACTGCAAAAGCCTAAAAGTCTTATGACCTTTGTTCCTGACAGATTGGGTCATGATAGAAGGTATTCTTTGGACTGTACTAAGATCCGGGTCTTGGGATGGAAACCAAAACACCAATTTGAAGAAGCTTTGGATAAAACGATTCAATGGTATTTTGAAAATCGCTGGTGGTGGGAAAAGCTCAAAAGTGGGGAGTATTTAGAATATTATAAAAAACAATATAAAATGAATCTTTAATAGGAACGCATGTCAATGTCATTAGAACAAAAAATTAAAGATAAAAGTGCAAAGATCGGGGTTGTTGGTTTAGGGTACGTGGGACTTCCCTTAGCAGTTGAATTTGCGGATAAGGGATTTTATGTATTAGGGATAGATACCGATCGTAACAAAATTGAAAAATTAAATCGAGGCGATACTTATATTGATGATGTAGACAGTCATCGTCTCAGAAATTTGGTTAATGAAGCTTCTCTGGAAGGTACAACTATGTATGGAAGAGTAGGGGAGTTGGATATTATTTTCATTTGTGTACCTACACCCTTTACCCCTAACAAAGAACCTGATATTTCCTATATAAACGAAGCCACAGAAAAAATTTCTGAACATCTACGGAAAGAGCAGTTGGTGATTTTGAAAAGCACCACCTTCCCTGAAACCACTAAGAAAGAGGTGCTGCCCAGGCTGGAATCAACGGGATTAAAAGTAGGAAAAGATTATTACTTGGCTTATTCCCCTGAACGGATTGATCCCGGAAGAAAAGATTTTACCACTGCTAACACGCCTGTTATAGTTGGAGGCATAACTGAGAAAGGTACTCGACTGGCCGTTTTAGCGTGCGGACAAATTATTTCTAAAGTTGTTTCTGTATCCTCACCTCAAACGGCTGAAATGGTTAAGCTTTTAGAAAATATCTTTCGCAGTGTAAATATCGCTTTAGTCAATGAATTAGCTCAACTTTGCGATCGTATGGGCAATATCGATATTTGGGAAGTGGTCCAAGCTGCTGCCACTAAACCATTTGGATTCATGCCATTTTATCCAGGACCGGGTATCGGGGGACACTGTATTTTAGTAGACCCCTATTATCTTTCATGGAAGGCGAAAGAGTACGATTTTCACAGCGATTTCATTGAATTGGCCGCCAGAACCAACGAAAATATGCCATATTATGTTTTAGATCTGATAATTCGATCATTAAGCATAAACGGCGCAGCGCTTAAAACAGCTAAATATCTATTTTTAGGAATTTCTTTTAAAAAAGATGTGGACGATACACGCAATTCTCCAGGACTAAAAATAATGGAGTTGCTTTTGCAAAGAGGCGCCCAAGATGTGTTTTATAACGATCCATTTGTTAGCGAAATGCAACTCAATGGGATTACTTTCACGTCTCAGGAATTAACAGACGATTTGATTTCAGAAGCAGATTGTGTCATTATTACTGCTAATCATAGTATTTATGATTTTCATTATATTGTAAAAAACGCAAAATTAGTCATTGATACTCGAAATGCTACAAAATCGGTGACCACAGGGCGAGATAAAATCGTTCGTCTTGGATGTGGAACTTAATTTTAAATTATTATCTAGCGCGGCATGGCCGTAAATTTGAGCATTGTTGGAGGCTTTGAACATTAAATCATTTACAGTTAAAGGGTATAAGGGAATAAGGTATAAGGTTTCGCAGTCCTGTAAAATAAGGAATCCTTATATCCCTATATCCTTATTTCCTTGTTGCTATGTTGCCCCTTTTGGACAAAAATTTTTTGCACAAAAAACAAAGATTTGACTGATAATACTATAGTAGACCGATGTATTTGAAATTAAATAAATTCTGCCCACTTTATATTCTTATTATACTATTCTCTATTTCCCAAAGCCTGCAAGCGCAGAATATAAATGAAAGATTAGATAAAAAAGAGAGGCAAGATGTGAGGTTGCCTTTAAGATCAACTTTGAATAGGGATAAAGTAAATGATGAATTGAAGAAAGAACCTTTCTCTGAAATGGAAAAGGAATTTGAAATGCAGGCTTTGGAAGCTCCTGTGGACCCAGATGACTATATCGTGGGGCCAGGAGATATTTTTCTAATCAATATATGGTCGATTATTGAAACAACGTTTAAAATAGCTGTCATGCCTGAAGGTAACATCATAATACCAACCATCGGTTCTCTTCATGTCAATGGCAAAACAGTGTCTGAAGTAAGAAATATGGTGCAAGAGGCCGGGGCCAAAAAGTACCGCCAGTCTGAAATCACCACCAATTTATTAAAAATACGAAGTTTCCGCGTACATGTCACAGGCCAAGTTACAAATCCAGGTCTGTATGAAGCCTCAGCCATTGCGCGCGTGTCGAATATTATTAAAGAAGCCGGCGGATTGACAACCTGGGGTTATGAAAGGGCTATAAAAGTAAAGCATTTAGATGGTTCAGAAGAAACAGTCGATTTGCACCAATATAAAAAACTTGGAAAGCTAGACTCCAATATTTATCTAAGGGGCGGAGACGTTATTTATGTACCTTCGATCAATTTCACTAAGGCAACGATTAATGTTGAAGGGTTTGTGAATGATCCAGGGGTTTATCAACTGGCAGAAAAGGAGACTCTACAGGATTTTTTGCTTCGGGTAGATGCCTTTAACAAACGAGCTGATTTTAAACATGCCTATATTGAAAGGAAAACGGATTCCAATGGCGGGATTGAAATAATACCCATTTTCCCTTACCTGGAAAATTTAAGTAATGACCATTCGGAATTTTATTTACACGATGGCGATATAATCATGGTACCACAACGCCAGGAAGAAGTTTATGTAATTGGCGCCGTACAAGCACCAGGGCCTTATGTCTTTTATCCAAATCTTCGTGCCAGAGATTATGTTGGCTTTGCAGGCAGTACAGAGAGAGCTGCGAGTTTATCGAAAATTAAAGTAATTCGCACCAAGAGTAAAAAACAATTACGTGGCCAAGATTTGTTAATCGAACCCGGAGATACAGTAATTGTTCCACAAAAAGTTGATTTTGGTTTTAGAGAAATCACTACTTTGGTCAGTGCGATTACGGGAATTTTGTTATCTATGAAGGTAGTCGGGGTGATTAATTGAAAGCACGTTAATAATAAATTTTTAGGATTTACATTTTTCCTCTAAGTTTTCATTTCACTTATCCGATCCATTATAATTCATTAATATATTAATTTATTGATTTTAATAAGAACTACATCCGTTTTTTGAATGATTTCACGCGTTCGCAATGTCTTTATTATCTCAAGTTTTGGTGTTTTGGGTGGGTTTATTAAAAATATTTTGCTGGCGCGTGAACTTTCTAAAGATGAACTAGGTCTGTTCTCATTGCTCATGGCCGTAGTTGGGTTTGTTTATCCTTTGACTTTATTGGGACAGCAAAATGCTATTGTACGATTTATGGCTAATAAAGAGTTTTCAAAATATAACTGGCCAAAACAGTTTTGGCGTGTTCTGATATTGAGTTTAGTTTTGACCTGTGGGGCAGTTGCAATATTCACTCCAATTTATAACTTAGGTATTTTGGCTATTATCTTTTTATTATTCACAACTTTCTCTTCGGGAGGTACAGACCTATTAGCCGCTATATTTCGTGCACAAAGGAAATATGAACTTTCTATGTTTACTTTTCGTTTACTCAGCTTGTTTTTGCCCGTGGTCGTTTTCTTGCTTTTGATTACAAAATTATTTACCTTTAAAAACATTTTAATTTTTTTTGCTGTTTTTTATTTGCTTTCTCCAATTATAATGATTGGCGTTACAAGAAAAAAACTTTTAGTGGGCACGGAAGAGATTCCTAAGCTTGTCTGGAAGGACGGGTTATTTTTTTGGGGTTCTGATCTTTCCTTATTAATAATCTTTTCGGTAGATAGATTCTTTATCCCTAAGTTACTCAGCTATGAAGCCTTGGGGGAATATTTCGCTATTTACTCTATCATGCGGCTTTTTGATTTGGTGCTTAAGTCTTTAGAATTCGTTATGATGCCTCATGTGAAAAAGTCACCTAAAATTCGATTAGGATGGCTCTTGGGATGGTCTTTGAGTATTGGTTTGATTCTATCTACGGCCTATTTGGTTTTCGGAAATTTATTGGTCTCTGTTTTATTTAAAGGCAAATATGACAGCACTACTTTTTTGATTCCATTCTTTTGCATCTTAGGGGTTATTCGTTTGCTTCATGTGATACCTTACAGTGTGATAGGAGGTCTTCTAAATCAGGAACGTCTAAGACAAATGTTTTATGTTAATATTATAACCGTTGTATTGTGCGTAGTTCTTAGCTTCATATTAATAAAATCTTTTGGCTTGCTTGGTGCAGTAATTTCAAGTATTATCATTTGGATTCTTAAAACAGTAGCAGGATTTGGAATTATGTTTTTTGAAAAAATATTTGTCAAACAGAATAATTTACAGGTGGAAGGTGTCCATATCGATGTCTAAGTCTGAAGAAAAGTCTTTCATCCAGTTTTTAATGAATATACTAAAATGGAAGAGATTTTTATTTATTATTGTAAGTCTCTTTACAATTGCAGCATTAGTCATCAGTTTGTTCTTACCTAAATGGTATCGAGCAGAGACGAAAATATTGGGTGGGAGAAGCGAACTCAGCGATTTAGGATTATCTTCTTTCGCTGAGAATTTACCTTTAGAAGGGTTAGGGCTTATTCCTAAATCGGATAAAACTTTACGGTATTTAGCCATATTAAACAGCCGCACAGTTATGCTCAATATAATAGATAGGTTTAATTTGCAAATTCGGTATAAAAAACCTAATTGGGAAAAAACCTTAATATTTTTGCAGAAAAATGTAAGTTTTGAAGTTAATCCAGATGAAACGATTAGTATTTTTGTCTTGGACAAATCTCCTGAGATGGCCTCTAAAATTGCCAACTCTTTTGTAAAAATGTTGGATAGTTTAAATATTCATCTCAAAGTAGAAAAGGCTAGAAATAATCGTAAGTTTCTTAATACCCGACTTGAAAGGTGTAAGTTAGATCTTTCCATTGCGGAACAAAATTTAAAAAATTTTCAAGAAGAATACGGATTAATTGATATTTCCGAACAATCAAAAGCAACCATAAACACTATTTCACAATTGGAGGCAGAGATTTTAGATAAAGAAACTGAACTAAGATATAAACGCCACTACCTTTCTGAATATCACCTAGATATTGAAAACCTTATTACACAAATAAATGAACTTAAGGAGTCATTACAAAGAATAAAATATGGTTCAAAAAATGATATCAACGATGTCAACGGAACTAATGAGTTTCTTATACCAAGTAAAGAGGTCCCAGGGCTTGCTATGAAGTATTTTAGATTATTAAGGGAGGTAGAAGTACAAAATATTCTCTATAAATTACTAACTCAACAATTTGAACAATCAAAGATTTTAGAGGCGAAAGAAACACCGACGGTGCAAGTTTTAGACTGGGCTGTACCCCCTATTCAGAAATACCGACCCAAACGAGCATTTATTGTTTTGGGTGCCTTTTTTTTCAGCAGTTTTATCAGCCTATGTTTTGTGGCCGGAATTGAAAGGTGGAGAAGGTTTAGATTTGACTTGCAACAGCAAATAAATAAGAATGTTATCTAATGGCTTAAAAAAGACATTTGTTGAGAAAGATTGGATTTTTTGGACGATTTTTATTATTGTTCAAATTGGAACTTTAATAAACTTAGCCATCTTACCATACTTACCTATTTTCCCGTTGATTTCAATTCTCCTTTTGATATTAATTACCTCATATTATTTCCCAAAAGTTCTCTTGACCCTAATAGTGATATCGATCTTAGCATCTGAGGAACTATATTTTGAATTAGGCCTAGTAGTTGTAAGAATAATAGACATAATATTGCTCATCACTATTTTGTATATGTTCATGAAATGGCTTCTGCAATCGAAAATGAAAATAGAATCTTTACCGATTTTTAAATTTGCTTTAGGCCTGATTATTTTGATGGCCTTTATTTCTTTAATTGGAACTTTATCAGTAAGCAACTCTCTGTTTGAGATTCTTCAAATTATCGAACTTGTTATCGCTGCCATTTTGTTTTTCAATTTAATTAAGACAGAATCTGATATTAAACTGGTTCTAAGCACAATACTTATTTATAGCATAGTAGATGCCCTTTGGATATTTATTCAATATTGGCATGGAGATTTAATAGGTAGACATATTGGATTGTTTGGCACTTTAGCCAATGAATTAAGCTACGGTGTCGCATTGTCTGTGGGGTTTTTTTATCTTATTAGAAAAAAATGGCTCAGATTTGCTATCTTAATGAGTGGCGCTTTTCAAATTAGCGCCATTTATTTAACAAAGGGAAGGGGATTATTCATCACAGCCATAATAATGGCCTTAGTCTGTAGTTTATTGTTTGCCATGTATCGTAGGAGATACCTCTCGTTCGTTTATATAGCAGCTATGATTTTGATCGCCTGTTTAGTTTCTTTCTGGGTATTTTCATCTGAAATCCAGGCACGATATACCTCTATCATTGAAGGTGGGCAAATGAGAGACCTACGTTTAATATATTGGGCTGTGGCTTTAAAAGTATGGCAAAATTACCCTCTGTTTGGTGTCGGAGTTGGCAATATCAAGCTAGCTTCTGTACAATTTACTCCTAAACCATTTGGACTTGCATTTGTAGCTTTAGGACAAGGGATGGAATCACCCCATAATGAATATCTGAGTTTTGCGATGCAGGCAGGTTGGATCGGTTTTATCTCTGGAATAATATTTTATATGATTCTTCTTTGGAATTCAATTCGTCTTTATTTAAAAAGTCGATTCCAGAATAAAGAATATTCAGTTCTCTTGTTATCATTTGTGATAGGACTTATTATTTGGAATATAGCAAATGATGTTCTATTGGCAGGCAAAGGTATCTTAGTGATGCTGTTCATCTCCATCCTATCAAGGATGCACGCCATACATGAAGATTATAGAATATGAAATCAAGCTATTTTCCCTTTCAAAAATAAATTATGGATGTCTCAATCATAATTGTTAATCATAACACAAAAGAATTGTTAAAGGAACTACTCACTTCAATAACACAAAATGTTAAGAACATTTCTTATGAAGTCATAGTGGTAGATAATAATTCAACTGACGGTAGTTGCGAGTTATTTAAGACGAATTTTACAAAAGTTACTCTAATTGCAAATAAGTCTAACTTTGGATTCAGTAAAGCAAACAATCAAGCGGCCAAACTTACAAAAGGGAAGAATATTCTATTTGTAAATTCAGATACTATAGTTTGCGAAAATGCAATAGAAAGAATGTTTGCATTTTTAGAAAAAGAAAAATCAACAGCCGTAGTTGGTTGTAAACTTTTAAACAAAGACAATTCATTACAGCGGTCGTGCGGTATTTTTCCTAGACTCCTAACAGAATTTTATTTTAGAACCTTTCTTAATCGCATTTTTCCAACAAGTAAAATATTTGGGTCGTTTAAATTGGGCTCATGGGATTATTCTTCTGTCTTAGAAGTCGATTGGGTTTCAGGAGCCTGTTTGATGATAAGAAAAGAGATTTTTGACCAGATTGGCGGATTTGACGAACATCTTTATATGTATTATGAAGATGTAGACTTGTGCTTACGGGTTAAGAAGTTAGGATGGAAAATTTATTTTACTCCAAATGCCTCTGTGTATCACCTCCACGGAGGGTCATGGGAAAGAAATCGGGAAATACCTATTTTTAACAGTTGTATAAGTTCGTTATATTTTTTCCGAAAACATCATAAGAAATGGAAAATAATTTTTTTAAAATTATTCATATTAATTGAAACTTTTTTGAGCTATTTCGTCTTGATTCCTTATTTAGTCATAAAGGGAGAAGAGTATTCTGGGATAAAGTCTCGATTACGAGGCTATACAGCTTGTTTAAAGCATATTTTTTAGTCAAAAAAGAAGTGTGTGAAATCTTTGAGAAATCCTGATGATGCTCGCTCGAAGCAAACTGAAAAATATTAACCCCATATGGTATGTACTGTTAGCAGCTTTCGTTGTTAGAGTTCTAGTTCCATTGCTGGCGCTTATCATTACTAAAGACAATTCAGTATTCCATTCCAGAGACACAATCTCATACATAAGACCAGCCATGGAACTATTATCCTCAGGTCAATTCGCGAGTAATGGAATCCCAGAGATCGTCCGAACTCCGGGGCATCCACTATTTTTAATTCCCGGAATATTGCTAAATAAAACGGAACTAGTTACCATCGCTCTTCAAATAGTCTTGAGTTGTTTAACCGTGTATCTGATTTTTAGGATTGCATTAATACTATTCGATAGAGTTGAACTTGCGGTTCTATGTGCACTCATGTATGTAATCGAACCCCTTTCTATATTATATACAAGCAAGCTTTTAACAGAAACGCTATTCACATGTCTAATTATCTTTTTTTTATACTACTTGTTGATGTATATAAAGAACAGGTCATTAAACCAGCTACTCATTTCTGCAATCGCTTTAGCCGCATCTGTGTACGTCAGACCAATAAGCTATTACTTGCCTTTATTCATAACAGTTGTGCTTCTTATCTGGATATTGACCACGATGCCAAAAAAATCAATTTTGCTTATTCACACCTGTTTATTTTTTTTCGTTTCGATGGGGCTTATTGGTTTATGGCAAATTAGGAATAAGGCCGAGA
Organism: bacterium; assembly: GCA_046758365.1. Lineage (GTDB taxonomy): Bacteria > Zhuqueibacterota > Zhuqueibacteria > Oceanimicrobiales > Oceanimicrobiaceae > JBHIAC01. The sequence continues at coordinate 9,743 of JBHIAC010000016.1, forward strand.
CTGGATATACGGGCTTTTCCGCTATTACTGACATCAATCTATACTTCTATCAAGGAGCGTCTGTGATTGCTGTGCGACAAGGGGTACCCTACTATGAGATGCAAAACAAGATGGGATACCGAGATAAAGAGGTCTATTTTCTAAACCACCCTGAGCAACGCCTATGGAATCAAAGTAAAAGGTATCAATATATGCGTAAAGAAGGAATAAGGATCCTACGGAATGATCCTTTTTTGTATTCAAAAATTCATTTAAAAGGGATAATTAGAACTCTACTTGATCCCGGCGCAATTGAGTATTTAAAATTATACAAGCTTTATCCTGAGTCCGGAGGGTTGCTTGGAATTATCGTTGATAAAGGTTTAGCAAAAACAGTCATAACTCTTATTAAAGAAAAACCTATAGTGTTCTGGATTAATTTACTGCTGGGAATGCTTTTAGCCCTGTATTTTTTGTTTGGAGTAACAGCTTTACTGTCCAAGAATTTTATTTACGATATGCCAATTATCACGCTTCTTTGTGTAGGTATCTACTTTTTAATATTTTCTGGAGGGCCAAATAGTTTAAACAGGTTTCGGCATCCAATTATGCCGTTTCTGTGTATTCTTGCGGGACATGGTTTATCTTTGCTTTTTGGAAAGTTAATTTTGAAAAAAACTTCGCACACCGGCGTTGTTGTGTAAATGTTTCACTACATCGGCGTTTGTCAGAGGTTTCAAGCACGCAATTTAATTATTTTTAAAAATAGCTACTGTAAAAAATCTGTGTACGACTTAGAATAATGCACTTCGTAATCGACGCACATTTAGCTGTAAAAAAAATTGATGGGGTCGCCAGATATTTAATGGGTCTTTTATCCGAACTCCCCCAAATTGACAGGTCTATTCAGTACTCAATTCTGACTCTACCTCTTGAACATTCAAGCTTGCCCGAAGATATCTTTAAACAACCAAATGTTAACCGGGTCAGATTCAATTTAATAGGGCCGTCTCCAATACAGCATTTGAAGATGCGGAGTTTATTAAAAGACTTGAAAGCAGATCTTTATCATCATCCTCAATATGATTTGCCTTTTGGAGTGCAGGTCCCTTCGGTTGTAACTATTCACGATTTAAAATATCTCTTTCATGCGGAGTTTTTAAAGAAAGGAAGTCTACTAAAAAGCCTTTATATAAAGAAATCGCTTCAGCATACTATAAAGGCTGCAGACCAAATAATAGTCGCTTCGCAAAATACGCTGAGTGATTTAATAAAATTATTTTCATTTGAGCAAGATAAAGTAACGATAATTTATCATGGCGTTAATCCTGCCTCGAAATCTTCTTCCAATCATAACCATGATTTCTTTGATATTCCAAATGAATTTATTTTATTTGTGGGTACCCGTAGACCCCATAAAAATATTGAAGGATTAATTAAAGCATTAGCCATTTTGCGTAACAATCATAAACTTAATGTTGATTTGGTTATATCGGGCAAAGCCTACTCCGAATATTCAAAACCAGAGAAAGTGGTAAAAGAATTGGGTATCGAGACGCACACACATTTTTTAGATTTTGTTTCAGAGACAGAACTTACATCATTGTATCAGGCAGCCAAATTGGTAGCATTACCATCTTTCTATGAAGGGTTTGGCTTCCCATTGCTTGAAGCAATGTCTTATGGAAAACCTGTAATCGGATCCAATTTAAGCTCAATGCCTGAAGTGATTGGTAATGCCGGACTCTTGGTGGATCCTTATAATCCAAACGACATTGCTAAAAAAATCCATGAGATTATAACGGACTCCAATTTATACCAAAAGCTTTCAGAAGCAGGTCTGGAACGTTGCAAACAATTTTCTTGGAGTTCTGTTGCAAAAGCCACTTTTAATGTTTATATTAAGGCTTTAAAAATTAAAAAAATTAGCTAATGTTAGATAAGCAGACTCGAATCCGTGTATTACATATCATAACGAACCTCCCCATTGGCGGGGCGCAGGATAACACCCTCCTTACCGTAGAAAGATTAAACAGAAAAAAATTCGATGTAAGTCTCCTATGCTCCTCTGAAGGTCAATGGTTGCAGCGGGCTCTACAAATAAAAGACCTGAATTTAATTTTTGTTGATGAACTAACTCGAAAAATCCAATTCGTTTATGACATTATTGCTTTTTGCAAAATTTATAACATCATCAAACGTGGAGGTTACACCATTGTCCATACCCACAGCTCCAAGCCGGGTTTCTTAGGCAGATTAGCTGCTAAGCTAGTTGGTGTTCCGATTATCGTTCATACCATCCATGGATTCCCTTTTCATGACTTTATGAATCCCATTGTAAAGCAATTTCTTATAATGATTGAGCGCTTCCTTTCGAAAATTTCTGATAAACTTATTACGGTTTCAAAACTGAATCTGGAAAAGGCAGTAAAATTACGACTGGCAAAACGCAGTAAGTTTGTAAATGTTTATAGTGGTATTGATTTTGAAAAATTTGAAGTGGATGTAGATGTGCAAACAAAAAAAAGGGAATTAGGGATTTTGAATAGTGAGAAAATAGTCGGAATGGTGGGCCGATTTTCAGTCCAAAAGGCACCATTAGATTTTATTAAAGCTATCCCGGAAGTAGTGAAAGCAAGAAATGATGTGCGATTTGTTCTGGTGGGGGATGGAGAATTAAGGGAGAAAATAAATAAGTTATCTAAAAAACTGCGGATAGATTCCAAATTGCACCTATTAGGGTTTCGTGAGGACATACCAGAACTTTTACACATTTTTGATATATTTGTCTTGACCTCTTTATGGGAAGGGTTAGGCAGGTCTTTGACCGAAGCCATGTACACAGGACGGCCAGTTGTGGCTACCAATGTAGAAGGGGTTCCAGAGTTAGTTAAAAATGGAGAGACCGGCATTTTAGTCCATCCAAAAGACATTCAATCAATCGCCCAAGGTATTCTCACACTCTTATCTGACGAGCAAAGAGCCAAACAGATGGGTCATGTAGCAAAACAACGCATTACTAAGTCTTTTCGGGCGGATAAAATGGTCCAGGACTTAGAGAACGTTTATCATAAAATTATTTTAGAAAAGAAGAAAAGTCTTATTTGCTAAATGCCTAAATTTCTTGAAAAGTTTTTACTTCTTTTAATTGATTGTCTGGCGATTAATATCACCTTTTTTATTTGGACTTGGCTTCGAAAAGAAATGGGCTTTTTTGCAGAAACAGATTTTCTTACCCTTTTATACCTTTCTGTGTTTGTCTACATATTCTGGTTCTTTATCTTTACATTTTTTGGCCTGTACGGATCTTGGTATGCTCAATCTCGAGTGGATGAGATCATCTCCATTTTTAAAGCAATTACTTTTGGTGTTTTTATCATATTTCTCGTCACTTTTGACCTTGAAAAGGATTTGTCTCGGCCCCCTACTTTAAGCCGGATGTTTATTGTCAATTACTGGTTGATATTAATAGTATTTGTAACTGGATTCAGAGTAATTATTCGTACTTTTCAAAGAGCTTTATTATCTGCTGGCCTTGGTCATCGGAGAACCTTGATTGTTGGCTGGAGTAAAAGCAGTTGGGGATTGTCAGATGAAATATTGAAATTCCCAGCATTAGGCTACAAAGTTGTGGGTTTTGTAAGTGAAAAAAGATTTAATCACAATGAAACATTAACTTATAAGCTTCTCCCTCTTTTAGGCAGTATTGAGGAAATTGAGCCTATTGTTAATAAAGAAAAAATCCAAGAAATTATATTTGCCATAAAAGGGAATTCCAAAAAAAAGATTATGGATGTCGTCAACCAATGCAATGGACTTCCAGTAAATTTTAAAATTGTCCCGGATCTATATGATATAGTTATGGGTCAAGCTCGCACCAATCAAATTTATGGCTTTCCATTCATTGATATTATGCCTCAATTCATGCCTGAATGGGAGCGTAAAATTAAACGACTCATGGATATCGTAATATCCAGTGCTATTATTATAATTATTTCTCCACTTTGGCTACTTATTGCTTTGGCCATTAAACTTGACTCTAAAGGTCCGGTGCTCTACAAACAGCAAAGAGTCGGCAAAGATGGCAAAGAGTTTACTATTTATAAATTTCGTTCCATGATTCATAAAGCAGAATCTGAGACCGGACCAAGATGGGCTGAACGCAAAGATCCTAGAATCACTCGAGTAGGCCGAATAATCAGAAGAGCTCGTTTAGACGAAGTGCCACAGTTTTTTAATGTCTTAAAAGGTGAAATGAGTTTAATAGGGCCTCGACCTGAAAGACCCTATTTTGTTGAAAAATTTAAAAATCAAATCCCATTTTACACTCGCAGACTTAAAGTTCAACCTGGCATTACAGGCTGGGCCCAGATTAAGGGCGAATACGATACCTCGATAGAAAATGTCAAGACCAAACTCCAATATGATCTTTTCTATCTGGAGAATATGTCATTGAGAATGGATTTGAAAATATTATTAAATACCATCTATGTTATGTTTATGGGTAAGGGGCATTAATTAAAGTACTTGATTTAAACTTTTTTATGTTTTTTTTAAAACACTCGCTCAAATAATTACAAATTAACTTTTTCCTTGGATTTAGCTTTTAATATTTGTTTATTTAGTCACTAATTTTTTAGAAATTTATCATAAAGGTAACATGTTAGACCTGAAATTCATCCGCGAGAATCTCGATCTGGTAAAAGAAGCTGTAAAAAACAAGCAAGAGAAAGTTGATTTAGACCGACTGACAAATCTCGATTCTCAGAGAAGAGAAGTACTCAAAAAGGTCGAAGAACTCAAACATCAGAGGAATGTAGCTTCCCAACAAATTGGGCAGCTTAAAAGACAAGGTAAGGATGCTAACGAGCAAATCGCCAGAATGAAAGCCGTTGGAGATAAAATAAAAGAACTGGACGAAGAGATCAAGACCATCGAAAATGATATGCGAGAGCTTCAAATCTGGATCCCCAATATTCCCCACACCTCGGTTCCCGTAGGTAGAAGCGAAAAAGATAATGTGGAGGTGAAGCGTTGGGGCCAGACTCCTGAAATGGACTATCAGCCCAAACCCCACTGGGAAGTTGCAGAGCATTTAGGTCTGGTCGATTTTATTCGAGGCTCAAAAGTAGCAGGCTCCTTTTTTGTAAACTTCTCAGGGGTGGGCGCAAAATTAGAACGATCTCTCATTAATTACATGTTGGATTTGCATGTCGACGAACATGGATACATTGAAGTCTTTCCTCCTTTTATGGTAAATCGTTCTTCTATGTTTACCGCGGGTCAGCTACCGAAACTGGAAGATGATATGTATTTGACAGAAGTGGATGATTTATTTTTAATTCCCACAGCGGAAGTACCCGTGACCAATTTACATCGAGATGAAATTTTAAAAGAGCAAGAACTGCCCATTTACTACACAGCTTACACGCCCTGTTTTCGTAGAGAAGCGGGTTCCTACGGACGGGACACACGTGGTCTGGTTAGAATTCATCAATTCGATAAAGTAGAAATGGTCAAATTCGTGAAGCCAGAAACTTCCTACGAAGAACTGGAAACACTGCTCGCTGATGCCGAGGAAGTTTTGCAGAAGCTCAATTTGCCGTACCGAGTTATAGAGCTTTGTACCGCTGATTTAAGTTTTGCTGCTGCCAAGTGCTATGACATCGAAGTCTGGGCACCAGGAGTGCAAAAATGGCTAGAGGTTTCGTCTTGCAGTAATTTCGAAGATTTTCAAGCCCGTCGAGGGAATATTCGCTTTCGTCGTGAATCCACTGGGAAAACTGAGTTTGTTCATACGCTTAACGGTTCCGGATTAGCCCTACCACGGACGGTAATCGCTATTTTAGAAAATTATCAAACCGATGAGGGAACGGTGATGGTACCGGAGGTTTTAAGGGAATATTTAGGTGTGGATGTTATTAGGTAGACCTATCATCAAATTAAACTTCGGAAGGGGCTGCCATTCGAAGTAAGAATCCCAATAATACGACTATTAAGACATTCAAAGATGCCAATGCAGGTAAAAATATCGTCTATTGTGAAGATGCCAAAGATATGATTAGTAAGTTGAGAATTTAATGCATTTTGAGATTATCGGAAACATTGACAGGATTGAAACAATTGCAGTCGGCAAGTCCATTCGAGATATTACCCGCCTGCGGAAACAGTATGGTGCCGGGCGGTGGAGAAAGCTAAAGGGGATTGCAACCGTTCGCCTGTCTGATGGTACAATAAGAAAGGCTGAAATACACTGGTACGAAGCGCATGGCGTTGGCAGAAAGAAACTTAAGATCAAATATTTTGTGGATTAGGTAATTATGAAAAAACACCATAATCAAGAAATTCATTTCGTGGTCTGCATTACTGATTGCGAGCCAGACTTGGAACGCCGCAAGGTTTACCAAGTTTTGCCGGATGAGTCCGCGGCCAAGGATAATTATGTTAGGGTGATTGATGAATCGGGCGAGGATTACTTATATCCAGCGAGCTATTTTGTGACAATTGAATTACCGAAAACGGCACAAGAATCGCTGATTTTAGCGAGTTAATCCCTCCACCGCGGATGTCCCGACGACCCATTGACATCGGCAAAAATTCATAAGATAAAAAGATTTGCCCATTTACTACACAGCTTACACGCCCTGTTTTCGTAGAGAAGCGGGTTCCTACGGACGGGACACACGTGGTCTGGTTAGAATTCATCAATTCGATAAAGTAGAAATGGTCAAATTCGTGAAGCCAGAAACTTCCTACGAAGAACTGGAAACACTGCTCGCTGATGCCGAGGAAGTTTTGCAGAAGCTCAATTTGCCGTACCGAGTTATAGAGCTTTGTACCGCTGATTTAAGTTTTGCTGCTGCCAAGTGCTATGACATCGAAGTCTGGGCACCAGGAGTGCAAAAATGGCTAGAGGTTTCGTCTTGCAGTAATTTCGAAGATTTTCAAGCCCGTCGAGGGAATATTCGCTTTCGTCGTGAATCCACTGGGAAAACTGAGTTTGTTCATACGCTTAACGGTTCCGGATTAGCCCTACCACGGACGGTAATCGCTATTTTAGAAAATTATCAAACCGATGAGGGAACGATTATTGTTCCAGAAGTTTTGAAAGCGTATTTGGGAGTTGATGTAATAAAATAAACAACAACCCTAATTTATTTTATTTATTCTCATAAACCTATTCGAAATTGACTAATAAGAAATAATTCTGACTATTTTATTCGTGTTGCCCCTTTTAATAACTACACTATTGTAAATTTAACATATTTGCTCTCTGAATGTCATTCCAGCATGTTTTAAGCGGGAATCCATCAGTAAATTAGGCATGAGATTCCCGATAAAATTATTCGGGAATGACGATTTCGATTCGATTTACATGACTTAGTTGAATTTTACAAGAGTCTTGTAATAAAAAGAATTAGTAAGCATTTTATTTGAAAAAATTATCTTGCTGTTCTCAAGTAGATACTCTATATTTTATTATCTTATAGCAATTTGTGAGCAAAAGGCATTTTCTATGACACAAAAAGAATTTATGAACCGCGTTGCAAATGGAAAAGAGGACATCTTACAACGCCTCCTTGATCTGTTAAATGAACATGAAATTGATTATTGTCTTATCGGTGGATTAGCTGTGAATGCCTATGTTGAACCTGTGGTAAGTTTGGATTTGGATATGGTAGTGGCTGCTGATGCAATAGATAAATTAAGCAAAGTTGCAGAAAAATTGTTTACAATAAAAAAGTTTCCTCATAGTTTGAATCTAAAAAGCCCACAATCTAATTTACGTATCCAATTGCAAACTAACTCCCGTTATCAATCTTTTATCAGTAGTGCCTCAAACAAAAAAGTAATGGGCTATACCATGAAGGTTGCCTCTTTGGAAGATGTCTTGAAAGGCAAAATTTGGGCCTATTCTGATGAGCAAAGGCGAAAAAGTAAACGACAAAAAGACTTAGCAGATATTTTTCGTTTAATTGAGGAATACCCACATCTGTCAGAATTATTGCCAGAATCTATAAAAACTATTGGATAAGAAACAGCATCTACTAATCGTATTATAGTATTATCAAACAAATCTTTGTTTTTTGTGCAAAAGATCTCTACCAAAATATACTTCTAACGGATTAATAAACCTAACGGATATTTTTTTTAGCTTTTCCATCCGTTGGGTTATTTCTATCCGTTGGCTTTAGTTGGAATTCCTGGCTATTGCTTTATAGGTATTCTCAGTGAACTCTGTATCCTAATATAATAAACTGCTGCGATAGGCGGTTTTTTTTGTGTCACAATGAATTTGAGGTTATATTGGAAACAGTTGGCTGGCTTTCGATTCTTCCTCCTATTATTGCCATCATTTTAGCTATTTGGACTAAACAAGTATTTATTTCGCTATTTTTTGGCATCTGGTTAGGATGGTCAATTTTAGCTCACGGAAATCCTATTTCAGGACTTGCAGCAGCTTTGGAATCTTGCATCCGCGTCTTCGAGGATGGCGGCAACACAAAGGTCATTGCCTTTAGTGCCATGGTAGGTGCTCTGATAGCTTTTACCCAGCGTTCTGGCGGTGTGAATGGATTTATTCAATGGATTTTAGGGAAAGGTTTCGTAAAAGACCGAAGGAGCGCTGGACTTTTAGCTTGGATAATTGGCGTGGTGATCTTTGTGGAATCCAGCATTACTTGCCTGGTGACAGGAGCCGTTTCTCGTCCTATATTTGATAAGTTAAAAATTTCAAGAGAAAAGTTGGCCTATATTTGTGATTCAACTTCTGCTCCGATTTGTATTTTAATTCCATTAAATGGCTGGGGAGCTTATGTTATGGGACTTCTGGCAGCACAAAATGTTGACACCCCTTTTTTTACTTTGTTAAAATCGCTGCCTTTTAATTTATATGCTATTTTTGCCTTAGTCACAGTTCTTGTGGTAATTCTTACGGGCAAGGATTTCGGTCCTATGGCTAAAGCCGAAAAGAGAGCCAGAGAAGAAGGTAAGGTTTTGCGGGACGGAGCTGAGCCTTTGGTTTCTACTGAGATCATTGCCATTGCCACCAAGGAGAACGTGCGGCCCAAAGCAAAAAACATGCTGATTCCCATAGCCGTAATGGTTTTCATGATGCCGATAGGTCTCTTGATTACCGGCCACGGAGATATTATGAAAGGCTCTGGTTCAACTTCTGTGTTTTGGGCCGTGTTGGCCGCGATTACTTTGGCGGGCAACTTGTATATGATTCAGGGCATTCTGAACCTCAGAGAAGTCGTAGACCTTTTTCTCAAAGGGATTGGCGGACTGATGCCGTTAGCGCTACTTATGATGCTGGCGTTTGCCATTGGCAGTACCTGCAAAGAGTTGGGCACGGGTCCCTACGTGGCAAATTTAGCAAAGGCGTGGTTAAGTCCGAGCCTGGTGCCAACCATTTTATTTTTGGTTTCTTGTTTTATTGCGTTTTCAACCGGTACCTCCTGGGGGACTTTTGCCATTATGATTCCTATTGGCATACCGATGATTGCTTTGATGGGTGCCAATTTGTATACAACCATCGGCGCCATACTTAGCGGCGGGATTTTTGGTGACCACTGTTCCCCCATTTCAGATACAACCATAATTTCATCTATGGCCTCTGCCTCTGATCATATTGACCATGTCAGAACGCAACTGCCCTATGCCTTGGTTGCCGCAGCTACTGCTTTGATTATTTATTTAATAATAAGCGTGTTTTGAAATTCTCAAGATGTCGTGTTCCGTTTTGATAATCTTCAGTTTTTAATAAATCAGGTGCTAAATTACTTCTTTATATTGAATTTCAACTGAAAATCGCTTTTAGAATATAGAAAAATAATATAGCCATACCAGCTCCAGCCGGTATGGTAACTAACCACGACACGAGGATATCCCGTACGGTATTTAAATTTAACGCACCTATTCCGCGTGCCAGACCAACACCGAGTACTGCTCCAACCAAAGTATGCGTGGTAGAAATGGGCAGGCTTAATTTTGAAGCAAGAACAATCGTGGTAGCGGCGCCAAATTCTGCTGAAAACCCACGGGTGGGGGTAAGTTCCGTAATCCTTTTTCCAACGGTTTCAATAACCCGCCAACCCCAAGTAGCCAGACCAAAGGTGATTCCGACTCCCCCCAGCGCCAGCACCCAGACGGGAACAGTAGTCTTCAATGCAACGATGCCAGTTCTAAGAACCGCAATCACAGCAGAAAGTGGACCTATGGCATTTGCAACATCGTTAGCTCCATGGGCAAAAGCCACAAAGCAAGCACTTAATATTTGTAAATAAACAAATATTCTTTCTACGGCATTATACTCAGAGCTCCCTACTTCTATTTCTGTTCCTTTTTTGACGGTATGCGACATGTCATCCACTATGTCTAAAACTCGAGATATTTGATATTGAAAGTCTCCAAGCGCCGCCGACTTTACCCGTTGTAATTGCTGTACCGCTTTGTCCAGTCCATTAATAACCTGGGGGGATTGAAATTTTCGAATTCTTTCAGGGCTGGGTTCCACGTGAATTCTTGAAGCCAACAAATAACTAACCCCGGCGCCCAGTAAACCTACCAACACCGCAGTAACCAAAGCCTGATGAAATGGAAGATTTAAATGTATATTTTTTAAACCTTTAAATACCATAACCAGAGTCAAAATAGCTAATACACAAAATACTAAAAAGGGGGTTAATTTCTTTGCTGCTTCAACTGGATTTAAGGCATAAAAAATTTTCCTTCGCAGCAAGCTAAATATTAAAAAGGAAATGGTTGCACTCAAGAATGGAGAGACCACCCAACTCGCAACAATACTGCCTACTTTGTCCCAATGGATAGCATGCATCCCACCTACGACCACACCAAATCCTATAATTGAACCGACAATAGAATGCGTTGTAGATACAGGCCAGCCGTAATAAGAAGCAATCTGCAGCCAAGCCGCAGCAGCAAGAAGCGCAGACAACATTCCGTACACAAATATCAAAGGATCGCTGGTAAAAATTTCTGGATTGACAATTCCTTTTCTCACTGTTTCAGAAACATGAGAACCGACAAACAGGGCACCAGAAAATTCCAAAATCGCTGCAAAAATTACAGCCCTTTTCAGGGTTAAAGCACCGGATCCCACTGAAGTACCCATTGCATTGGCGACATCGTTCGCACCAATGCTCCAGGCCATATAAAATCCAAAAATCACTGCGAGAGATATTAAAGTCGTTTCAATGCCCATGCATACCTCCAAAATTCATATAATTGTCTCCGGGCTGGAATATAATATAGATTAAATGGTGTGTCATTTAATTTCTAGGGTCGCACGCACTCGGTCCCCTAAATTCTCTGATAAATCAGAAATAGCCCCTATCGTTTCAATAATTCGTAGCCATAGAATAAAAGAACTGTAGGATATTCTCTTTTCAAGACTAAATAAATTTCTAAGAAGTGTTTGTTGTAAAAGATCGGATTCATGCTCTTTGTAAGCGACTTCGTCCACCATCGTTTTAACTTTTTCTGCTTCAATACCTCCAAAGGATGATTCAAGGAGTTCATCCATTTTCTGAATGATTCGCTGCGCCACATTAAACGATTCTATATTTTTTGCAAGAAAAGCCTTAAAATCATCCTTCAATTCTGCTGGCATATCTAATTTCTGTAAAATCAACAAGTGACCGATGTCCTCGGCTTTATCAGCGATGCTGTCCTGAATTGCCAAAATTTCCAAAAGGTTCCCCTTATCTACCGGCAAAAACAACCCTTTTGGGAGATTGTTGCGAATTTCATTTTTTGTCAGGTCTGCCGTATGTTCTAATTCAGACACCTCTTTGGCAAGATTTTCAACTGTGTTTTGGTTACCCTTTTGAATAGCCTCAAAAAATTCTCCAACTTTATGAACACAGTCGGCGACCTTATTCATGTGTGACTGAAGCGGAGCAAAAGGTGAACGCCCAAATAACCTGGCTATTGTACGCATTTTAGTCTTCCTTATCTTAATCTTATAGTTATTATTAATAAGCCCATTCTTTCATTAACACCTGGTGAAGTGCGGCAATCTTTTTGATTATTCTTTAAGGTTCACGATAAGTTAAATATATAACTTCGAAAATCTTTTGCAATGGATTTTTAATTCGAGACAAAATTTCCTTGATTGTATTGAGCGAAATTATTATATTTGTGTAGCAAGATTTTTCAGTCAGTTTGTAACTTTAGTCTCAACATTCAAAAATACCGAAGAAGAGTTGTAAAGCGTTACAAAGATTTATTCACAATCATGAAATTCTAACCCGGAGGAGCTGGAACCAAAGATTTGCCTGAAGAGGGAATAAGGAGAGTTGATATGCCATCTCAATTAGAAGAAACCCTGCAACACGATATCGATCGGATTCGCGACAAGGTCATAGAAATGGGGGAGCTGGCAGAGAGTGCCTTAAGGACAAGTCTACAAGCGATCACAGAAAGAAATCGCAAGTTAGCTTATTCTGTCATCTTACGAGATGGGTATATAGACGAGTTGGAGAAGGAGATAGACAGGCTTTGCCAGGAATTTCTTGTCCGCCAGCTACCCGCTGGCGGTCATTTACGCTTTGTATATGCAGTCATAAAAATCAATAATGAATTGGAACGCATTGGTGATTATGCCGAAAGCATTGCCAGGCAGTTTTCGGCCGTCAGTTCCCTCGAGCCCCAGCCTTCCTACGACAAATTTTTGGAGATTGCTAATCTGTCAATATCGATGCTCCGAAACGCGGTGCAGTCCTTTGTAGAGCAAAACGTGGAATTGGCGACCGCGACCATGAAAATGGAAAAAATGGACAAACAGGCCGACAGCATTCGTTACCGCATTCACGATGATCTGGTTCGACTCCGTGATGCCGGCAAGCTCCCATCGGAAGCTCTGCCGCCACTCATGATTATCGCCAGTCGCTTTGAACGCGTGGCGGATCAAGCCTGTAATATTTGCGAAGAAGTCTTGTTTATGTGCACGGGCAAGTATATTAAACATGAGGGCAAAGAGATTTTCCGCATACTTTTTATCGACGAACGCGACTCGTGTCGGGCTCAGATGGCCGAAGGGATTGGCAACTCTCTCGGCTTGCAGAGGTTCCGGTTTAATAGTGCAGGAATTTCACCTCGCCCCGTGGATGCGAAAACAGTAAAATTTATGGTGGATAAAGGCATCGATATTTCTCGTCAGACTTCCAAATATCTAAACCAAATTCCAAACCTTGAACACTACGATGTCATTATATCGCTTTGTAAAGAAGCTGAGGCAGCCTTCCCCCCTCCTCCCACAAAGACAGTAAGTATTCGCTGGAACATTGAAGACCCATCAAAGGTTGAAGGCTCAAAGAAAGAAATTCAAGCAGCATACGAAAAGGCGTTTCAATACCTCGATACACGCATCAGAGATCTCATCCACGCGGTGCTTGGTGATGAACCAAAATATAAGGAGGAAAAATAATGTTCAAAAACACTACACTTAAATTAAGTATTTCGCTGGTGGCGTTAACAATAGCGCTGAGCGCAGCCGGGTGTACGAAGAAAAGTGACCACGAAGAGGCCGGCAAATCCGCAGTCGGCAAAATTGATATCCAGAACTTAGGCTCGGACACGATGGTAAATCTGGCCCAGGCATGGGCTGAAGAGTACGCTAAAGTTGAACCTACGGTGTCGGTGGAAGTCTCTGGCGGTGGTTCCGGTACCGGGATTGCCGCTTTAATCAACGGTACCGTAGATATTGCCAACGCCAGTCGTAAAATGACGCCCGAGGAGTTACGAAGAGCGAGAGAAAATACCGGCAAAGAGCCAATCGAATTCGTGGTTGGTTATGATGCTTTAGCGGTCTATGTGCATAAAGACAACCCGTTAGAAGAGATTTCACTTGAACAACTTGCTGAAATCTATGGTGAAGGTGGAACCATCACCAAGTGGTCCCAACTGGGCATTAGCCATCCCGCTTGTTCAAGTGATGAAATTATTCGCGTGAGTCGGCAGTCCAATTCTGGCACTTATTTTTATTTTCGCGAGACCGTGCTGGGCAAGCAACGAGATTTCAAATTAGGGTCGCGGGATTTGCATGGCTCAAAAGATGTGGTAGAATTAGTCGGCACAACGCCCTGCGCTATTGGCTACAGTGGCATGGGTTATGCCACCGACGAGGTAAGGATGCTAAGAATTTCTAAAAAGCAAGGCGCCCCGGCCTATAAACCAAATATGGAAAATGAACTCAGTGGCAGTTATCCAATCTCTCGTCCACTGCACATGTACTCCCTGGGTGAACCCACCGGCGCTGTTAAGAAATATCTCGAGTGGGTTCTTTCTGATGAAGGTCAGAAAATTGTAGAAACCACCGGTTACGTACCTGTACCGAAAGAAGAAAGACAGATAGTCGCAAAAAGCTCTTCGCAGGAATCTGAATAGATGATAAGTCGGCAGCGTCTGGAGTCCGTCTCGGAATTTATCATTGAATGGACGATTCGATTCTGCGGGATTAGTGCGATTTTATTTGTTTTTGGGATTTTCTTCTTCGTGTTCCGCGAAGGTGCTGACTTCCTTTTCCATGGCCTAAATATCCGAGAGTTCTTCACCAGTCCAGAGTGGTACCCCACTTCTGTAAGCCACAAAAGATACGGGGTTCTGGCCTTGATGGCGGGAACTGGCAGCGTAACTCTGCTTTCTATGGCCATGGCAGTCCCCTTCGGCCTGGGTTCAGCGATCTTCATTTCCGAATTTTGCAGCCCTAAACTCAAAGAGACATTTAAGATTGTCATCGAGCTTCTGGCAGCTATTCCCTCCGTGGTCTGGGGCTTCATCGGTTTGACGGTGATGAACCAACTCATCATTTCATTATTTGATGCACCGATTGGCTTGACGGTGCTAAACGGCGGCATCATTCTGGCGCTCATGAGTGTGCCCATCATTGTTTCCATTGGAGAAGACGCCCTCAAGGCGGTACCGGATTCCTATCGAGAAGCGGCCGAAGCGCTCGGTGCGACCCGCTGGCAGCTCGTGTACCGGGTTCTTTTGCCAGCCGCAAAAAATGGCTTGTTGGCTGCAGTCCTGCTGGGAATCGCCCGCGCTATTGGGGAAACCATGGCCGTACTCATGGCCACCGGCCATGCGGTAAAAATCCCGACCGGCTTACTCGATTCAGTTCGAACTTTGACGGCTACCATCGCAGCCGAACTCGGCGAAGCCCCCGTGCATTCAGACCATTACCAGGTATTATTCATTATTGGTGTTTTGCTTTTTTCCATCACCTTCGTGGTGAATCTCACCGCCGACTTGATTGTAAAAGGTATTCGAAAAAAGTAAGTGCTTGAGGCTGGTTGCTGGATGCCTGTTGCTGGTATCACAATACAAAATGAGACAATAAATAATAATTGAACGAGGCCGTATGTGATGGCCAAAGAAAAGCCAAAGAGCTATCGTGATCTTGAAATTTGGAAAATGGCGCATGAACTGGCCGTGGCGGTTCATAAAATGACTCTTGAAAAGTTGCCCAAGTTTGAAATGTATGAGGAAGGAAACCAGGTCCGTCGCTCATCGAAATCCATTTCGAGCAATATTGCGGAAGGTTTTGGCAGGAAAAGGTACAAGAATGAATACATCAAGTTTCTGACTTACGCTCTAGCATCCTGCGATGAAACCCACGAACACTTAGAATTGCTTTTTGAAACGGGATCACTGACTGACACACGACTCTTTGAAAATCTATTTGAACGCTATGATATTCTCGGAAGGAAAATAAATAAATTCCTGCAAAAGATCATTTATGATTATCAACCACCTAAAGATTTAGTTGCACAACAATTTTTGTACGATGAAGATGAATAAGCAGAAGCAATGCCAAACCAACAGCTAACAACCAGCAACCAGCAACAAGCAACGAGCAGCCAGAGCATGTTTGCGGAAACCGCTCTCGGCCGCAGAAAAAAATTCAGTGAATACGCAGCCAAAGTCATTTTTCTTCTAATGACGCTACTCATGATTTTCCCCTTGCTTCTCATCGTTGGTTATCTGTTCTACAAAGCTTTTCCAATTTTATCCCTTGATTTCTTGCTAACCAATCCAATACGCGGTATGCGCGCCGGTGGTATCTGGTCGCCTTTATTAGGCACCTTATATCTGATTGGTATTTCATTGCTCGTCTCTGCTCCCATTGGTGTGTTAGCCGCGGTTTATCTCAATGAATACGCCGGTGAAAATTGGCTGACCCGGATCATAAATCTTGCGGTAGTGAATCTTGCAGCCGTTCCCAGTATTGTGCACGCATTGTTTGGTCTCGGTGCGTTTGTGCTGTTCGCAGGTATGGGCCGTTCTATTCTTGCAGCTTCCCTCACTCTGGCTATTATGACCTTACCCGTGATCATAGCCGCCACCAAGGAAGCACTGGGTGCGGTTCCCATGGCATTTCGTGAAGCCTGCTGGAATGTTGGCGCCACCCGCTGGCAAACTATCCGAAAAATTGTACTGCCAAACTCTATCGGCGGGATATTAACCGGGATCATTCTGCAAGTGTCGCGAGCGGCTGGCGAGACCGCGCCCATCATGTTTACCGGCGCTGTTTTCTATAAAGCCATAAAGGAAGGAGATATATTTGCTTACGGTTTATTTGATCAGGTCATGGCTTTATCGATGCACCTGTTCACCATCTCCACACAAGTACCTAATGTGCCGGAAGCTTTGCCTTATGGGACGGCCGTTGTCCTATTGGGTACTGTATTGCTGGTCAATGCATTTTCCATCATATTACGAGTTTACTTGCGGGCTCGAAAAAAGTGGTAGAGATCGGAGCCCATGTTTAGGAGTTCTGGTGTTAAAGTGCTAACGTGTTTAGCTTCTCAAGCAAGCGAACGCTCTAACACTCTCAATTATTTCAACACCTCTTTAGAGGTATCCCACCAACTCGTTCCCAAGTTAAACATGGGAACGAGCTGGAACCTCACTGTAACCGAGGTTTTACGATTACAGGGTAGATTCGATGAAGAAGATTGAAATTTCCGACCTGAAAGTTAGATACGGCCACAAGGTGGCTCTCAAAGGAATTTCCCTGGATGTCTATGCTAATGAAATATTTGGCATCATTGGACCCGCACAATCCGGGAAAACCACTTTATTAAAGGTCATCAATCGTACGACTGACTTTGTGCCAGGCGCTCAAGTACAAGGAACGGTTAAGATTGATGGCGCGGATGTGATGAAAGTGAAGAATGTGCACGCATTTCGGCGTAAGATTGGCATGGTTTTCCCCTTGCCGGTCGGCTTACCGTTGTCCATTTACGATAATGTTGCGTTCGCTCCGCGGGCGGCCGGCATTCATAACCGCGCCCAATTGGACGAGCTTGTTGAGCGCTGTCTCCGACAAGCAGCACTCTGGGATGAAGTGAAGGACAGGTTAGACAGCCTCGGCACCAAGCTATCCGGAGGGCAGCAGCAGCGACTAACTATTGCACGTGCGCTATCCCATCAGCCTGAAATTCTCTGCCTCGACGAGTTCTCCATCGCAGTCGATCCGGTCACCACTATGCGCATCGAAGATGTGCTCAAAGAACTGCGTTCCCAGATGACAATCATCCTGGTCACCAATTTAGTTCAGCAGGCGCGACGTCTGGCCGACCGTACTGCTTTTTTGCTGAATGGAGACCTTATCGAAGTCAATTCCAACGAAGTGATTTTTTCCAATTCGCCGGCCAATAAGATGACCTACGACTATGTAAACGGAAACTTTGGATGAGCGAACCAAGAAAATACAGCATCGAAACCAACCGACTCAATCTGTGGTACGGTGATTTTCAAGCTTTGATCAACGTCAGCATGCAAGTCGTGGATGGGCTGATCACATCGCTCATCGGGCCTTCTGGCTGCGGTAAAACCACGCTTTTGCGATGCTTTAACCGAGTGAACGAACGCTACGGCAATGTCATCACCACCGGAGAGATCAAAATTTTACAAAAAAATATCTACGACCCGGATGTGTCCCTGACTGAACTGCGTAAGAGAGTCGGGATGGTTTTTCAGCGTCCTAATCCATTACCGATCTCTGTCTACGAAAATATCGTCTTTGGTCTTCGCATTCACTCAGGAAAGGGCACACTGAGGAAATCGAAAACAGACGAGATGGTTGAGCAAGCTCTGAAGGAAGTTTTTCTCTGGGAAGATTTGAAAGACAAACTGAATGCGAAAGCAACGACCTTGCAGCTCGAGCAGCAACAGAAATTGTGCATTGCCCGGCTTCTTCCTCTCAAACCGCAGGTTATCCTGATGGATGAACCATGTTCGGCGCTTGACGCTGAAGCTACGCGCACAATTGAAGAATTAATGCTGAGCCTGGCCGGCCGCTACACCATTCTAATCGTGACGCACAATATGGCGCAGGCACGCCGCATCAGCCACGAATGTATTTTCATGCTCCTGGGCGAAATAATAGAACACAGCCGCACCGAGGAACTGTTTCTCAGGCCTAAAAGTCCAAAGACTGCTGAATATATTGAAGGGAGATATGGATAATTACTTGAGGATTGTGAGTTTTCGTCATTGATTAATCAACAAAAATGGTCTGGAACAAATCCCTCAAAAAAGGCGAGCACAAAAGCCCATCCAATTTCACATAAAAGGCTTCCCCATGACAAATTAACCCTTTAATCCCTCCAGCGCATGTTCAACACTGTCATAGGTGTCGAAAATCTGTTCAAGATTGGTCATTTTAAGAAGGCCCTGTACAGGATTTGGTATATTGGTCAATAAAAGATTCCCGCCATTTTTTTTAGTAGTAGACAGAGAAGCAATCAATTCACCGAGACCCGTGCTATCAATCCATTTGATATGAGATAGATTAATTATAATGTTATTTTTCTTTTTAGAAGTCAAAGCGCGAACTTTATCTTGGATCTTACCCCTGTTTTCTAAACCAGATAATTTTCCTTCTAAAGATAACACGACCACGTTTTCTACAATCTTTTCACTTATTTTTATCATATTCAATTAATAATTTTGGGTAAATATTTAATTAATCATTCTAAAGTTTTTGGTAAAGAGTTTACAGCAATTTAGCCTCTTTTAATAAAGGGTAAATTTCATCAATTTTTTCTTGACTTAATGTTAAAAGAGGCTCTCTTGGTTTACCCCCATAAAAGCCTAAAAGGTCCAAAGCAGCTTTGATAGCAGGGATACCATAGGTGCTTGTTAGTGCTTTCGCTAGGGGGATTAATCTAAGATAAAGCTTCCGGGCTTGGTTGTAAGACTTCTCACTGAACAGTCGATAAATTTCCACACAATCGTAAGGTGCCACATTGGCAAAAGCTAATATAGCTCCTTTTGCTCCTATTAAAAAGCCTGGAAGAAGAAGCGTGTAATTTCCAATTAGCACATGAAAATTTGATGTTGAATCTTTGATAAGTTCTGTTAAATGAGACATCTTGTTTGAGCTATCTTTTATACCTAAAATATTTGGATGAGGCGCCAATTTCCTTACCAAGGATGGTGAAATATCAAGACCAGTAAATTTAGGTACATTGTATATTAGGATTGGTATAGGGGAATTATCAGCCACCGAAATGTAATATCTGTATAGACTATCTTCGATCATTTGGTTTTTATAGTAATGCGGGGTCACCACCAATGCCCCATCAACTCCAAAGTCAGCTACTAATTTAGTGAATCTGATAGTTTCCGCCGTGGACTCATGCCCGGTTCCTATAATAATTTTTTTATCTCTCGCACGATTGGCAAGTGCACATTTTATAGCTTCAACCTTTTCTGATTTTGATAAATAAACCGTTTCTCCCGTGGAACCCAAAATTACATAGCCATTCAACTTGGTAGCATTCCATTTTTGTAAATTCTCTGCTAACTTATCGGGAGCGACTTTATCATTCACAAATGGCGTCGTGATTGGACAATATATACCTGATAATTCCATATTTTTTTTAATTTACCTATTAAATTAGTAGATTATTGATTTATGACGAGGTTGCAAAAACATGATGTTTTCAACTTTAAGGACGTAGGATTTCTATCCCGTTGGAAAAGTATCCTGCGAGATCTATCCAACGTCCTTAAGCAATCATAATTTCAATATTTTCAACTTATAATTTTTAACTATCTACCTTTTTGCAACTACGTCATTTATAATCTGAGTTTATTTTTATAGGAGGGTCATATGGCAAATCAAATTAAATATAATAGAATAGATCATATAAAGCAAGCGAAATTTATTTTAAAAAACACTAAAGTCATTGGATTATCTAAAAATAGTTGAATTAACGATCGTAAATTTTGTTTCCAGAATTATTCCCATTTACTAAAATTAATTGCATTAGGATCATCTCTTTGTGAGAACCCGTTTAAAGTCATGCGAAGGTCACTATGTACTATTTTAAAATCTCTTTTTGCGATATACTCATATCCCCGACAATAGCGAGTAGGCACCCGCAGATAGATTTCTGTTAGGTACTCAGTTCGAGCCCAATCCTCTATCTCCTCAAGAAATGCATCCAAAGTATTTATGGGTAAATCTGAAGACATTTGTAGCACATTGATTTTGAGGTACTGTCGGACTTCTTCTTGAGAATACGGCTCAGTGTGGGCTAAAACAAAGCCCAGAGCTGCTTGATCTTTCGTCAACAAACAAGCATCCCCAAAACCATACTCAGTTGCCAATTGAACTTCTCTGGTGTAATCCAATCCCGGCTCCAAGGAATTGGACAACTGCCGCATTTGTGTCAAAAATTTCTCAGCCCTAATCGGTTCGATCTTACTGAATTTGACCGATTCAAATGATGTGGGTCGGTTCTGACTTGCCTTTGGGAAAACATGACGGACAAAATCTACCGTTAATTTGTCTGGCACAAATCCCAATTTTGTATAGAAACCCAAATTTCTATTAGAATGAGAAGGCATTTCAAGTCCTATGGTCTGAGCACCATTTCTGTTAAGAAATTCGATGCAAGCCGAGACCACTTCCTTTCCATATCCATGACCTTCTTGCGCAGGAATGACACTTAGGGGTCCAATCCATCCAACGGTTCCCCAGAGCCGCGAAAAACTATACGCAATGATTTCACCGTCCTTTTCGATGACAAAAGACCCATCTGGACAGGAAGCTAAATACATTTCTAAGAATTCAATACGGCAAAGTGGTATTCGATCCGGCCGATAGCCATCTTGTACGCTGGCATGGGTAAATGATTTTGAAAGAATTAAGTTAACGCGGTGCAAATCCCCCTGGGTCATACACCTTAGCGATATCATCCTTTTCTGCCTCTACCAATAGCGACTCGTAAGGCCATACCGCCTCGTAGGGTTTGTAATCCAAAGATAACCAAAAGCACGGGATCCTTTCCAACAAAGAAATATACATAAATCAAACCCATAATTGCGGTCATCAAAAAGGGTAAAACATTAATGTCATTTCTTTTCACCATTCATTCACTCCAAAAGTAATTATTTGCTCCGGTGAGCACATTTTCCATAGTTTAACAAAATCAGGCAGAATTCTAAATATAAAATAATGGCTTTAATAAACAAGTAAAATTACCACAATCCAAGTCGAAGGTGCTCTAAAGAGTTTTAGTGTCTGAAATCGGCGCCCCCCTATCAACGATGAGGTAAATGGGAAGTCAGTAGTGGCGACAAGCATGAAATTGGCGGCTTTTTATATCAGCTAATCAAGATTTACTCGAAAGGGAACTGATCTAACCTTTGACGTCAAAACAGAATCCCCAATATTGACCCTGTTAACTTGATAGACAATGAGGGAAACGTCTGAAACATTCTTGGAGAGGCTGACTCTGGAGCACGGTGCTGGTGAAAAATTAACTCCTATTGTTTCCTACAGTGCTTACTGGCTTGCCGGGGGTAGTTTTTCCAGATGTACCTGTTTACTAATTAACCCTAAAAAATCGTCTATTCCCCTCTCGGCGGAATGGCATAGCAAGGTAACCTTGACCTAAAGCTTCCACATTTTCACCGAGACTTTCGATTAATAGCCGGGGAACATCTTCGTTTTTGATTAACAGATATGGAATTACTTCATATTCACCCTTAGGGAGATCTTCAAGAGTCATCTTAATAGCCATGGTTCGCATCACTGGTACGGAATCAATGGTATCTAGATCACTTTCAACCAGACCCGCTATGGCAGATTGAAGAATAACTACATCATCCGTGGTAATATTCCTAAAAATCAAAGGGCCAAACGTATCGTTGACCAAAGCGGGAAAAAACACCACCACCGTATCGGTTGTGGCTTCCAAAGTGACATCAACTCTCAAGATAAATGCTGCATCCGCCGCCGACTCAAAATCAGCAGCCGACACCGAGGAAGGTCTGACATGTGTAGTAATTCGCAAGTTCTGAAATAAAGTTTTCGGGTTATTTAATTCACCGTTACCATCGACTTCTCCCTGAGAATAAACAAAAAAGCCATTTCTTGTGAATACTTGAGTTGAGTCTAAGTTGAAATTAGCAACAAAATAATAAATATTGAACGCTCCTGTCACTCCCGCGGGATTGCCTTGGCTCGATGGCAAAGGTAAGGTTATTTGGAAGTTTCCTTGTTCATCGGTTCTGGTGCCAATATCAAAACCCTCCAGCCAGACATAAACACTGGCTGGGCTCATATTATTGCCAAGTTGAACTTTGCCGCGTATTTCTCTGTTTTCTGCTGAAACTTCAACTTCACCAATAGGATTTTCAGTGCAGCCATGAATGACCACGAGGGAAATAAAAACGATAAGATTAGTTAGGTGCCACCTGCATAATTTCATTCGGCTAACCTCCTAGTTCTTGCTAAATAAGATATATCTATATTTTTTTACCCGTTTCTACTACAAACTGACCTCCCTCACGTATAAAAGGTATCTCAAGATAATTTGACCCAATTTCCATTACATCCTCACCAATACTACTTATCAATTCCTCGGGAACGCTATCGTGTCTCAAGAATAGATATGGTATGACTTCATACCTACCCACGGGTAACTCCCCAGGTTCTAACCTCTTAACAAAAGTCCGAGTGCGAGAATCCTCGTCTACCACCAGAAGATCTCCGAACTCAAAACCACCGAATACAAATCCGTGAATTACAAATACGGTATCCGTGCCAATTTTTTCAAAGATAAGAGGAGCAAAGTATTGTCCAACCATCGTCGGGAAAAATACGGTAACTGTGTCCTCTATAGCTTGTAATCTAACATCTGCACGTATGATCCTACCAGAATCCCTCTCCACGGTATCGGGGATCATTTCAGTAAATATCCTAAGAGCCTGGGTTAGAAAAATCGGACTATGAAATTCACCATCTTGATTGAGCCCGCCTTGGGAATAGACAAACAAGCCATCTTTAACAGCTACAGGTTTGATAACTAGATTAAAGTTAGCTATATAGAAATAAAGATTAAACACCCCACTAACACCCCCAGTTGACTGGCTAGAAGGTGGCGGTAATTCGATCCGAAAATTTCCTTGCTCATCGGTTTTGGTTCCGATATTGAAACTTTCAAGCCAAACATATACTCCTTCTAATGGATTTAATTCTTGGCTGACTTGTACAACGCCGCTGATTCTTCTATCGCCACCGCTTATTTCATCATCACCAAAAGGGTTGCTTGTACAGCCTGAGAGAACCGAAAGCCCAATCACTATGGCAGCAATACTTGCCAGAGACCGTGTTGCTTTCATGATGAATTCCTCCCTCTGTAACTTTACAAAAATTGTAACTATTCAGGCATATTAGAAGGCAAGACTATTTAGGGCAAAACAATTTCCTATGACGATTTTCACTCGCTTGATTATGAAGTGATGGGGTTCGTGTTGTCGATTCATCGACACTTAGGAAGATTTTGGAACGAGAGGATTTACCAAAACGAACCTGCTTATCGTTCATACATAAAGCTTTTCATAATAGTCTTGCCCAAAATCGTTTTGCTTGTGTGGCGACACCTGAATAGTTACCAAAAATTTATGTAATGAAGGGGCCGTCTCAATACTGTGCCCCCAAGGTTAAGTAAAATCGGCGATCCCGAATCGCTATACCTTCTAAGACGAAGTCATCATTTAATAGGTTGCGACCGCTGGCGTTAATAAAAAATTTTAGTTTTGATATCTCAAATGTTTTACTTAAATGCATGTCGATGTTCATATTATCTGGCAGACTAATCTCCGCAAATTCGCCATTTTGAAAGCTTAACCACCCTGTTTGCTCACCTTCCTTGAACCAATGTAATTGAAATGAATAACCAGCATGGTCAACATTAAGATTAATGGTACGCTTATGGTCTGATTTGAACGGAAAAGCTGCCTTTTCTGAGATAAAATATTTTGATAGACCTAGATCAACGGTTACTTTTTTGCGAAATAGAAAAATACTCGACTTTGCCTCAAAACCTGAAATCTTGGCATCTTGGACATTATCATATTTAGGTACGGGGTCCCTAGGAGTAATAAAAGTTCTAAATTTGTTGTCGTAGTGGTTTTGAAAATAATTTGCAGAGACCTGCCAACCATATACGCTGGTTTGACCTCCAACGTCTCGGATTAGGTTAACTCCTAATTCAAAACTCCGGTTTTTTTCAGGATTCAAATTTGGCTGCGTTGCAGGTGAAGATACCAATAGTGGTGAACTAACCTGTTGAAAAAGAGTCGGAAATTTAGTGTTCGCGCCAAAACTTAAAAAGCCATTAATAAGAAGATCATCGCGGTAACCAGAAAAATTTAAAGCAAATTTAAACATGGTTTCCTGCCAATTGTTTTTCTCAAACTGACCTAAATCATTTCCCTCTCCCTCAAAGTCACTTTGCCTATCATTTAATCTATCGTGACGAATACTCAGGTCAACATCAATGGTCCGAAGGAAATTTGAGCCAGTTTCTCCATGGTATTTCACTATGGAAACAAATCCATGGTGCCTCCTCTGTAAATCGAACTTTCTTATCTGTTCGAGGAAATCAAGCTTGTTTTGTTGAAATTGATACGCAAACAGGATATCTAAGTCAGTAAATTCAAATCGCTTTTGAGCATTCAAGTAAAAAGCTCGATCATTGATATTCCTATTTGATTCTTCTTTCAAATTCTTGTAAGAAGCAGAAAGTTCCAGGTCTTTGAATTTAAGCAAGTCTCCACTATACTTTAATGAAAACAAATGGTTAAAATTTGACAGGGTAACCTTATCTCGCTGGTTATCGTAATCTAAATCTGTGTAAATCCACATGGCACCAAAGGAGCCTCTTGGCTGTCCCTCAGCGTTTGTAGGTAAATCATAATAGATATTTGCGGTATGATGCAATGAAGTGTTTTCGAGCTTTGCTTGACCGTCTGCAACATCAACAAAGTGTCTCCTTAAACCTCCACGTTTTATACTGTATGACCCAGAAACTCTATCGAATTTCTTATAAAGATGCAACCCCCAATTTCCCGATCGATACGTTCCCAGTCGCTGCTGAAACCTAATGTTATAATCTTGCTGCACCTTGGGTACGACGTTAATCACTCCAGAAAATGCTTCGGGACCATATAAAGCTGTGTTGCTGCCTTTGATAAGCTCAAATCGTTCTATGTCCTCTAAATCAATAAGTGATAAGTCGAAAACGTTGTTGTAGGCGTTGTTCATTTTAATGCCATTGTATAAAACCACGACTTCGTCAGGATTGCCACCTCGAATCGCTAAAGTTTTCTTGCCGCTTAATTCCTCGTCAACTTGAACACTGTGGTCCGTTCTTAGCAGGTCGCCGGCGTCCACATACCCGCGAATTTCAAAATTTCTTGCCTCTATTACAGATATTGTTTGTGGTAAATCTCTCTCTATTTCTAAACGCTGAATGCCTGGCTCCTCTATTTCAACTCTTCCAAGTGGTATTACTCGAGGCTGCAGGTCTACACGATATAGTGTCCTCAGAGAATCCAGCGATATTTCTCGCGGCTCATAAGCAATGTGTCTAAAGACTACGACCATTTTCGGCGTGGGATGGAGTAGCAGAAACCTATAGCGTCCTGCAAAATCGCTAGTTGTACCAATTTCAGACCCTTTTATATAGATATTAACAGAACGGATTTCTTGGTGCGTATTCAGATCACGGACGATTCCAGAAAGTCTCACTTCTTGTGAAAGGGCGGTGGTGGTGATTAAACAAATTGAAAAAATGATGAGGCGGTTTCTAAGTCCTAAAAATAACATATCGACACCTTTTGAGTCTAACATTTCAGTTGAACTATGATATTTAAAATTGATCGGTTAGAAAGATTTTTCATCAAGAATGCGGGTAATGGTTAACCAATAAACTTCTTTGATTTGAAAATGTTCGCGTAGAATGCAAATTACTGAATTTAGCAGAATAGAGGGTATGATCTCTTGCTTTTTTAATACAATTCAATAAACAACTTTATTCCGGAATATTCTTACGCATTAACTCCCAGGTGCCGCGGAGAGGAACGGCTGACTGTCCAATTTCTGCCTTGGTAAAATCAGTGATATATTTGATGGCTCCAAGCTTGGGTTCGAAATACTGATGGGCGGTACCGTGACTTGAAAAAAGGGTGTCACCAGTGGTTTCATTAATGATATAGGTGTTAAGTTCATACCAATGAGCGTCCGCGACACGCACATAATTGTGCCTCTCTGGAATATATGTCTTAGTCCAACCCGCATATCGCGCCTTGCCGTCGTGCATATAGTGTATTCGCTCAGTATTTCCAGCTAAGTTGATAGCATCAAAAGTTGTATCAACTGAAACGCTCCACTCGGTCCCAACTCCCTCATCCACCTTCAAAAGAATTTGCCAATATGAAACCAAAATAGGGGCCCTGAATGAAAGTCCATACGCTACAATCCGACTGCCAATGTCTTCAGTATTGTACTGCCATACCGTACCATTTTCATCAGTATAGAAATATATTTGTTGATTGTAATAAACATAAGCATGAACTGGGTGTCCGTCTAAGGTATCTTTACGAATAACCTTACGACTAAAATTATGGATTTCACTTACAAGTTCTTCTTCCTCATCAGTCACAAACCCACGAAAATGAAGCTCGGCTCCTTCAATGAGAGGTAAGACACTTACGTGTGGGGTCTCACTTTCGCCACAGGATAATATTACTAAAGATATTGTTAGAATGCAAATTAAGTTTTTATAATTTTCAATCTTACTCATCCTTCTCCTCCTCTAACAGCAGGGTTAGCGTCTAATAACGCTAGTACAGAAGCCATTTTTATCCTGAACCACGGCTCCGCATGCTTGATTCCTCAACGAAATTCAGTGCTTCCTCTGGTGATCCATCGTTGCCAATCAGGTTCTTGCAGTTCACCGCGAAGTGTGGAGTGTATGAGCTCATATTTATTGAAACCAGTCCGGTCTATGAACACAAAAATCACGCCACCTTGTCCCTTCAAATGATCATAGTTCCAAATTTCATAAGGTAAGGACGCCTGGGAGCTTGGAAAACGCTCGACATGGGTTGGAGAACCATAAAGTATAAAAACTCGGCCTCTATCGCTTTTCCACCCTGATTTAAAAACCGATCTAAAGTTCATATCGGCTTTTCTCACTCTCCCGAGATACTGTTCTCTATAAAGCAATCCAGTAAGCTCTGGGTGGGTTATCCTAGGAGACTGCCAAATTGTGAAAACAAATTTTCTCTTCGCCTCTGCGTTAGTTAAGCTTTTATAGAATTTGATATCATCCTTAGCGGTTATATATACCATACGGTCAAATTCCTCATCCAGTTCTTCTTCAGATAACATATTCAGCGGGCCATAACTTCCTTCCTCAATCATTGCCTGTTCTCTCATTAGCGCAAAATCAGCAATAGAAATGTCCGGATTGTACACAAAGAATTTCTTTTCCTTGCTTAGGGTCACGTTTTCTGAAGAATCGCTAATCCCATAAACCAAAGTATATTTGCCTGACGGCAGTTTGGCAATATTCATCATACCCATTTCGACACTGGAATCGTGAACCTTCTTTTTTGTGCGATATGAGCTTCCCAGGCCTGTAATAGTTCTTCCGTCGGAATCCGTAACCTTACACAATGTCTTGTACTTTGCTCCTGGTATATTTTTGCTCAAATTATAAGCTTCAAAATAATAATAGA